>JAKFEZ010000293.1:0-2522 GCA_036675435.1 Ramlibacter sp. | reverse complement strand
CCCCGACTCGACCGGAGGGGTACGCATGAAGGGTTTCTCGAAGCTGGCCTGGGGCGCGCTCGCCCTGCTCGGCGCATTCTGCCTGGGCACCATCGCCCTGCGCCGTGGCGAACAGATCAACGCACTGTGGATCGTGGCCGCGGCGGTGTCGATCTACCTGGTCGCCTACCGCTACTACGGCCTGTTCATCGCCGACAAGGTGCTCGGGCTCGACTCGACGCGGGCCACCCCGGCGGTGCTGCGCAACGACGGCCTCGACTTCGTGCCCACCAACAAGCACGTGCTGTTCGGCCACCACTTCGCCGCGATCGCCGGCGCCGGCCCCCTGGTCGGTCCGGTCCTGGCCGCGCAGATGGGCTACCTGCCCGGCACGCTTTGGCTGATCGCGGGCGTGGTGCTCGCCGGCGCCGTGCAGGACTTCATGGTGCTGGTGATCTCCAGCCGCCGCGACGCCCGCTCGCTCGGCGACCTGGTGCGCGAGGAGATGGGCCAGGTGCCCGGCACCATCGCGCTCTTCGGCGCCTTCCTGATCATGATCATCATCCTCGCGGTATTGGCGATGATCGTGGTCAAGGCGCTGGCCGAGAGCCCTTGGGGCATGTTCACGGTGATCGCGACCATCCCGATCGCAATCTTCATGGGCATCTACATGCGCTACATCCGGCCCGGCAAGATCGGCGAGATCTCGGTGGTGGGCATCGTGCTGCTGCTGGCGGCGATCTGGTTCGGCGGCGATGTCGCCGCCCACCCGACCTGGGGGCCGGCATTCACCTTCACCGGCACCCAGATCACCTGGATGTTGATCGGCTACGGCTTCGTCGCCGCGGTGCTGCCTGTGTGGCTGCTGCTGGCGCCACGCGACTACCTGTCCACCTTCCTCAAGATCGGCACCATCGTCGGCCTGGCGATCGGCATCCTGATCGTGATGCCGGAATTGAAGATGCCGGCGCTGACCCAGTTCACCGACGGCACCGGCCCGGTGTGGAAGGGTTCGATGTTCCCGTTCCTGTTCATCACCATCGCCTGCGGCGCGGTCTCCGGTTTCCACGCCCTGATCAGCTCGGGCACCACGCCCAAGCTGCTGGCCAGCGAGGGCCATGCGCGCTACATCGGTTATGGCGGCATGCTGATGGAATCGTTCGTGGCGATCATGGCCATGGTCGCCGCCTCGATCATCGATCCCGGGGTCTACTTCGCGATGAACAGCCCGGCGGCGGTGATCGGCACCGACCCGGCCAACGCCGCCCAGGTCATCTCCAACTGGGGCTTCGTGGTTACGCCTGACGTGCTCGCTGCCACCGCGGCCGATATCGGCGAGAATTCGATCCTGTCGCGCGCCGGCGGCGCGCCTACGCTGGCGGTCGGCATCGCGCAGATCTTCCACGCGGTGATCCCGGGCGAAGGCATGATGGCGTTCTGGTACCACTTCGCGATCCTGTTCGAGGCGCTGTTCATCCTCACCGCGGTCGACGCCGGCACCCGCGCGGGCCGCTTCATGCTGCAGGACCTGCTCGGCAACTTCGTGCCGGTCATGCGCAAGACCGAGTCCTGGGGCCCGAACCTGCTGGCCACCGCCGGCTGCGTGGCGCTGTGGGGCTACTTCCTGTACCAGGGCGTGAACGACCCGCTGGGTGGCATCAACATGCTGTGGCCGCTGTTCGGCATCGCCAACCAGATGCTGGCCGGCATCGCGCTGATGCTGTGCACGGTGGTGCTGTTCAAGATGAAGAAAGAGCGCTACGCCTGGGTATCGATCATCCCGACCGTCTGGCTGCTGGTGTGCACGACCTACGCCGGCTGGATCAAGATCTTCGACGCCAACCCGGCGGTGGGCTTCCTTGCCCAGGCCAACAAGTACCGCGACGCCATCGCCCGCGGGGAGCTGATCGCACCGTCCAAGGACTTCGCCGGCATGAGCCAGATCATGTTCAACAATTATGTCAACGCCGGACTGACCGCGTTGTTCCTGCTGGTGGTGTTGAGCGTGCTGTTCTACTCGATCGTGGCGATCCGCAAGGCCCGCGAAGGCAGTGCGCGAACCGACCGCGAAACGGCGTACGTGGCGCTGACGCCCGAACAGCAGAAGTCCTACCTCTGATGGCCGGCCAGCTGGTCCCGCTGGATTACTTCGCCACCCACAAGTTGGTGTGGCGAAGGCTGGTGCAGACCGCACGCCTGTGCTGCGGGGTGCCGGACTATGACAACTACGTGCGGCACATGCTGGAGAAGCACCCTGACCGGGAAGTGATGGACTACAAGACCTTTTTCCGGGAGCGGCAGGAGGCCCGCTTCGGCGGGAGGAACGGATTCCGCTGCTGCTGAATTGCAGGCGGGCTTGAAACGAAAAAGGCGAAGCCATCGGCTTCGCCTTTTTCATGAAGCACTTTTCCAGGAGGCTAGTTCAAATCGTCGATCCGCCGTCCCAACCGGTGTGCTTGTTGCGGCGATCGTGGCCGCTACGCCTGGGGGCCTTGGCGGGCTCGTAACGGATTTCCTCGCGCCGCTCGTGTTCCTCCTTGCGC
>JAKFEZ010000311.1:0-2531 GCA_036675435.1 Ramlibacter sp. | reverse complement strand
TTTTCATGCGCTTACTCTCCTTGGTGGGATGGCTGGATTCTGGGCAAGCAGTTCGAGCACGGCATTGGTAACTTCCTGGGTGCCGGCCGAACCGCCGAGGTCTTTGGTGTGCAGTTTCGGGTTCGCCGTGACGGTTTCGATCGCCCGCATCAGCTTCTGCGCCGCCTGCGGCTCGCCGATATGGTCGAGCAGCATGACGCAACTCCAGAACGTGCCCACCGGATTCGCCAGGCCTTTGCCCATGATGTCGAAGGCCGATCCGTGGATCGGCTCGAACATCGACGGATAGCGCCGCTCGGGATCGATGTTGCCGGTGGGCGCGATGCCCAGGCTGCCCGCCAGCGCCGCCGCTAGGTCGCTCAGGATGTCGGCGTGCAGGTTGGTGGCGACCAGTGTGTCGAGCGACGCCGGGCGATTCACCATGCGCGCGGTGCAGGCGTCGACCAGTTCCTTGTCCCAGGTCACGTCCGGAAATTCCCGCGCCACCTGCACCGCGATCTCGTCCCACATCACCATGGCGTGGCGCTGCGCGTTCGACTTGGTGACCACCGTGAGCAGCTTGCGCGGCCGCGAGCGGGCCAGCCCGAAGGCGTAGCGCATGATCCGCTCGACGCCGACTCGCGTCATCATGCTGACGTCGGTGGCCACTTCGATCGGGTGGCCCTGGTGCGCGCGCCCGCCGACGCCCGCGTATTCGCCCTCGGAGTTCTCGCGCACGATCACCCAGTCCAGATCGTCGGGCTTGCAGCGCTTGAGCGGCGCGTCGATGCCCGGCAGGATACGCGTCGGCCGCACATTGGCGTACTGGTCGAAGCCCTGGCAGATCTTCAGGCGCAGGCCCCAGAGCGTCACGTGGTCGGGAATATGCGGGTCGCCGGCCGAGCCGAACAGGATGGCGTCCATGCCGCGCAACGCGTCCAGCCCGTCGGCGGGCATCATCTCGCCGTGGGCACGGAACCAGTCGCCGCCCCAGCCGAACTCGCTGAACTCGAAACGAAAGCCGCCCTGCGCTTCGGCCAGGGCCTGCAGCACCGCCTGGCCGGCAGGAACCACCTCCTTGCCGATGCCGTCGCCGGGAATGCAGGCGATCCTGTAGCTCTTCATGGGAAAGGGGTCTCCATACGGAATGAGTGGATCGAATCTACCGTTTGCACTGAGAAAAAGCGGCCGTTAAAGTAATCTCATTGTCAACTGATATTCAACAATGACCGCCACTGTTTCCGCCCCGTCCGAGATGGCGTTCTTCAGCCTGCTGGCGCGCTGTGGCAGCCTCTCGGCCGCCGCCCGCGAACTCGATCTGTCCACCGCAGCCGTGAGCAAGCGGCTGGCCCAGATGGAGGCGCGACTGGGCGTCGCGCTGCTGGCCCGCACCACGCGGCGCGTCAGCCTGACCAGCGAAGGCGAGCTGTACCTGGCCCATGCCCGCCGCATCCTGTCCGACATCGACGACATGGAGCGGCTGGTGGCCAGCGCGGTGTCGGCGCCGCGTGGCTTGTTGCGGGTGAACACGACGCTGGGCTTCGGGCGCAGCCACATCGCGCCGCTGATTTCCCAGTTCGTGCGGCAATACCCGGAGGTGCAGGTCCAGTTGCAGCTGACCGTGGATCCGCCCGCGCTGGGCGAAGACGCGTTCGACGTCTGCCTGCGCTTCGGTGAGCCCCCCGATGCGCGGGTGATCGCGCGCCTGGTCGCGCCCAATCGCCGGCTGCTGTGCGCATCGCCGGCCTACCTGGCGCGCCAGGGCACGCCGAAATCGCCCCATGACCTGGCGCAACACAGCTGCATCGGCATCCGGCAGGGTGACCAGGCGTATGGCGTGTGGCGCCTCGGTTCCGGCAAGCGCACCGAAGCGGTGAAGGTGCGCGGCCCCTTGAGCACCAACGACGGCGAGATCGCGGTGGGCTGGGCACTGGCAGGGCACGGCATCGTCATGCGGGCCGAGTGGGATGTCGCGCGCTACCTTCGCAGCGGCCGGCTGCGGCAGGTGCTGGAGAACTGGCAGACGACGCCCGCCGATATCCATGCCGTGTATCCGCAGCGCCACCAGGAATCGGGGCGGGTGCGCGCCTTCGTCGATTTTGTCGCCGCGCATTTCGGAAAACCATCCACGCGCGCGGCCGGGCTGGTGGGCCAGTGGTAGCGCCCGCATGAACCTGTACCGCCGCCACTGTCCAGCTGAGCCGCGATACGCCAAGGGTGCTACGGCGCCGGCACCGTCGCTATAGTGTGCGTATGAAAACCTCTGCCGCCCTATTGCTCCTGCTCGCTGCGGGCCTGGCGCACAGCGGCGGCCCCTCGCGCGTCCAGCAAATCGCCCCGGCCGCAGCCAAAGCATCTTCGGCATCCGCCTCGAGCAACCAGGACGCCGCCAAGCCGACGCCGACCGAATGCGAGGCGCTGTGGCAGGAGTACTTCAGGAGCCAGGAGTGCTTTGCCCCCTATCACACCACCACCGGCATCCGGGCCGAAGCGTTCCAGCATTGCAAGGAAGTGGTGAGCCCCGCGCAGCGTTGCGGTCCTGCTAAAAGGGT
>JAKFEZ010000170.1:0-58136 GCA_036675435.1 Ramlibacter sp. | reverse complement strand
CCGGTGCACCAGTTCCAGCAGCCGGGCCTGGGGCCTGGCTTGCCGCATCTGCTCGATCACGCCGAAGCTGACGCCGCTGCCGCCATGCACCGCCACGCCGGCCGGCTTGTCGATGGCGACCAGGTGCTCATCCTCGAACAGCACCGGAAAGTCCCGGGCCGGAGCCGGTTTTTCCAGCTTTTCCGCCATTTTTTCGGAAACCCGCACGGGCGGCAGGCGAACCACATCCCCGGCAGCGACCCGCGTGTCGGCGCCCGCCCTGCCCTTGTTGAGCCGCACTTCGCCGCTGCGGATGATGCGGTACACATGCGTCTTGGGAACGCCTTTCAGCTGGCGGATCAGGTAATTGTCGAGCCGCTGGCCGGCGGACTCCTCGTCCACCTCCACTAATTTAACCTGCCCGCTTGCAGGGTGCGCGCCGCCCCCTATAATGTGTTTCACTAGCGTAACGCTGTAAGTGGTTGATTTGCCTTGGAGTTTAGTCCACGCACTGCCACCGGCCACGCTGGAAGGTCGATGCCCCCGTTTCCCTTGCGCGCAGATTGCCGGCCAGATGCCGGCAATGGCCCGCCAAGGCGGCGGGAAGCCGGCACTTTGAAACACTGATACGGAATACCAGTCCGCCAGAATCTGGCGGGCGGATCAAAGCGAGAACCCCTGTGTTGATGGCGATCCTCTTGGCCTGCTGGCGGTGGCTTACAGCCCCTGCCGAAGGCCTGTCATCGCCAATAGCCCGCGCTCCGCGGGCTCTTCACGCCACACCCCGTGTGGCAACCCGGCGCCCCCGTTCGGGCCCGCCGTCCCTCGCCCCCATCCACGCGCCATTGCCACGCCCGCTGAGCTAGTTCTCGGCAGCCGCGTCGCATTCCGGCAATTCCATCCGTTTCGAAGCGTCTGCGGGCATCGTTGACTCCTGTGGGGGTCTTTGTTGTCGCGCGGGCAGGCCACAGGATTGCAAGGCGATCCGAGCCGCCCGACTGACTGGAAGAAAGAAGAAGGTAACGCTATGAAGCGGATGCTGATCAACGCCACGCAAGCGGAAGAACGCCGGCTGGCCATCGTCGATGGACAAAAACTCCTCGACTACGAAATCGAGATCGAAGGGCGCGAACAGCGCAAGGGCAACATCTACAAGGCCGTGGTGACGCGGGTCGAGCCATCGCTCGAGGCCTGCTTCGTCGACTACGGCGAAGACCGCCACGGCTTCCTGCCGTTCAAGGAAATCTCCAAGTCCTACTTCGCCCAGGGCGTGTCGGTCTCCCAGGCCCGCATCAGCGACGCCATCCGGGAAGGCCAGGAACTGCTGGTCCAGGTCGAGAAGGAAGAGCGCGGCAACAAGGGCGCGGCGCTCACCACCTTCGTGTCGCTGGCCGGCCGCTATGTGGTGCTGATGCCGAACAACCCGCGCGGCGGCGGCGTCAGCCGCCGCATCGAAGGCGACGACCGGGCCGAGTTGAAGGAGAACATGGACCAGTTGGAATACCCCAACGGCATGTCCATCATCGCCCGCACCGCCGGCATCGGCCGCAGCGCACCGGAACTGCAGTGGGACCTGAACTACCTGCTCAAGCTCTGGAACGCGATCGACGGCGCCTCCAAGGGCGGCAAGGGCGCCTTCCTGATCTACCAGGAATCCTCGCTGGTGATTCGCGCGATCCGCGACTACTTCAACCACGATATCGGCGACATCCTGATCGACACCGACGACATCTACGAGCAGGCCCAGCAGTTCATGGCCCACGTGATGCCCGAGCACGCCGCCCGCGTGAAGCGCTACCGCGACGACGCGCCGCTGTTCTCACGCTTCCAGATCGAGCACCAGATCGAGTCGGCCTATGCCCGTGAGGTCAAGCTGCCGTCCGGCGGCGTGGTGGTGATCGACCACACCGAAGCCCTGGTGTCGATCGACGTCAACTCGGCGCGCGCCATCAAGGGCGGCGACATCGAGGAAACCGCGACCCGCACCAACCTCGAAGCCGCCGACGAGGTGGCGCGCCAGATGCGCCTGCGCGACCTGGGCGGACTGATCGTGATCGACTTCATCGACATGGAAGAGTCGAAGAACCGACGCGAAGTGGAAAACCGGCTGCGCGACGCGCTGCGCCAGGACCGCGCCCGCGTCCAGTTCGGCACCATCAGCAAGTTCGGCCTGATGGAGATGAGCCGCCAGCGCCTGCGCCCGGCGCTGTCCGAAGGCGCCTCAGTGCCCTGCCCGCGCTGCGGCGGCCACGGCCACATCCGCGATACCGAGAGTTCGGCCCTGCAGATCCTGCGGATCATCCAGGAAGAGTCGATGAAGGACGGCACCGCCGCCGTTCATGTGCAAGTGCCGGTGGAAGTGGCTTCGTTCCTCCTGAACGAGAAGCGCACCGAAATTGCCAAGATCGAGCTCAAGCAGCGGCTGAACGTGATCATGGTGCCCAACAAGACGCTGGAAACGCCGAACTACCGGCTGGAGCGCCTGAAGCACGACGATCCGCGCCTGGACAACCTGCAGGCCAGCTACCACATGGCCGAGGAGATCGAGGACCCGACCACCGTGACCCGTCGCACGCACGAACGCGCCAACAAGCAGGAGCCGGTGATCAAGGGCGTGTTGCCGGACGCACCGGCACCCATTGCCGTGCCGAAGCCGGAGCCGGTCAAGACCGAGCCGGTGGCCAAGGCGCCCGCGCCTGCCACGCGGGCACCCGCGCCGGCACCGGCGCCGGCTGCGGCCGAGAGCGGCTTCACCTCGTGGATCAAGGGCTTGTTCGGCCTGGCACCGGTGGCTGCGCCCGCGCCCGCCGCCGCGCCCGCCGTGGAACCCAGGAAGGATGAGCGCCGCGAAGGCCGCGGTGACGGACGCGGTGACGGACGCGGCGAAGGCCGTGGCGACGGACGCCGTGGCGGCAGGGGCGATGGACGCGGCGGACGCGATGGCGAGCGCCAAGGCGGCCGCCGTGGCGACGGCCGCAGCCGCGACGGCGAGCCACGCCGCGAACGGGTGGCCGCTGAAGGCGCAGAAGGCCAGTCGGCCCGCGGCCCGGAAGCCGGTCGCCAGCGCGACGGCGAGCAGCGCCGTGGCGAGCGCCAGGAAAGAGGCGACGCCCGCGGGGACCGCGAGCCGCGTGAAGCTCGAGAAGCCCGCGAGGGGCGTGAGCCGCGCGAAGCCCGCGAGCCGCGTGAAGCTCGCGAGCCGCGCGAAGGCCGTGGCGATCGCCATGGCCCGCGTGAGCGGCGCGATGGGGATGCCCGAACGGGTGCCGACGCAGGCGCGACTCCGGTTCACGCCGGCGCCGAAGGCGTGACGGCCGAGCAGCGCCAGGACCGGCCGCCGCGCGGCGAACGAGGTGGCGAGCGCGGCGAGGGTCGCCGGGAACGCGGTGAGCGGGGTGGCGAGCGCCGCCCCCGTGGCGAGCGCCGCGATGATCGGGGCCCGCGCGGCGAGACACCTGCCGGCGAAGCAACCGAGGCCGCAGCGCTGGCCGGGGCAGCGGGTTCCGTGGGCACCGTCGCCGACTTCGGCGACCAGCAGGCCCCCGCCGCAGACGCGGTGCTCGAGTCGCACACGCACCAGGATGGGGGCCGAAGCGAGGCCGAAGGCGAAGAGCGCCGCGACCGCCGTTCACGCGACCGCTATGGCCGTGACCGGCGCGAACGCGGCGAGCGCCAGCCGCGCGAGGAAGGCGCTGTGGCCAACAGCGACGCTGCTTCCGCGGCGCCGACCGCAGCCGATGCGATGCCCGAGGAGCGCACACCGCGCTATCCCACCGGCTTCGTCACCGACGATGCCCCGGGCGCTGACGCCGGCCACGTGCCTTCGCCTGTGCACACGACGGTAGCGCCGGCCGAGCCCCTGGCGCCCACGGCACCGCAGGCAGCAAGCGCCCCCGCACCGCGCGAAGCCGCGCCCCGGCCGGCAGCCGCCGAGGCGCCGGTGCAGCATGTGCCCAAGGTCCGGCCGTTCGAGCTGCCGGTGAGCGACCTGGCGCAGGTGGCCGAAGGTTCGGGCCTGCAATGGGTGAACTCGGACTCGGAGAAGATTGCGGCCGTCCAGGCGGCGATCGCTGCGGAACCCCGCCCGGCCCATGTGCCGCGTGAACGCCCGCCCGCCATCGTTGTCAATGAAGGCCCGCTGGTGCTGGTGGAAACCAAGCGCGATCTGCGCGAAACCAAGCTGCCGTTCGAGCAGGGCAATCTGCCGCTGCAGTAAGCGCCGTCGCCTGACGGCCTGAAAAAAAAAGCGCGGCCCCGGCCGCGCTTTTTTATTGCGCGTCAGTCGCTCGCCGCGCGCTTCCAGGCCTGGGCCGCGGCCTCGGCGTCGCCGCGCTCCTCGGCCAGCAGCGCCAGGCACCGCCAGGCGCTGCGGTGCAGCTGCGGATCCTGCAAGCTCACGGCGGCTTGACTCATCAGCTGCTGCGCCTTGCCCCAGAGCTGGCGCTTCATGCAGGCCATTCCGGCCAGGTACTGCAGGGCCGGTTCGCGCGGATTGGCCGTTTGGGCCGCCTCGATGCGCGCCAGCCAGGCGCCGTCGATGCTGCCCAGCCCCGATTCCAGCGCATTCACCAATTTGACTTTCAAGCCGTCGCCCAGGCTGGCCTGGCGCTCCCACACCGGCAGCAGCCAGTCGCGCGCCAGGTGCGCGTCGCCGCCAAGTAGCGTGAGCCGTTGGGCGGCATGAATCGCCAGCTCGGGCATCAGCCGCTCGGCGGGCTCCAGCGTGCTCCAGGCGCGCTGCAGCTGCGCCACGTCGTGCGCTCCATTGAGCAGGTCGATGGCCAGGCCGCGCACGATGCTCTGCGCCGCGCTGCTGGAGAACGCGCGGTGCTTGGCCAGCAGCCTGGCCGTTTCCAGCGCTTCGGCGCTGCGGTGCGTCAGGCGCGCCGCCTTCAGCTTCATGCGCAAGGCCAGGGTCCGGCGCGCAGCGCCTTGCGGCAGACCCTTGAGCCATTGCATCGCGGCCTGGGGATCGTGCTCGTCCAGCGACCAGCGGGCGGCCCGCATCAAGGCGCCTTCGCGCGTTTCCTGGGCCTCGCGCGCAGCAGTCTGCTCCAGGGCCAGCCGCAGGTGCTCCTCGCGCGCCGACTTGTCCTGCAGGGCCTGCGCGCTCTCGGCTGCCAGCAGGTGCGCCAGCGCACGCAACTGCGCCGCATTGGGTGGTTGCTGGGCGCTTTCGCTGAGGGATTTTTCCTGGCCCAACGCCAGTTCGGCCGATTTGCGGGCGCGGATGAAACGGCCCGCCAGCAGGTGCGACAAGCTGTCAAGCAGCGACCCGTGCATCGCCCGCTCTTTCTGCTGCGAACGCCAGCGCAGGGCCTGGCGGGGCAGGTCGAACAAGGCGGCCAGCGCGCCCAGCGCGGCGTGAATGAAGACGAATGCGCCGAACAGCAGCAACAGCACCAGGTTCAGCGAAAGGTCGACACGGTAGGGTGGCCAGAACAGCGTCACCGAACCCTGGTTGTTACCGGCAAACAGGGCCACCGCGACCGCGACGCCGAACAGGGCCAGGAGCCAAAGTGCGGCGCGCATCAGCGACCGCCCGGCCGCCCGAAGGACGCTGAGCACCCCCTCGGGGGGCAGCGAACGAAGTAAGCGTGGGGGCGCTTGGTCCAGCGGCCGCCCGGCCGTCCGAAGGACGCTGAGCGCCCCCTCGGGGGGCAGCGAACGAAGTGAGCGTGGGGGCGTTTGGTCCAGCGGCCGCCCGGCCGTCTGAAGGACGCTGAGCGCCCCCTCGGGGGGCAGCGAACGAAGTGAGCGTAGGGGCGTTTCATTTCAGCGCCCTGCCGCCGCCGTGGCCAGCACGGCGAGCGTCTCGTCGATGCGCGGCAGCTCCACTGCCCGCAGCTGGCTCTGCACCTGCTGCAGCTGGGCGACGGCGGCCTGGGTCTTGCGGGCCGCCGGGTCGAAGTACTTGTGCAACGCCGCGGCGGCGGCAGCCACGTCGGCGCGGGCCGAGTCGGTCTGCCGCAGCAGCAGCGCCAGGCGGGCATTGAGCAGCTTGAGCTTCAGGTTTTCGCGCAGGAAAAACGATTGGTCGGGCGCCACCAGCACGGCCTCGGGCTGATCGATGCGGCTGACGCGCAACAGGCCGCGCGCTTCCGCCTGGATGTCGGCCAGCACCTTCTCCCACCAGCGCTGCGGCGCAGCCGGCGCCGCGCGGCGGCCGGACAGGGCGGCGACGGCGTTGGCCGGCGCATTGGCCAGCGGCAGCTCGTCGATCTGGCGCGCGACGTCATCGAGCCTGGCCATCAAACCCGGCAGATCCGTCACGCTGGAGGCCTTGATGCGGTCGATGTCGCGCGCGATGGCGGCTCGCACACGCGACAGCCGGGGCTGGCCCGCGCGCTCCAGCCGCTGGTCGGCGCTGCGCAGGGCGGCGACCAGCGGCTCGACGCTGCCGGTCAGCTGGGCCTGCTGCTGGGCGAGCCGCAGCGCCGCCTCGATGTCGACCACCATGTTCTCGTCGCGCGAGCGCGACATGCTCTGCACCAGCTCCTCGACTTGCGAGCGCTGCAAGGCGACCTCGCTCAGCCGATTCTCGATGACGGACTGCCGGGCGGCGATTTCGCGAACCAGTTCCTGCGCCTGCCGGGCCAGCGTGCGCGCTTCGATCGCATTGGCGCCAGACTCCTGGCTTTGCCGCGCCAGCTGCTCCTGGATGTTGGAAAGCTTTTGCCAGAGCATCAGGCTGGCGCCCAGCGCCAGCACCGCGACCGCGAGGAATGCATAGACCGCGCCACGAGATAGCAGGACGCCTTCGCGTGCCGGCGCCCCGGTCACCGAAGCCGGGCCGGCCGCCTCCAGCACAGGAACCTGGCTCTGCGCATCGGGCGGACTCTGGAACTCGGAACTCATCGAAATGATTCTAGGGCCGCCGTCACCGCGACCAGGGAAGGCAGTGACTCGCAAACAACACCGAAGCCGGCCTGACGCGCGGTCTGCGCGATGCGCGGATGCGTCGCCACGGCGCGGGCTTGCGACCAGCTCTGCTCCGGCAACCAGCCTTGCAGATTCACGATGGCCTGCGAACTGCCGAACAGCCAGACCCAGCCGCCGTGCGCCGCCTCGCGCGCCTGGCGCCGTTGCAGATCCGTAAATGCAGGGGCAGTCCTGACATAGGCCAGCACGGTGTCGACGCCGACGCCAGCCGCGTCCAGTTGCTCGGCCAGCCACGGGCGCCCGATGCCGGCCGTGGCCTGGTCTTGTCCGCGGACGATCAGCACGCGGTCGCCCGTTCCCACTTGCCCTGCAACCTGCTGCCACAGCGTCTCGGAATCGAACTGGGCCGCCTGCGCCGCAGGCGCATCGACTTGGGACGGGTCGAGGCCCGAATCCAGCAGGGCCTGGCGAGTGCCGGCCCCGGTGGCCCAGGCCCGTGTGGCAGCGGGCCAAACGGCCCCGGCCGGACGCTGGGCGAAGAAATTCCGAACTGCATTGCCGCTGACGAACATGGCCGCGCGCCGGCCGGCCAGCGCCTGCCAGGCCGCAGCCACGTCCTGCGGCCGGGGCGGCGGCAGGATCTCGATCAGGGGCAGCGCCACCACTTCGACGCCCTGGCGCGCCAGGTCGAGGGCCCAGCGACCGGCCTCGCTGGACGGGCGAGTCACGATCACACGCACAGGGCCGCCCCGCTCAATGAGCGCCGGCGGCACGAAGGCGCGCCGCCACCTCGGCCCCGAGCTTTTCCGCCTGATCCAGGTCGGCCGCGGCTGCCGCCGATTGCGCGCTGACGATGGTTGCCGCCCCGTCCGGGTCGCCCCAGGCGGCGCGCAACTGCAGGTATTCGCCCGCGAAGGTGGCGTGGGCCGCCAGCGGCATCGAACAACTGCCGCCCATGGCGCGGCTCACGGCACGCTCGGCGGCCACCGCCAGCCAGGTGGCCTGATGCGCCAGCGGCGCCAGCAACTGCACGAGTTCCGTCCGGCCGGCCTTCACCTCGATGCCCAGCGCGCCCTGCCCTGCGGAGGGCAGCATCTGCCCGGGTTCGAACACCTGCCGGATGCGCTGCTCCAACCCCAGGCGCTTGAGCCCGGCAGCGGCCAGGACGATGGCGTCGTATTGGCCCTCATCCAGTTTGCGCAGGCGCGTGTCGAGGTTGCCGCGCAAGGGTTCGATGGTGAAGTCGGGCCGCAGCGAGCGCAACAGCACCATGCGACGCAGGCTGGAGGTGCCGACCCGGGCGCCGCGCGGCAACTCATCCAGGCCGGCGAAGCGCGGGGACACCAGCGCGTCGCGAGGATCCTCGCGTTCCATGACGCAGGCCAGCGCAAACCCTTCGGGCAGGTCCATCGGGACATCCTTGAGCGAATGCACCGCGATGTCGGCCCGGCCCTCGTCGAGAGCGGCCTCGAGTTCCTTGACGAACAGGCCCTTGCCGCCTACCTTGCTCAAGGTCCGGTCCAGGATCTGGTCGCCGCGGGTGGTCATCCCGAGCAAGGAGACCTGATGGCCAAGCAACTCCAGTCGGGCCTTGACGTGTTCGGCCTGCCAAAGCGCCAACCGGCTTTCGCGCGTGGCAATCACTAGCTTGGTCAATCTCGAAACCTGTATGTAATGCTTGGGGGGTAGTCGATGCTAGCATGCACGCTGCCAAAAAATTAAGCACAGCCGCAACAGCCATAGCGCGCGGCAGTGTTTGAGCCCTCCCCCGCCAAACAATCAAGAGGACCCCATGCCGAGCGCCCCCGAATCGCCCTCACGGCGAGCCAAGGACAATGAACGCCCGCTGGTCGAAGACATCCGCCTCTTGGGCCGCATCCTGGGCGATGTGATCCGGGAACAGGAAGGCCTGGAAGCCTTCGAGCTGGTGGAGCGCATCCGCAAGCTCTCGGTCGCGTTCCGGCGCGACGCCGATCACGAGGCCGACAAGGCGCTGAAGACCCTGCTGAAATCGCTCTCGGGCCAGCAGACGGTGAGCGTGATTCGCGCGTTCACGTATTTCAGCCACCTGGCCAACCTGGCCGAGGATCGGCACCACATTCGCCGGCGCGCCATTCACGAACGGGCCGGCGACACCCAGGAAGGCAGCATCGAGGTGGCCTTGGCGCGCCTGCGCTGGGCCGGCATCGGGGCCAAGGCGGTATCCCAGACGCTGGCGCACAGCTTTCTGTCGCCGGTGCTCACCGCCCACCCGACGGAAGTGCAGCGCAAGAGCATTCTCGACGCCGAGCGCGACATCGCCAGCCTGCTGACAGCCCGGGACGAAATCAAGGCGCGGGCGCTGCCCAAGGACGCGCTCGCGCCGCGTGAGCTGGCGGCCAACGAAGGCCAGATCCGGGCACGGGTGCTGCAGCTGTGGCAGACCCGGCTGCTGAGGTTCACCAAGCTCACCGTCGCCGATGAAATCGAAAACGCGCTGAGCTACTACGAGGCCACCTTCCTGCGCGAAATTCCCAAGATCTACGCGGAGCTCGAACGCGAACTGGGCCAGCACCCGGTCGCCAGCTTCCTGCGGATGGGCCAGTGGATCGGCGGCGACCGCGATGGCAACCCCAACGTCAGCGCCGAGACGCTCGAGTACGCGCTGCGCCGGCAATGCGAAGTGGCGCTTCGCCACTACCTGACCGAAGTGCACTACCTGGGCGGCGAGCTTTCGTTGTCGGCGATGCTCGTGGAATTGACGGCGCCGATGCGGGCACTGGCCGACAGCTCGCCCGATGTCAGCGAGCACCGGCTGGACGAACCCTACCGGCGCGCGCTGGCGGGGATGTATGCGCGCCTGGCCGCCACGCTGAAGGATCTGACCGGCGGCGATGCGGCTCGCCACGCGATCGCGCCGCAAAATCCTTACCTGCTGGCCGAGGATTTCCTGGCCGATCTGCGAGTCATCGAGACATCGCTGCTGGCCCACCACGGCGCCGCGCTGGTGCAGCAGCGGCTACACCCGCTGATTCGCGCGGTGGAGGTGTTCGGCTTCCACCTCGCCACGGTCGACCTGCGCCAGAGTTCGGACCAGCACGAATCGGTGATCGCCGAGCTGCTGGCGGTGGCGCGCATCGAGCCCCACTACGGCAAGCTGCCCGAGGGCGATCGGCGCACCCTGCTGGTCAAGCTGCTGTCCGATGCCCGGCCACTGCGCGTGATGGGCGCGCGCTACAGTCAGCACACGGTGCGCGAGCTGGCCATCTTCGAGACCGCCAGGCGCATGCGCGAGCGCTTCGGCGAGCAGGCGATCCGCCACTACATCATCAGCCACACCGAAACGGCGAGCGACCTGCTCGAGGTGCTGCTGCTGCAAAAGGAAGCCGGGCTGCTGCAGGGAACGCTGGACGACCAGGCAGTGTGCGACCTCATCGTCGTGCCCCTGTTCGAAACGATCGAGGACCTGCGCAGCGCCGCACCGATCATGCGCGAGTTCTACGCCATCCCCGGCATCGCCCGGCTGGTGCAGCGCTCGGGCAGTGACCAGTACAGCGAACAGGACATCATGCTGGGCTACAGCGACAGCAACAAGGATGGCGGCATCTTCACCAGCAACTGGGAGCTGTACCGCGCCGAGATCGCGCTGGTGGACCTCTTCGACGAGCTGGCGAAATCCCACCACATTCAATTGCGGATGTTCCATGGGCGTGGGGGGACGGTCGGCCGCGGCGGCGGCCCGAGCTACCAGGCCATCCTGGCGCAGCCTCCCGGCACCGTGCGCGGGCAGATCCGCCTCACAGAACAGGGCGAGGTGATCGGCTCCAAATATGCCAACCCCGAGATCGGCCGGCGCAACCTGGAAACCTTGGTGGCCGCCACCTTGGAGGCGACGCTGCTGCAGCCCACCAAGACGGCGCCCAAGGCGTTCCACCTGGCGGCCGAGACGCTGTCGTCGAGCAGCATGGCCGCCTATCGGGCGCTGGTCTACGAGACGCCCGGCTTCACCGAATATTTCTTCGGCTCCACGCCGATTCGCGAAATTGCCGAACTCAACATCGGTTCGCGCCCCGCATCGCGCAAGGCATCTCAACAGATCGAAGACCTGCGGGCGATTCCCTGGAGCTTCAGCTGGGGCCAGTGCCGCTTGACGCTGCCGGGCTGGTACGGCTTCGGCACTGCCGTGCACGAATTCCTGGCCGCGGCGGCGCCGGCTGGTGCCGCGCCCAAGACCTCCGCCCGCACGGCCGCCAAGGAACAACTCGCGCTGTTGCAGAAGATGTACCGCCAATGGCCGTTTTTTCGCGCGCTGCTGTCCAACATGGACATGGTGCTCGCCAAGAGCGATCTCGCATTGGCCTCGCGCTATGCCGAACTGGTGGCCGACGCGAGGCTGCGCAAGCGCATCTTCGCCGTGATCGAGGCGGAGTGGCATCGCACGGTGGAAGCGCTGCAGCTGGTGACCGGCGAGAAGCATCGGCTGGCCACCAACCCGGCGCTGCAGCGCTCGATCCGCCATCGGTTTCCCTACATCGACCCGCTGCACCACCTGCAGGTCGAACTGGTGCGGCGCCACCGCGAAGGCAAGCTGGACGATCGTGCCCGGCGCGGCATCCATATTTCGATCAACGGCATCGCCGCGGGGCTGCGCAACACCGGCTGAGATGATGGCCCCCACGCTCACTTCGTTCGCTGCCCCCCGAGGGGGCCCAGCCCACCTTGGGAGCGGCCCGGCGGTGGTCTGACATTCGCCCCCACGGCCTTCAGGTCCCCAGCAATTCCCCCACCGGCTTCAGGTCGTCGACCCGATCGCAGATGGCCTTGACCACCATCAGGATCGGGATGCCCAGCAGCAGCCCCCAGACGCCCCACAACCAGCCCCAGGCAAGAACCCCGATGAAGACCGCGACCGGGTTCATCCGGCTGGCGCGGCTGGTCAGCAGGGGCACCAGCAGGTTGCCTTCGATGGTGTTGATCAGCAGCGAGACGCCGCCCACGGCGAGGGCCATGTTGACTTCGCCGAACTGCAGGAAAGCCACCAGCGCGGCGGCTCCGGTCACCACGATAGAGCCGATGTAGGGGATCAGGTTCAGGATGCCGGCGGCAATGCCCCAGACCGCCGCGTGCTTGAGGCCCATGGCCCAGAACGCCAGCCCCGTGGTGACGCCCACGATCACGCTGGCGAGCAGCTGGACCAACAGGTAGCGCTGGATCTGCTCGGTGATCTCGTCGAGCGCCTGCACGGTGATCTTCTTGTTGGTCAGAGTCGGCCCGGTGATCTTGACCATCTTGCGCCGGAAAGTGTCGCCCGACATCAGCAGGAAGAAAGTGAGGAAGGTGACCACCACCACCTGGCCGATCAGGCTGGCCAGGCCGATCGTCCCGCTCCAGAGATGGTCGCGGATGTCGAAACGTGGCTTCTCGATGACCACCCGCTGCACGCCGCGCGTGGCCGGCGCCGAGGGGCTGGCCTGCTGGGCCGCCTGCTCCAGCTGGGCGGCGGCCTTCTGCACGCTGCCCAGGGTGTCGCCGCCCTTCTGGCCCGTCTTTCGGTGCATGGCATCGCCCAGCTTCTTGGCGGCCGCGGGGAGCGAGGCGATCAATTCGTTGGTGTCGTCGCTGAACGAGTAGACGGAGGCGGCGGCGCCACCCAGTATGCCGAGGATCAGGACCGCAGCGCTCAGTGCCCGCGGGATGCCGACGCGTTTGCCGGCATCGACCAGCGGCGACAAGGCATAGCTGAACATGAATCCCAGCATCAGCGGGATGAAGAAGGGACTGGCCCAGCGCAGCACGGCCAGCACGGCAATCACCGTCAACACCACCAGCGACATGCTGCGCACATCGACCGGCACGCGCAGCAGCACATGCGACGGGTCTTCGGGATCGGACCGCAACGAAGGCTCGCCCGTCTGGCTGTCGCCGCCCTGCTTCTCCTTATGTTCCTGGCCCATGATGCCTTTCCTTGTGGTACTGCCGCAAACCGCTCGGTGCTCAGGTCGCGAGCGCCTCGCGCACGGCACTGAGCTGGCGCCGGGACACCGCGAGGAGTTCCTCGATGCCGTTGAGCCGAACCGCCCAACCCTCGCCCTCCTCCGGATCGAAGTGCTTTTCCAGCGCGCGCACGGCGCGGCGGGCCACCAGGGCGTTGCGGTGGACCCGCAGGAACGCCGCCGCATGGCGCTCTTCCAGCTCGCTCAGCGAGGCATCCAGAATATAGCTTCGGGAACTGGTGCGAACCGTGATGTACTTCAGTTCAGCCTTGAAATACAACACTTCCAGCAGCGGCACCCGCTCGGTGCGGCCACGATCCTGGATCAACAGGATCTCCTGCGCGCCTGCGAGAGGCACCGCGCCGCGCGCCTGCGCCAGGCGCTCCACTTTCTGCAGCGCGACCTGAAGGCGCTCGAGCCGCACCGGCTTGGTCAGGTAATCCACCGCCTCGAGCTCGAACGCTGACACCGCGTATTCCGCGTGGGCGGTGACGAACACCACCGCCGGGGGACGCGGCAACGACCGCATGGCGCGCGCCAGCGCCAGGCCATCGGCGCCGGGCATGTGGATGTCCAGCATCACCACGTCGACGTCCGAGCGCCCCATCGCCTCCATGGCCTGCGCCGCGGTGGCGGCTTCGCCGGCCACCGTGACCAGGGGCGCGGAGCACTCCGCCAGCAGGGTGCGCAAGCGCGATCGCGCCAGGGCTTCATCATCGACCACCAGTACCTGCAGACTCATGGGGATTCCGTTTCGCTCATGCTGGCACCTCCATGCGGACCTGGTAGACGCCGTCCTTCAATATCGCCTGGAACTGGCCCTGCACGTCGTGCAGCAGGCGCAGCCGGTCGCGCACATTGGCCTGCGCCACGCCGTGCCCGCGCCGCCCCTGCCCGCCCGGCACCGTGTTGGTCACCTTGATCACCACGGTGCTGCCGCGCAACTGGGTGCTGACCTTCACCTGGGCCCCGGCAGCGCTGGGCTCCACCCCGTGCTTGACGGCATTTTCCACCAGCGGCTGCAGCACCAGCGGCGGCACGCGGGCCCGCCCGGCCAGCGGGTCCAGCGCCCATTCGACCTGCAGGCGCTCGCCGAAACGGACCTGCTCGATGTCCAGGTAGCGCCGCGCCAGCGCCACCTCTTCGGCCAGGGTCACCGATTCGCCGGGCTCGACCAGGGCATGGCGGAACAGGTCGCTCAGGTCTTCCAGGATGGTTTCGGCCCGCGCCGGGTCTTCACGCACCAGCGCGATGGCACTGTTGAGGGTATTGAACAGGAAATGAGGGCGAATTCGGGCCTGCAGCTCGGACAGGCGCGCGGCGGTGTCGGCCGGCATGCGGCCCTTGGCCCGCAGCACCAGGGCCGCCACCAGCGCCGCCGACAGCACCGCGCCGGCGCAGGCCGAGCCGATCCAGGGAACCGGCCCGCCGAACCCCACCAACGCCATCAGCGCGCAGCCGTAAACCCCCGCCAGCGCGCCCAGCACGATGCCGAACACCTGCTGGGTGAGCGGCGAGACCGCCGCCAGCAGCTTCTTCAGGCTGCATGCCACGATCAGCCAGGCCAGCGTGGCCGACAGCGCGGCGCCGCTGAGCAGCGACACCCGCGACAGCCAGTCGACGATACCGGCAGCGCCGAACATCGCCCCCACGGCCATCACGATTTCCACGAACAGGATCGCGCGCAGGATCACGCCCACGTGGCAGGCGTCGAACACCAGCGCCCGCCGGCGCGCGGCCGGCGGAGGCGGCGCATCCTGGAAGGCCGATAAAATTTGGGAATCCTTCATCGAGAAACGGTGCTTTGGCCCGATTATTGGTGATCCTTGCCGCAACCACCCCCTGGGGCGAACCAGTACGCCGCCTCACCACCTTGCCATGAACCAACTCGATCAAAAATCCCAAGCGTGGTCGGCCCTGTTTTCCGAACCCATGAGCGACCTGGTCAAACGCTACACGGCCAGCGTCTTCTTCGACAAGCGCCTGTGGCGCGCCGACATCGACGGTTCGCTGGCCCACGCCGGCATGCTGGCCCGGCAGGGCATCATTCCGGCGGCCGATCTGGCGGCCATCGAAAAAGGCATGGCGCAGATCGCCGCGGAAATCGAAGCCGGCGGCTTCGACTGGAAGCTCGATCTGGAAGACGTGCACCTGAACATCGAAGCGCGCCTGACGCAGCTTGCCGGCGACGCTGGCAAGCGCCTGCACACCGGGCGCAGCCGCAACGACCAGGTCGCCACCGACATCCGCCTGTGGCTGCGCGGCGAAATTGACCTGCTGTCGGGTCTGCTGGCCGAATTGCAGACTGCGCTGCTGGATCTCGCCGACCGGAACGTCGAGGTGATCCTGCCGGGATTCACCCACCTGCAGGTGGCGCAGCCCGTGAGCTTCGGCCATCACATGCTGGCTTATGTAGAGATGTTCAGCCGTGACGCCGAACGCCTGGCTGATGTCCGCAAACGAGTCAATCAGTTGCCGCTGGGCGCCGCCGCCCTGGCCGGGACCAGCTATCCGCTGGACCGCGAGCTGGTGGCCCGCACCCTCGGCATGGACGGCGTCTGCCAGAACTCGCTGGATGCCGTGAGCGACCGCGACTTCGCCATCGAATTCACCGCCGCTGCCGCGCTGGCCATGGTCCATGTCAGCCGGCTGTCCGAGGAGCTGATCCTGTGGATGAGCCAGAACTTCGGCTTCATCGAAATCGCCGACCGCTTCACCACCGGCTCGTCGATCATGCCGCAGAAGAAAAACCCCGACGTGCCGGAACTTGCGCGCGGCAAGACCGGGCGCGTGGTGGGCCACCTGATGGGCCTGCTCACGCTCATGAAAGGCCAGCCCCTGGCCTACAACAAGGACAACCAGGAAGACAAGGAGCCGCTGTTCGACACCGTGGACACCCTGAGGGACACACTGCGCATCTTCACCGAGATGGTGGGCGGCATCACGGTGAAGCCCGAGGCGATGGAAGGCGCGGCCCTCAAGGGCTACGCCACGGCAACCGATCTGGCGGACTACCTGGTCAAGAAAGGGCTGCCGTTTCGCGATGCGCACGAAACCGTGGCGCACGCCGTCAAGGCCGCCATGTCCCACCAGGTCGACTTGTCCGAGCTGCCCCTGTCGGTGCTCCAGCAATTCAACCCGGCCATCGAGAAAGACGTCTACGACGTGCTGTCGCTGCGCGGCTCGCTGAACGCCCGGCGCACGCTCGGCGGCACGGCGCCGTCGCAGGTCAGGGCCCAGATTGCCCGGCACCGGACGCGGCTGGCGTGAGCAAATTTTTGCCGCCCGCCAAATTTGTTCAACTCCTGGCGCGCCCGGGTGGCTAGCATCGAAACAACAACCAGGAGACAGCCGTGCCCGTGATCACCAACATCGAGGACCTGCGCGTGCTGGCCGAAAGGCGGGTGCCGAGGATGTTCTACGACTACGCCGATTCCGGCTCGTGGACCGAGAGCACGTACCGAGCCAACGAAGCCGATTTCAATCGCATCCTGCTGCGCCAGCGGGTGGCGGTGAACATGGAAAACCGCAGCACCCGCACCAGGATGGTCGGCCAGGATGTCGCCATGCCGGTGGCCATCGCCCCCACCGGGCTCACCGGCATGCAGCATGCGGACGGCGAGATCCTGGCGGCCCGGGCGGCCAAGAAATTCGGCATTCCCTTCACGCTCTCGACCATGAGCATCTGCTCGATCGAAGACGTGGCCGAGGGCACCGGCCATCACCCGTTCTGGTTCCAGCTGTACGTGATGCGCGACCGCGGCTTCATCGAGCGCCTGATAGACCGCGCCAAGGCCGCGAACTGCTCGGCGCTGGTGTTGACGCTCGACCTGCAGATCCTGGGCCAGCGCCACAAGGACCTGAAGAACGGCCTGTCCGCGCCGCCAAAGCTCACCGTCCCGAACATCCTCAACATGATGACCAAGCCGCGCTGGTGCCTGGGGATGCTGGGGACCCGGCGGCGAGAGTTTGGCAACATCGTGGGCCACGTCAAGGGCGTCGAGAACATGGGATCGCTGGCCGAGTGGACGGCCAAGCAGTTCGACCCCGCGCTCTCGTGGAACGACGTCGAGTGGATCAAGAAGCGCTGGGGCGGCAAGCTGATTCTCAAGGGTATCCAGGACGCCGAGGACGCGCAGCTGGCGGTCGACAGCGGCGCCGACGCGGTGATCGTGTCGAACCATGGCGGCCGTCAGCTTGACGGGGCCCCCTCGTCCATTTCCGCCCTGCCGGAGATCGTGCAGGCGGTCGGCCAGCGGATCGAGGTGCACATGGACGGCGGCATCCGCTCGGGGCAGCACGTGCTGAAGGCCATCGCGCTGGGCGCGCGGGGAACTTACATCGGCCGCGCCATGCTCTATGGGCTGGGCGCCATGGGCGAGGAAGGCGTGGACTACGCGCTGAAGATCATCCACAAGGAGCTGGACCTGTCGATGGCCTTTTGCGGGCGCACCGACATCGCCGCGGTCGACCGTGGCATCCTGCTGCCGGGGACCTATTGAGCGTGCGTTAGCGCCCGCCTTCCGGGCGCGGCGGCACGGTCTTCAGGTATTGGTAGAGCGCCTGGGCATCCACGTCGTTCATCTTGGCCAGCGACTCGAACGGCATCACTTTGATCGGGGTGCCGTCCGGTCGCTTGCCCGAGCGCAGCATGCCGACGAACTGGGTTTCGTCCTTGTAGCGCGCCATCGCGCTGTTTTCGCCGGGGGTGATGTTGGCTGCCGGCGGCCAGTCGGGCGGCCCGCCCGGGATCTTGCCGCCCGAGAGGTGTTCGCCATGGCAGCCGATGCACATGTTGGCCACGTAAGCGCCGTGCTGCACGTTGACCCCGGCGGGTATAGGCTGCGCCGGCGGCAGCGAATGGTCGATCTTCTCGGCCGCGTCGGGAATGGCGCCAAAGCCGTACAGCACGCGAACCGGCAGCGGCAGCTCGATGATGGCCGGGCCGCCACTGAGCGGAGGCAGCGAGCGCGCATAGGCCACCAGCGCCGCCAGGTCCTGGTCGGTGAATCGGTTGTAGTCTTCGCTGGGCATGACCCGCGCCGGCTGCCCGCCGGGCTTGACGCCGTGGCGGATGGTGCGGACCCAGTCCTCGGGCCGGTATTTGGCCGTCACGCCGCCCGAAGTGATGTTGGGGCCGGCGATGCGCAGGCCCTTGCCGTCGTTGACGAAATCGCGCCCGCCGCCATTGGCGCCGTGGCAATCGACGCAGCCACGCGACTCGAACAGGTACTTGCCGCGTTCGAGCGCCTGTACATCCGTGGCGTAGGCCACCGGCTGCACGGCAACGTCGATCTTGCGGGCCATCTTGCGCTCGCCCAGCTGCCAGCCCAGCACCGCCGCTCCGGCGGCAAGAATCACCAGGCCCACCAACGCGCCGGCCGACCACTTGATCCAAGGTTTCATGGGTGCCTCCCAAAGCTTGTCAGGGGGGTGATTTCACACGCAGGCGGCTCGGCGGTCAAGGAAGCAAAATCACAGGAATGACTTCTTATCGCCGTATCGCCCACCTCGACATGGACGCGTTCTTCGCCTCCATCGAGCTGTTGCGCTATCCGCAGCTCAAAGGCTTGCCGGTAGTGATCGGCGGCGGCCGGCGCCGGGTGGACGAGATCGTGCGGGCGCGATATGCCGGGCTGGCCCTCAGCGAGATCCCCCCCGCCGCCTTTCCCCTGCTGAAGGACTACGCGGGTCGCGGCGTGATCACCACGGCGACCTACCCCGCGCGGCAGTTCGGGGTGGGCTCGGCCATGGGAATGATGAAAGCGGCCAAGCTGTGTCCGCAGGCGATCGTGCTGCCAGTGGACTTCGAGGAGGTGCGCAAGTACTCCCGGCTGTTCAAGAGCACGATCGCCGAGATCGCCCCAGTGATGGAGGACCGTGGGGTCGACGAGGTCTACATCGATTTCACCGACGTGCCGGGCGGCCAGCGCGACGGCGGCCGCGCGCTGGCTCGCCTGATCCAGCGCGCGATCCTGGACAAGACCGGCCTGACCTGCTCCATCGGCGTGGCGCCCAACAAGCTGATCGCCAAGATGGCGAGCGAGTTCGACAAGCCCAACGGGATTTCCATCGTCCACGAGGAGGACATCCCGACGAAGATCTGGCCCTTGCCGGTGCGCAAGATCAACGGCATCGGGCCCAAGGCCGAGGTGAAGCTGGTCCGGCTGCATCTGCACACCGTCGGCGACATCGCGGCGCAGGAGAGGGACTGGCTGATCGACAACTTCGGCCGGTCTTACGGCGCCTGGATGCACGACGCCGCCTGGGGCCGTGACGAGCGGCCGGTGGTGACGGAAAGCGAGCCGGTGTCGATGAGCCGCGAAACCACCTTCGATCGGGACCTGCATGCGGTCCGGGACCGCCTCGAGCTGGGAGCCATCTTCACCGACCTGTGCGCCAAACTCGCCGGCGACCTGCAGCGCAAGGGCTATGTCGGCAAGACCATCGGCATCAAGCTGCGCTATGACGACTTCAAGATCGCCACCCGCGACCAGACCATCGAATGGTTTACTGCCGACGGCAAGACCATCCGCCAGGTTGCCGGGCAGTGCCTGAAGCGGGTGGACTTGAGCCGCCGGCTTCGCCTGCTCGGGGTGCGGGTCGGCAAGCTGGCCCGGGCTGGTACCGCACCCGACCAGCCGCCCGCCCAGGGGAGCAGGGGCGGCGAGGCAGCCGTTCACCGAGCCGGCGAACCGGCGCCACCGCACGGCACGCTGGACCTTTTCTGAGGTTGGCGCGTCCGGGTTGGGCATGCCGGGCCCCTCGCTCGCTTGACGCTGCCTTACCGGTAACTTACATTGTTCTGACGCAGAACTTACGGCAGGCTGGTACCGTGATGACCGTCATGACGCTGAAGGAACTCGAACGCATCAAGAAGTGGCACCTGGCTCACCGGGGTGACCACCCGCTGGAGTACCACCTGTGGGATGTCATGCTCACCTTGTGGGTGGTGGGCTGGGTGGGCTTGCTGCCGGCCTATGCCTTCGATCAGTTCTGGACCTTGCCCCTGTGCGGGCTGGCGATCGCCGCACCCAGCCTCTACGCCGCATGGCGGCAGAAGAAGCACCGGCAGCACAAGCTGCGCTGCGACTGGCTGCGCCCCTAGCGCTGCTACATTGGCGGCAATTTCCCGAAAAGGCCGCCAAGATGCAGTGCTTCACCTTGACCCAGCAGGACCACGTCGCCCACCTGGTGCTTAGCCGCCCGGAGGCGATGAACACCATGCACCCCCGGTTCTGGCGCGAGCTCGACGAGACGCTGGCGCAACTGCACCGGGACGGCGGTGCGCGCGCCCTGGTGATCTCATCGACCGGCAAGCATTTCAGCGCCGGCATGGCCCTGGACACTTTCGGCGGCGCCATCGCGATGGACGACGCCACGCCCGAGGGCCGCTCGGCCATCCTCGATCTGCTGGCGGACATGCAATCTACCTTCACCCGGCTGGAGGCGCTGCGCATTCCGGTGATCGCCGCAATCCAGGGCGGCTGCATCGGCGGTGCGGTGGACATGGTCACGGCCTGCTGCATCCGGTACGCGACCTCGGACGCCTTCTTCTGCATCCAGGAAATCAACATCGGCATGGTGGCCGACGTGGGCACGCTGCAGCGGCTGCCCAAGCTGATGCCGCTGGGGGTGGTCAAGGAACTGGCCTACACCGGGCGCAGGCTGGCGGCGCAAAAGGCGCTGGGCTATGGGCTGGTGAACGAGCTATTCGAGACGCAGGATGCGATGCTCGCCGCCGCCCTGCAGTGCGCGCGCGAGATCGCCGCCAAGCCGCCCGTGGCCATCTGGGGCACCAAGCAGGTGATTCACTACGCCCGCGACCACTCGGTCGACGATTCGCTGCGGCAGATGGGCTGGGTGCAGGGCGCCATCTGGAGCAATGCCCACGTGCGTGAGGCCGTCGCGGCCATGAAGGAAAAGCGCGCAGGCGTTTTCCCCGACCTGCCCCCGCTCGCCTCGTTTCGCGACACCGCCTGAGCGCGCGCGTCCGCTTGCGGCCGCGTGAACGCGAAGCTACTGGCGCGCCGTGCGGATGTTGCCCGGCGTCGCCATCGGGTGGCTGGTGCGAAACGGATTGATGTCCAATCCGCCCCGGCGCGTGTAGCGCGCGTACACCGCCAGCTTGACCGGCTTGCATTGCTTCCAGATGTCCATGAAGATGCGCTCCGCGCACTGCTCGTGGAACTCGTTGTGGTTGCGAAAGCTCACCAGGTAGCGCAGCAGCCCGCCCTGCTCGATCTGCGGCCCGCTATAGCGGATCTGTACGCTGCCCCAGTCGGGCTGGCCGGTGACCAGGCAATTGCTCTTGAGCAGGTTGCTGGTCAGCACTTCCTCCACCGGCTTCTCGCCCGCGGCGGCCGACAGCAGTTCCGGGGCCGGCGAGTAGTGCGAGCACTCGATGTCGAGCCGGTCCAGGCTGAGGCCATCCAGTTCGTGGACTGGCTCGCGATCGAACTGATCGGGCAGCAGCAGCCGCACGCCCACCGAAGACTGGCTGGGCGCGCCGCGCCAGACGGCCTCGCTCACGTCCGCCCGGACCCGGTCGCGAACCTCGTCGGCCGAAGCGAACGAGGTGTTGCTGAAGCTGTTGAGGTAGAGCTTGAACGACTTGCTCTCCACGATGTTGGCGGTCTCGCAGGGGACCGTCACATGGGCGATGGCGACCTGCGGCTTGCCGCGCGGCGTGAGCCAGCTCAGCTCGAACGCGGTCCACAGGTCGGCCCCGAAGAACGGCACGTTGCCGTGCAGCCCGATTTCCGCGCGCGCCGGCTGCCGCGAGATCGGGAACAGCAGCGAAGGGTCGTACCGGTCCACATAGGCAGCGGGCTTGCCGAGCAGGGAGTCCCTGGCGCTGTCCATGGCGTTCAGGCGGCGCAGGCCCGCATGCCCGCGCTCATTCGAATCGCCGCTCGCGCAGCCACTTGGTGGCGATCCACTTCTCGCCTTCGGTCACGGGGGCGCCGCCATGCAGCGAGCGGGTGGAGGGATGGGCGCGTTCGTAGCTGAAGAAGACCGCGTTGCCGCGTTTCGGCGCGACCTCGAGGTGGACATCGGGGAACAAGGTGGCGCCGCCCTTTTCCGGCTCGCCCAGGTACATGATCAAGGTGCCCACCCGCTGGCCGCCGCGCTTGAGGATGGTGGGCGTGCCGGGCTCCCCAGGGTCGAAATAGTCGTAGTGAGGCTTGTATTCGGTGCCGGGCTGATAGTGCAGCACCTGCAGGCCCTCGCCGTTCTCCTCGGGCCAGTTGACCAGGCGGGCGATGCGCGCTTCGATCCGGCGGATCAGGTCGCTCTCGCCGCGCTGGAAGAACATGCCGTTGCTGGTGCGGTCGGCATTGACTTCTTCGCCGCCGGTCTTGGACGCCACCGTCAGCGAGCGGGCCAGCCGCGGCTTGGCCAATTCGATCAACGCCGTGCATTCTTCGTCGGACAAGAGCCCGCCGAACACCACCACGCGGGGGCTGCCCATGGCCTGCAGCACGCAGACCTGGCGGTCGCCCGCGTCCAGGTACAGCGGCGCCTCGGCCAGATCCGGTTCGGGCACCGGCACGGCGGCGGGCAGGCCCTGCTCCACGGCCTGCTGGTTCAGATGGCCGCGAAGGGTGCTCTCCATCGCCTCGACGGCGACTTCCTCGCTCCAGCCGGAGTCGAGCATGGATTTCAGGACCGCCTCGGCGCTGTGGCCACCTTCGGCCTGCTCGACGATCCATTGCCGCAACTGCGGGGTGATCTGCTGTGTGTGCGTCGTGCTCATGATGATGTGTGCTTGCCGCCTGTTCAATGTTCGAGCCGGCGCCGGAAGACCATCCGGTCCGGCTGCGATACGGCGTGATCGAAAGCATAGCCTTCCAGGTTGAATCCTTGTAACTGCAACGGCGTCGCCGCGCGCCGGCTGATCGCGTAGCGGGCCATCAGGCCGCGGGCTTTCTTGGCGGAGAAGCTGATGATCTTGTAGGCATCGCCCCGCCATTCCTCGAACACACAGTCGACGATCCGTGCCTTCAAGGCTCGCCGGTCCACCGCCCGGGCGTATTCCTGGGATGCGAGGTTCACCACGACCGGCGTCGGGTCGGCCGCCGCGCGCCGGTTCAGGTACTGCGCGATCCGGGTGCCCCAGAACTGATACAGGTTGCGGGCAGCGCCGACGGCAAGCGCAGTGCCCATTTCCAGCCGGTACGGCTGCATCCGGTCCAGCGGCCGCAGCACGCCGTACAGGCCGCTGAGGATGCAGACATGGTCTTGGGCCCAGCCGAAATCGGCCGGCTGCAGCGTCCGGGCGTCCAGGCCGCCGTAGACGTCGCCGTTGAAAGCCAACACCGACTGGCGGGAATTGCCGGCGGTAAAGCGCGTCGACCAGGCCTGGTATCGGGCTGCGTTCAGCGCCGCCAGCGGTTCGCTCAGATCCATCAGCTGGGCGATCTGCCGCGGGCTTTTTTGCTTCAGCACGTCGATCAGCTGCGAGGCCTGCGGGACGAACAAGGGGCGGGTGTGCGGCAGGTCGCCCGCGGGTGTCTCGTAGTCGAGCGACTTGGCTGGTGAAAGCAGGAAAAGCATGCGCCGATTATGCTTTTCCACCGCGCCAGCCGCGCCCGCTCAGCCATTGGGTGGTCGCCACCGCCAGCACCAGCACGCCATAGGTCGCGATCTTGCCGTCGACCCCCCAATACCCGAGGCCGGCGGCCAGGACCGCCGCTCCGACCGCCGCGTTGATGGCGGCCTGGCGCCACCAGGAGCGGCCGGCGGCCAGCCGCGGCGGCAACAGGCGGGCCGCCAGGGCCACCAGCAGGCCGACGGCGACGGCCGGCGCCAGGAAGCTCGACAGGTGAAAAAAGAAGTCCAGAATGCCCATGCTGGGGTATTTGAGAAAGCGCAAGTGACTGAATCTGCACAAATTTTATAATCCTGGCATGGCAGTCTGGGCATTGGGCATCAATCACACGACGGCGCCGCTGGATTTGCGCGGCCGCTTCGCCTTTGCCGTGGACCAGGTCGAGCCCACTTTGAAGGCCTTGCGCGAGTCCCTGTCCCGGCGACCCGAGGCCGCGATTCTGTCGACCTGCAACCGCACCGAGATCTACGGGGCCGGCGAACACGGCGACATCGACCACACCCTGGACTGGCTGGCCCACGCAGGCGGGGTGTCGCCGGCGCTGCTGCGCTCGCACGCCTATACGCTGCACGATGGGCTGGCGGCGCGGCATGCCTTCCGGGTGGCCAGCGGCCTCGATTCGATGGTGCTGGGCGAGCCTCAGATCCTGGGGCAGATGAAAGACGCGGTGCGCGTGGCGGACCAGGCCGGCGCGCTGGGCACCACGCTCAACCAGTTGTTCCAGCGCTCGTTCGCCGTCGCCAAGGAAGTCCGCAGCGCCACCGAGATCGGCGCCCATTCCATCAGCATGGCCGCGGCGGCGGTGCGGCTGGCCGGGCAACTGTTCGAGGACCTCGGCCAGATTCGCGTGCTGTTTGTCGGCGCCGGCGAGATGATCGAGCTGGCCGCGACGCATTTCGCGGCCCGCAACCCCAAGGGCATCGCCATCGCCAACCGCACGCTGGAGCGCGGCGAGCGCCTGGCTTCGCGCTTTGGCGGCGAAGTGATGCGCCTGGCCGATCTGCCGAGCCGGCTGCACGAATTCGATGCCGTGGTCAGCTGTACCGCGAGCACCCTGCCGATCATCGGCCTGGGCGCCGTCGAGCGCGCGCTCAAGGCGCGCAGGCACCGGCCGATCTTCATGGTCGACCTGGCCGTGCCGCGCGACATCGAACCCGAGGTCAAGGACCTGGAGGACGTCTACCTGTACACCGTCGACGACCTGGCCCACGTGGTGCAGACCGGGCAGGCCAACCGGCAAGCCGCCGTGGCCCAGGCGGAGGCCATCATCGACGCCGGGGTGCAGAGCTTCCTGCATTGGGTGGACCAGCGCGGCAGCGTGCCGCTGATCCTGCAGCTGAGCGCGCAGGCCGACGAATGGCGCGCGCTGGAACTGGCGCGCGCGCGCAAGCTGCTGGCCCGGGGCGAGGACATCGATGCCGTGCTCGAGGCGATGTCCAAGGGCCTGACCCAGAAGATGCTGCACGGCGCCATGGCAGAGCTGCACGCCGGCGATGCCGCCGCGCGCGAGCGCGCAAGCTCGGCCATCCAGCATTTCTTCCTGCGCAAAGAGCGTTAGCGGCGCTGCGCGCGACCCGCGCCAGGCCCCCACGTGGCGGCCTGCGCCATTCCACCCTATCCGAGACACGGATGCCGGACGCACAAGCCGGCATGACAAACACCCAAGACCGCCCGTGAAACCCTTCCTCCGCCAGCAGCTCGAACGCTATCCCATCCGCCTGCAGGAACTCGATTTCTTCCTGCAGCAGCCCGAAGTGGTGCAGGACATGGAGCGCTACCGCGCGCTCACCCGCGAACACGCCGAAGTAAGCGAAGTGGCCGGCCTGTTCCAGCGCTTCGTGCGCCGCGAAAGCGACCTGGCCCAGGCCCGCGAGATGCTGGAAGACCCGGAAATGGCCGACATGGCCCGGGACGAGATCTCGGGCATCGAGGCCGAACTACCCGGCCTCGAAGACGAGTTGCAGCGCCTCTTGCTGCCCAAGGACCCGGACGACGTGCGCAACACGTTCCTCGAAATCCGCGCCGGCACCGGTGGCGACGAGTCGGCGCTGTTCGCCGGTGACCTGTTGCGCATGTACACGCGCTACGCCGAGCGCCAGCATTGGCGCGCCGAGATCGTCAGCGAAAGCGAGGGCGAAGTCGGGGGCTACAAGGAAGTGGTGATCCGGCTGGTCGGCGACGGCGTCTATGGCAAGCTCAAGTTCGAATCGGGCGGCCACCGCGTGCAGCGCGTGCCGGCCACCGAAACCCAGGGCCGAATTCATACCAGTGCCTGCACCGTGGCCGCCCTGCCGGAGCCGGACGAGGCACAGGCGGTACAGATCAACCCGGCCGACCTGCGCATCGACACCTACCGAGCCAGCGGCGCCGGCGGCCAGCACGTCAACAAGACCGACTCGGCCGTGCGCATCACCCACCTTCCCACCGGCATCGTTGCCGAGTGCCAGGACGACCGCTCGCAGCACCGCAACAAGGCCAAGGCAATGCAGGTGCTGGCCGCGCGCATCCGTGAAAGGGAGCGCAGCGAGCGCGCCGCCAAGGAAGCTGCGACCCGCAAGGGCCTGATCGGCAGCGGGGACCGCAGCGACCGTATCCGCACCTACAACTTTCCCCAGGGCCGCCTGACCGACCACCGCATCAACCTGACGCTGTACAAGCTGGGCCTGATCATGGAAGGCGACCTCGACGAAGTGGTGGAGGCGCTGCTGCTGGCCCGCAAAGCGGAGCAGCTGGAAGAGCTGGAGCTCGGCGTCCGATGAACATCGCGCAGGCGCTGGCCGCCGCAACCAGCCTCGGGCTCGAGCGGCTGGACGCGCAGCTGCTGCTGCTGCAGGCGCTGGGCCGCCCCCCGGGCGACCGCGCCTGGCTGATCGCACATGACACGGACGCGCTGCCGGTGCAGGCCCGGTCGGCATTCGAGGCGTACTGCGGGCGCCGGGCCGCGGGCGAGCCTCAGGCGTACATCGCGGGCGCCAAGGAATTCTTCGGCCTGGAACTTTCGGTGGACCCTCGAGTGCTGGTGCCCCGGCCCGATACGGAGACCCTGGTGCAATGGGCGCTGGAACTGCTGGACAGGCCGGGGACTGTCGGGTTGGGCGGCGTCCCGCCGTCGGTGCTCGACCTCGGCACCGGTAGTGGCGCCATTGCATTGGCAATCAAGAAGACGCGGCCCGATGCCTCCGTCGAGGCGACCGACATCAGCGACGACGCTCTGGCCGTTGCCCGTGAAAACGCCCGCCGGCTGGCGCTGGCGGTCACCTTTCGCCAGGCCGAATGGCTGGATGGCATCCAGGGGCGTTACGCCCTCATCGTCAGCAATCCGCCCTATATTGCCGCGGGCGACCCGCACCTGGCAGCGCTGGCGCACGAACCGCGCGGGGCCCTGGCTGCCGGTGAGGACGGCCTGGACGACATCCGCACGATCATCCACCGGTCGCCGGCCCACCTGCACAATGGTGGCTGGCTGCTGCTGGAGCACGGCTGGGACCAGGCCGATCGGGTGCGCCGGCTGCTGGCCGCCGCCGGGTTCCAGTCGATCACCGGCCACAGCGACCTGGCGGGCATCCAGCGCTGCTCCGGCGGCCGATGGCTTGAACTGGGATAATCGGTCCCAATGTTCGACAGGCCATCCGGCCTGCATGGAGACTTCAGATGAGTGACGCGCAACAACGTATCGACCAGTTGGTGAAGGGCAGCGAGGTGCTGCTGTTCATGAAGGGCAATGCCAGCTTCCCGCAATGCGGCTTTTCGGGCCGCGCGATCCAGATCCTCAAGGCCTGCGGCGTCGACCCGAAGGCGGTGACCACGGTGAACGTGCTGGAAGACGACGAAATCCGCCAGGGCATCAAGGAATACAGCAACTGGCCCACCATTCCCCAGTTGTACGTCAAAGGCGAATTCGTGGGCGGCTCCGACATCATGATGGAGATGTACCAGAGCGGCGAGTTGCAGCAGGTCCTGGGCGCTCCCCAGGCTTGATTTTCCTGCACGGTGTCGGCTATTGCTGACACTCGCTTGCGCTCGGGGACCCACTCGATTGAACTGCGGCACGGCTTATGCTCGAATGAAGACGTAAGCCCCGCATCAGGAGTGGTCGATGGAAACTCGCAGTCTCGTTCCTCATCAGTCGTCCTCGTTCAAGCTGCCTATCGCGAACCTGCGCAGCGTCTTTCGAACGCACGACGTGGAGCGCAAGCTGGCCAAGCTGCCCGGCCGCGACCACGAGAACCTTCGCACCACCTACGAGCGGATGCTCGAACGCGGGCCCGAGCGCTTCCAGGTCAAGCCCAGTGGCGTGCCGGACATGGCCGGCCTGTACGAGCAGCTGCCCAACTTCACTGATGCGCTGGACGACGTCAAGCGGCATGTGGCGCTGTCGCAGGATTGCGGCGACGGGCTCGACGTCACGCCGATGCTGCTATTGGGGCCGCCCGGCATCGGCAAGACGCATTTCGCCCGCAAGCTGGCGGACTTGCTGGGCACCGGCATGAGCTTGGTGCCCATGAGTTCGATGACGGCGGGCTGGTTGCTGTCCGGCGCCTCGTCGCAGTGGAAGGGCGCCAAGCCGGGCAAGGTATTCGAAGCCTTGGTGGAGGGGCAATACGCCAATCCCGTGATCGTGGTCGACGAGATCGACAAGGCCAGCGCAGACGCGCAGTACGATCCGCTCGGCGCCATGTACAGCCTGCTGGAACACGACACGGCCGGCGCTTTCATCGACGAATTCGCCGAAGTCGCCATCGACGCCAGCCAGGTGATCTGGATCATGACGGCCAATGACGAGCGCTGCATCCCCGAGCCCATCCTGAACCGGATGAACGTGTTCGCGATCGAGCCGCCGTCGCCCGAAGCGGCCCGGCGGATTGCCCGCAATCTCTATCGGTCGATCCGCGCGGAGCATGGCTGGGGCGAGCGGTTCGAGGCCGAGCCGATGGACGATGTGCTGGACCTGTTGGCGGATCTCGCCCCGCGCGACATGCGGCGCGCCCTCATGACCGGTTTCGGCAATGCCCGCCTGGATGGTCGCGGAGAGATCCACGTGGACGATCTGCCGCGGCCCGCTTCGGCCAAGGGCAAGATCGGCTTCGTGCAGTAGCCGCTCAGTCCCGCCCGAAGAACGCCTGCGCCAGCCGCACCCAATAGGTCGAACCCAGCGGCAGCAACGCATCGTTGAAGTCGTAGTTGGGGTTGTGCAACTCGCACGGCCCCATGCCCACGTAGCCGCCTTCGCGGTGATCGCCACCCCCGTTACCGACAAACAGATAGGTGCCGGGCACCTTCTCCAGGTAGAACGAGAAGTCTTCCGCGCCGCCATGCTGCGGCGTGTTGCCGTCCACGTTCTCGACGCCAAAATGATCCTGCGCGACTTTCATCGCGAAATCAGTCTGCGCATCCCAGTTCACCAACGGCGGATAGGCACGGTAGAACTCCAGTGTGCCGGTGCCGCCATGCACTTGTGGCAGGGTCTCGGCCACGCGCCGCATGTTGGCCTCGATCTCGTCGAGCACCTGGGTGCTGAAGGTGCGCACGGTGCCGCGGATCACGGCCTGGTCGGGCAGCACGTTGTAGGCGTCACCCGCATGGATCTGCGTGACGCTGAGCACCGCAGTGTCGATGGGGTTCTTGTGCCGCGAGATGAGCGTTTGCAGCACTCCCACCATTTCGGCGGCGATAACGATGGTGTCGACCGACTTGTGCGGCTGGGCCGCGTGGCCGCCGGTGCCGCGAATGACGATGTCGAAGCGGTTGCTCGACGCCATCGTCGGCCCTTTGCGGAAACCGAACTGGCCGGTCGGAAAGCCCGGCATGTTGTGCAGGCCGTAGATCTCGTCGCTGGGAAAGCGCTCGAACAGGCCGTCTTCGATCATGGCCCGCGCCCCCGCGTTGCCGCCCTCTTCCGCCGGCTGGAAGATGAAGTTGACGGTGCCCTCGAAATCCCGATGCTCCGCCAGGTACTTGGCAGCGCCCAGCAGTATGGTGGTATGGCCATCGTGGCCGCAGCCGTGCATTCGCCCCGGGTGTTTCGAGGCGTGGGCGAAGCGGTTGTGTTCGGGCATGGGCAAGGCGTCCATGTCGGCGCGCAGCGCCAGGGCTCGGGGCCTGTCCGCTGCCTTCGCCGCGCGCGCACCGCGCAGCACGCCGACCACCCCGGTCTTGCCCAGGCCGCGGTGCACCTCGATGCCCCACGAACTCAGCCGCTCGGCCACCAGGTCGGAGGTGCGGCTCTCCTGGAAAGCCAGCTCGGGATGGGCGTGGATATCGCGGCGAAGCGCGGTGAATTCTTCGTGGGTGCTGACAATTTCGGCGATCAGGCTCATGGCGCGGCGTCCTTCACTTGGGTTTTCACATAGGCGGCAATGTCCTGGGCGACGCTGGCCAGCGCGCCTTGCAGGGCATCGAACCCGTTGCTGCGCTCGCGCGTCAGCTCGTTCATATAGAGGCCGCGATGCACTTCGATCTGCAGGCTGTGGCGCCGCTCGGCCGGCCGGCCCAGGCGCGCGATCAGCGCCACGCCCTTGTACGGGTCGTTGATGGCCACCGAAAATCCCTTGCTGCGCAAGGCCTCGGCCACCATGGCCGTGAACTCCGGCGCGGCGGTGGTGCCGTCGCGGTCGCCCAGCACGAAATCAGCGAGTTTCTTGTCCGTGCTGATGCCCAGGCCTTCGTACGCATTGGCCGGCATCGAGTGCAGGTTCAGGTGCCAGACGGCGCCGAAGCGCGCGTAGGCCGCCTCGATCGCTTCTCGCATCGCCGCGTGGTAGGGCGTGTGGTAGCCGGCGATGCGCCCCTGCACCTCGGCCACGCTGAGCAGGCGGTCGTAGATCGGCTTGCGGCCGTCCTGGCCCGCATCGCGCCAGATGAGGCCGATGCCCAGGCGCGTCTTTTCGCCGGGATTCAAGGGGGTCGGCCAGGGCTGCGCGAGCATGCCCGGATCGATGTCTTCCAGGTCGCGGTTGGGATCGATGTAGGAGCGCGGAAACTCCGCAGCCAGCAAGGTGGCGCCCACCGTGGGCAAGGCTTGCCACAGCACGTGAACATCGGTGTCTTCGCCGGCGCGCAAACGCTCGAAGGGCAAGGCGTAGCGGAAATCATCCGGATACTGCACACCGCTGTGGGGCGAGTCGCAGACCAGGGGAATCGCGCCGGATTCGGGCCGGCGCAGCGTGTAAGGCGGGAAAGGTGTGGGGACGCTGGGAAGTACGGGGGTCATTGAGCGGTGGGAACGGTTGGCGAGGATGCGTCGTTCAGGTGGCAGGCGCTGATATGGCCTGTCTCCAGTGTGCGAAGCACCGGCATTTCAATTTTGCAGCGCGCCATGGCGTGAGGGCAGCGGGGATGGAAGCTGCAACCCGAGGGCGGGCGCAGCGGAGAAGGCAGTTCGCCCTTGATCGGCTGGTAGGAGCGGCGGCGGGTCTCCAGGGTCGGCAGTTCCGACAGCAGCGCCTGGGTGTAGGGGTGGTTGGGGCGGCTGAAGATCACCTGGGTCGGCGCCACCTCGACCACGCGGCCCAGGTACATGATCACCACCCGATCGGAGATGTGCCCCACCACGCCCAGGTTGTGGCTGATGAACAGGTAGGTGAGGTCGAACTCGCGGCGCAGCTCCAGAAACAGGTTGAGCACCTGGGCCTGGATGGAGACGTCCAGCGCGGCCACCGCTTCGTCGCACACGATGAGTTGCGGCTTGAGCGCCAGCGCCCGCGCAATCCCGATGCGCTGGCGCTGCCCGCCGGAGAACTGGTGCGGGTAGCGCTGGCCATAGTCCGGATCCAGCCCCACCTGCCGCATCAGGCCGGCGACGTACTCCGCCTTCTGCGCCGTCGTGACGATCTTGTGCACGACCGGCGCCTCGCCGATGATGTCGAGCACCCGCATGCGGGGATTGAGCGACGCCATCGGGTTCTGGAAAATCATCTGCACGCCCAGCGCGTAAGCGCGCCGCTCGGCGCCCGACATGTCCTGCAGCCGTTTGCCCTGGTAGCTCACCTCGCCCGCGCTGGCCGGGCTGATGTCGGCGATCACGCGGCCGAGGGTGGACTTGCCGCAGCCTGACTCGCCCACCACGCCGATCACCTCGCCGGCCTGCACTTCCAGGTCGACGCCGGCCACCGCATGCACCACCGCCGGACGGTTCTTCGCGCCCAGCAGGTTGGCCAGGCGACCGGCCACGTCGACCGGCTGGACAAAGCGCTTCTCGATGCCGCGCAATTGCAGCAGCGGCGTGGCGCCTGCCGGGGGATTTGTTGAAAGCGAATCCATGCTGTGAATCATTCAGGCCAGGGCATGCCAGCAGCGCACGCTTCTGGCCGGCGGCAGGTCAACCGGCTGCGGCACGTTCAGGCACGCCTCGGTGGCGTACGAGCAGCGCGGGCGGAACGCGCAGCCGCGCGGCAGGTGGAGCAGCGACGGCGTCATGCCAGGAATCTGGCGCAGCAGCGAGCCGTGGGTGGCGCGGGTGGGGATCGAATCGATCAAGCCCTGCGTGTAGGGATGCGACGGCCGGCCGATCACGTCGGCCGTGGCGCCGCTTTCCACGATGCGCCCGGCGTACATCACGGCGATGCGATCGGCCAGGCCCGACACCACGGCCAGGTCGTGGGTGATCCAGATCATGGCGGTGCCCAGTTCACGGCAGAGCTTTTGCACCTCGGACAGGATCTGCGCCTGAATGGTCACGTCCAGCGCCGTCGTCGGCTCGTCGGCGATGATGAGCTTGGGCCGGTTCAGCAGCGCAATGGCGATGGCGACGCGCTGGCGCATGCCGCCCGACAACTGGTGCGGATAGGCCAGCAGCCTTTCCTCGGGCGAAGGGATACCCACCATGGCGAGCGCATCGCGGGCCCGCGCCCGCGCGCCCGCGGCGCTCACCTGCTCGTGGGCATGAATGGCTTCCACCATCTGCGTGTCGACCCGCAGCACAGGGTTGAGCGTCATCATCGGGTCCTGGAAAATCATGGCGATTTCCTTGCCCCGCAGCTGTTGCAGGCGGGCTTCCGGCGCGCCCACCAGCTCCTCGCCCAGGTATCGGATGTGGCCCCCCACGACGCGCCCGGGCGGATCGATCAGGCCGATGACCGAAAAGCCGGTGATGCTCTTGCCCGAGCCCGATTCGCCGACGAGGCCGACGATTTCGCCGGCGCGCACGCGCAGGTCCACCCCATCCACGGCCTTCACAACGCCGCCGTGGGTGAAGAAATGGGTCTGCAAGCCCTGCACGTCCAGCACCGGCGCATCGCGCGCCGCCAGGTCCGCGATGGTGGAGAAATTCTGCGAGTCTTCCATCGGCTAGTGCGCGTTGTGCGGATTGAGAATGTCGCGCAGGTGGTCGCCCACGAGGTTGATGCCGACGATGGCCAGCGCCAGTGCGATGCCGGGGAAGAACGAAATCCAGTAATGGCCCGACAGCATGAACTCGAACCCGTTGGCGATCAGCATGCCCAGCGAAGGCTCGGTGACCGGCACGCCCACGCCCAGGAAAGACAAGGTCGATTCGAGCGCGATGGCGTGCGCCAGGTCGATGGTGGCGATGACGATCAGGGGCGGCATGCAATTGGGCAGCATGTGGCGCACCAGCACGCGCGGCCAGCCCAGCGCCATGCATTGCGCGGCTTCGACGTATTCCTTGGCCCGCTCCACCAGCGCCGCGCCGCGCGCGGCCCGTGCAAAGTAGGCCCATTGCACGATGATGAGCGCAATGATCACCTTGTCGACGCCCTTGCCCAGGATAGCCAGCAGGATCAGCGCCACCAGGATGGCGGGAAACGACAGCTGGATGTCCACGATGCGCATCAGCAGGGCGTCGATCCAGCCGCCGAAATAGGCAGCAGCCAGCCCCACGATGCTGCCGATGGCCAGCGCCGCCGCCACCGAAATGCCGCCGACCATCAGGCTGGTCCGCAGGCCATAGAAGATGGCCGAAAGCACGTCGCGCGCCTGGCCGTCGGTGCCCAGCCAGTAGGTCATGGTGCCGGCGGCGTCCTTGCTGCCCGGCGGCAGCTTGGAGTCGAAAATGTCGAGCTTGCCGATGTCATAGGGGTTCTGCGGCGAGATCCAGGGCGCGAACACGGCAACGCCGATGGCCAGCAGCAGCAGGACCAGCCCGAACATGGCCAGCTTGTTGGCCACGAACTCACGCCGCAGCCGCTGCCAGGGCGTTTCGGGTGGCGGCAGCGCCTGCGGCTCGTTCAATGCGAGGGGAAGCACCGTGTCGTTCATGCCTTGGCTCCCTGCAGCCGGACCCGCGGGTCCAGCACGGAATAGAGAATGTCCACGAACAGGTTCAGCATCACGAGGAAGAACACGATCAGGATGAGGTAGGCCACGACCACCGGGCGATCCAGCGTGATGATGGAGTCGAGCAGCAGCTTGCCCATGCCGGGCCAGGCGAAGATGGTTTCGGTCACCACGGCGAAGGCGACGACCTGGCCGAACTCGAGCCCACAGACGGTGACGATGGGAATCATGATGTTCTTGAGCAGGTGCACGCGCAGGATACGGCTCCAGGCCAGCCCTTTGGCGCGCGCGAACTTGATGTAGTCCATCGGCAGCGCCTCGCGCGTGGCGGCGCGGGTGACCCGGATGATCAGCGCGGCCTTGGCCATGGCGATGGTGCAGGCCGGCAGCAGCAGGCGCGACCAGCCATCCAGCGTCAGCACGCTCAAGTCGAGCGGGCCCACCATCACCGTGGTCCCGCGCCCGCTGGCCGGCAGCCATCCCAGGTAGACGGCGAAGATCATGATGAGCATCAGGCCCACCCAGAAATTGGGCAGGGAGAACCCGAGCACCGAGCCGGTCATGATGCCGCGCGTGCTGAGCGCCTGCGGCTTCAGGCCGGCCCAAATGCCCAGCGGCACGCCGATCAGAATGGAAAACAGCATCGAGACGCAGGCCAGCTCCAGCGTCGCCGGCATCCGCTCGAGGATCAGGCCCATGGCCGACTGGCCCGTGAGGAAGCTTTTGCCGAAGTCCAGTTGCAGCGCGTGCGACATGAAGATGCCGTACTGCTGCCACAGCGGCTTGTCCAGGCCGAAGTTGGCTCGGATGGCGTCGCGCTCCAGCTCGGTCGCCTCGGCGCTGGCCATCATGGACACGGGGTCGCCCACGACGTACAGGCCCAGGAACACCAGGCCGGACATGACCCCCATGACCAGCAGGGCCTGCAGCAGGCGGCGAATGATGTAGGCGAGCATCGGGATGCGCAGTTGAATCGAACAAGGCGACCGGGCCGCTCGCGGCCGGTCGCCTCTCGGATTCTCGGTTTCAGTTACTTGGCGGGCGTGGCGTACTGCACCATCGTCTGCTGGTCGGCGCGGCCCTGGAAGGTGATGTCCTTCTTCATGGCCCAGACCGAGTGCTCGAAGTGGATCGGCAGCATCGCGAAGTCGGCCATCGCCAGCTCACTGGCCTTGGCCAGCGCCGCGGCACGCTGGCCGTTGTCCATCATGGCCGCCGAGTCGAGCACCAGCTTGTCCATGGCCGGGTTCGAATAGCGGCTGCGGTTGGTGGTGCCCTGCCCTTTTTCCTTGTTGGGCGTGACCAGCAGCGACAGCAGCGTGTTCGACATCTCGCCGGTGGCGGTGCCCCAGCCCGCCAGGTAGGCGCTGTAGGCATAGCTGTCGCGGTTCTTGAAGAACACGGCCGGCGCGTTGGCGTCGATGGTGGTCTTCACGCCGATGCGCGTCCACATGGCGGCCAGTGTCTGCGCCACCTTGCTGTCGTTGATGTAGCGGCCGTTCGGCGTGCCCAGCACCATCGTGAAGCCGTCGGGATAGCCGGCTTCCTTCAGCAGCGCCTTGGCCCGATCCGGGTTGGCCTTGGCCGGCGTTACCAGGTCCTTGCTGGCGCCGAACATCGGGAAAGGCAGCAGTTGCGCCGCCGCCGTGGCGACGCCGCCCATCGTGCGCGACACCAGCGCCGGCCGGTCGACCGCCAGGGAGAGCGCTTCGCGAACGCGCTTGTCGAGCAAGGGATTCTTGCCGTTGGTGCCCTGGATGCCGGGGGTCTGCTCGCCATTCTGGTCGAGCGCGACATAGATCACGCGGTTGGACGCCTTGGTCTCCACCGTGAGCTTGGGCTCCTTTTGCAGGCGCTCCAGGTCGTCGGTCGGCGGGTCTTCCACCAGGTCCACGTCGCCGGCCAGCAGCGCGGCCACGCGCGCGGCCGGGTTGCTGATCGGACGGTAGATCACTTTGTCCCAGGCGGGCGCCGGGCCCCAGTAGTGCGGGTTGCGCTCGAAGATGATTTCAGAGCCGCGTTTCCACGAAACGAACCGGTAGGGGCCGGTGCCCACCAGCCCATTGCCGGCGTTGAGCTCGGTGGTGGTCTTGCCTTCCGCCGCCGCGCCGGACGCCGCCTTGGCCGACATGATGGGCAAGCCGACCATGTTGGTCGGCAGCAGCGGATAAGGCTCGGTCGTGGTGATCCGGACGGTCAGAGGATCGACGGCTTCGATCTTTTCCACCTTTTGCAGGTAGACCTTGAAGGACGACGGGCTGTTGGGCACCTTGGCCACGCGGTCGAACGTGAACACCACGTCGGCCGATGTCATGGGCGAGCCGTCGGAGAATTTGACGCCGGGGCGCAGCTTGAATGTCCAGGTCTTGCCGTTGGCAACCCAGGATTGGGCGAGGCAGGGCTTGGAGACCAGATCGGCGTCTGAACAGACCAGCGGGTCGAACAGCGTGTGCGACAGCTGGATATTGGGCGTCAACGCATGGTATTGGGGGTCCATCGACGTCGGCTCGGTCTTGAGCGCGACCACCAGGTCGCGCGCCATGGCGCTGCCGGCAAATGCGGTCGCGGCAGCCGCGGCGGTCGCGCCCCACATGAAGCGGCGCACACGGGCGCCCCACAATTTTCCTCGCATATCGATATTCTCCAGAACGGTTGAGAGAGAGGCTTCAAGCAATATGTGCGCCACACGCCTGAGCAATGCCCCAGGCAGCATAGCGATGCCTTGGCGCTGCGGCACGAGTGATAACCCGCTTACCCCAGTCCTGCCAGGAGCAGGCAGTAGGAGGAAAGTGCTGCACCCCTGCGTCAGTTGGGGCCTGCAGGTGCCGCATCGGCTGGACGCGAAGGGTCGGGTCGGCTTGGCGCCGGCGGTGCGGTGTCGAACGCCCAGTGCCTGGCGGCGCCGAATACCGCGTTGGGGTATTGCGGCTTGCCGCGGCTGCCGTTGTAGCGGCCGAGCGCCATGAACAGATTGCCGCGCTCCCGATCAATGTAATGGCGCAGGATGACGCAGCCGAAGCGCAAGTTGGTTTGCATGTGGAACAGCTTGCCGGGGTCGCTGTCGCCAATCACGCGGGTCCAGAACGGCATGACCTGCATGTAACCCCTGGCTCCCACCGGGCTGACGGCGAACTTGCGGAAGTTGCTTTCGACCTGGATCAGGCCCAGCACCAGGCCCGTGTCGAGGCCGGCGCGCCGGCTCTCATACCAGACGGCCTGAAGAAACTCCTTGCGCTCCTGCCAATCCTTCTTTCGCCGGGCGAGCTGGCGGCTCATGGCACCCAACCAGCGCAGGTAGGCCAGGCGCGCCTCGGTGTCCTGGAATTCGGGCACTGGCGGCGCTGCGTTGGCGACAGCCGAGCTCAGGGCCGTTCGCACCGAATCAGCCAGAGGCTCCTCGAGCTGGCCGCCGGCATGCACTGGCGGCGCCAGGCCCAGCAGGCCCAATCCGGCCGGAATGCCCGCAAGGCACTTGCGGCGATCGATCACGCCTGCAGACGGCCCTGGAGGAAGCCGAGGATTTCCGATGCCGCAACCTTGGTGGCGGCCGCGTCGCGGCGATGCTGATACTCGAACTGCCCCTCGTTGATGCCCCGATCGGAGATCACGACGCGGTGCGGCACGCCGATCAGTTCCCAATCGGCAAACATCGCGCCGGGCCGCTCGCCGCGATCGTCCAGCATCACGTCGACACCAGCGGCCAGCAGCTCGCCGTGAAGCTTTTCGGCCGCCGCCTTCACCTGCGCGCTTCGATCCATTCCGATGGGGCAGACCACGACCGTGAACGGCGCTATCGCGTCCGGCCAGATGATGCCGCGCTCATCGTGGTTCTGTTCGATCGCGGCAGCCGGAAGCCGCGTGATGCCGATGCCGTAGCACCCCATCTGCAGCAACTGGGGCTTGCCCGTTTCGTCGAGGAACGTGGCGTTCATGTCGCTGCTGTACTTGCTGCCGAGCACGAAGATGTGGCCGACCTCGATGCCGCGCTCGATGGCGAGCACGCCCTTGCCGTCGGGCGAGAGATCGCCTTCGACCACATTGCGCAAGTCGGCCACCAAATCGGGCTCGGGCAGGTCACGGCCCCAGTTCACGCCGGTGAAGTGGAAATCTTCCTCGTTCGCCCCGCAGATCCAGTCGGCCATGACCGCCACGTCGCGGTCGGCGACGATCTTCACGGGCTTGGCCAGCCCGATCGGGCCGAGATAGCCTGCCTTGGCGCCGAAGTGTTCCGCGATCTCGGCGCCGGTCGCAAAGCGAAACCCATCGTCCAGGCCCGGCACCTTGCCGACCTTGATTTCATTCATGTCGTGGTCGCCGCGCACCAGCAGCAGCCAGACCTGCGCCGGGGCGACTTCGCCGCGTTCATTGACGCGCTCGGTAGCCAGCACCAGCGACTTCACGGTGGTGGACAGCGGCACCTTCAGCAGTTCGGCCACGTCCGCGCAGGTGCTCTTGCCAGGCGTGGGCGTCTTGGCCAGCGCCGACACAGCCGGTCCGCGAGGCGCTTGGGGCGCCAGCGCCTGCGCCTTCTCCATGTTCGCCGCGTAGGCGCTGCCGGGGCAAAAGACGATCGCGTCCTCGCCGGTCGCGGCAATCACCTGGAACTCTTCGCTCAAGTCTCCGCCGATGGCGCCGCTGTCGGCCGCCACCGCCCGATAGCGCAGCCCGAACCGGTCGAAGATGGCGCGGTACGCCCGGGCCATGTTGTCGTAGCTGGCCTTGGCGGCTGCCGCGTCGCGATCGAAGCTGTACGCGTCCTTCATGATGAATTCGCGGCTGCGCATCACGCCGAAGCGGGGCCGGCGCTCGTCGCGGAACTTCGTCTGGATGTGGTAGAGGTTCTTGGGCAACTGCTTGTAGCTGCGCAGGTCCTGGCGCGCGATGTCGGTAACCACTTCCTCGCTGGTGGGCTGGATGATGAAGTCGCGATCGTGCCGGTCTTTCACCCGCATCAGCTCGGGGCCCATCTTGTTCCAGCGACCCGTCTCCTGCCAGAACTCGGCCGGCTGCACCACGGGCATCAGCAATTCGACCGCGCCCGCCCGGTTCATCTCTTCACGGACGATGGCTTCCACCTTGCGGATCACCTTCAAGCCCATGGGCATGTAAGAGTAGATGCCTGCGCCGAGCTTCTTGATCATGCCGGCCCGCGTCATCAACTGGTGGCTCACGACCTCGGCATCGGCAGGCGCTTCCTTGAGGGTGGATATGAAGAACTGGGATGCTTTCATCGGGTCGTGGGCGTGCAGCCGCTGAGCCTATAGCCTGCGCGCGTGGCGCCGTGCATAATGAACTCAGTTTAAAAATTTGGGGTTTGATTATGCTTGACCGGGACGGCTTTCGGCCCAACGTCGGCATCATCCTGCTCAACCAGAAGAACCAGGTGTTCTGGGGCAAGCGCATACGCACCCACAGCTGGCAGTTTCCGCAAGGAGGCATCGACCGCGGGGAGACACCCGAGCAGGCGATGTTCCGGGAACTCCACGAAGAAGTGGGGCTCACGTCCGAGCATGTGCGCATCATCGCCCGTACCCGCGACTGGTTGCGCTATGAGGTGCCTGACCGGTACATCCGCCGCGACGCGCGTGGCCACTACAAGGGCCAGAAGCAGATCTGGTACCTGCTTCAGCTCACGGGCCACGACTGGAACCTGAACCTGCGCGCGACCAACCATCCGGAGTTCGACGCCTGGCGCTGGAACGAGTATTGGGTGCCGCTGGATGTCGTGGTGGAGTTCAAGCGCGGCGTCTATGAAATGGCGCTGACTGAACTGGCGCGCTTCCTGCCGCGGCAAGACCATCGCAACCGCTACCTGCGCAGCGGAATGCGCGCGCGCGACAACGACAACCACGATGGCATGGCCGATCACATGCCCGGCGCCGGCCTGGAGCTTCCGCCTGGGGCTACGTTCGATCCCGACCCGCAAGTGGGCGCGAGCCCATCACAAGAAGACAAGTATGCGTCGTAACCTCCTCGCCGCGGGGCTGCTGTGGGCCGCCCTTTCGGCCCATTCCCAAACCGTCCCGTCGGACCCCGACTGGCGTGAGGCGCAGTCGCCGGCGCCGCCGGCGCTCGACCTGAACGGCCTGATCGCGCTGGACATTCCCGGCTCGGGCCTGCGCTTCGGCGTGCAGCCGTCTTCTGTTTCGATCGGCGCGGACGGCATCGTCCGTTATGTAGTCGTCGCCACCAGCCCCACCGGCGCGGTGAATGCGATCTACGAGGGCATTCGCTGCGGTTCGGGCGATTTCAGGGTGCTGGCGCGCCACAATCCGGACAGCGGCTGGACGATCGCCAGCGACTCGCCGTGGCGCTCGCTGCACGAGCAGCCGAGGTCGCGGCACAGCCTGCTGATTGCCCGCACCGGCGCCTGCATCGGGCATGGCACCAACCGATCGGCCGCGCGGATCGTGCGCGACCTGCGCTCGTCCGTCGACAAGCGATTCGAGACTTACTGATGCTGCCAGGCGCGCGCCGCGCCGGTCCTCAACGCGTCACAACCAGGTTGGTGCGATGGATCATCTCGGGCTCTGCCACATAACCCAGCAGCCGCTCGATGTCGGCCGAAGGCTTGCGGCACAGGATGCGTGCTTCGGCGCTGGCGTAGTTGGCCAGGCCCCGCGCTATCTCTGCGCCCTCGGGGTCGCGCACGGCGATTACATCGCCACGCGAGAAATCCCCCTCCACCGCGACCATGCCGATCGGCAGCAGGCTCTTGCCTTCGCCGCGAACCTTGGCGGCCGCCCCGGCATCGACCGAGACCGCCCCGCGCAGCTGCAGGTGGTCCGCTATCCAGCGCTTGCGCGCCTGGCTTTTCTGCGTGGCGGCGACCAGCAGCGTGCCGATGGCTTCGCCACGCGTGAGCCGCAGCAGGCAATCGGGCTCGCGGCCCCAGGCAATCACCGTGGAAGCGCCGGAACCCGCTGCACGCTTGGCCGCCAGGATCTTGGTGATCATGCCGCCGCGGCCCAGGCTGGAGCCGGCGCCGCCGGCCATCGCCTCGAGCGCTGCGTCGCCGGCGCGCGCTTCGTGCACGAACGTGGCGGCGGCATCGGCGCGCGGATCGGCGCTGTACAAGCCCCTCTGGTCGGTGAGGATCACCAGGGCATCGGCCTCGACCAGGTTGGCGACCAGCGCGCCCAGCGTGTCGTTATCGCCGAACTTGATCTCGTCGTTGACGACGGTGTCGTTCTCGTTGATCACCGGCACCACGCCCAGCCGCAGCAGCGTCAGCAACGTCGAGCGGGCATTCAGGTAACGCTCGCGGTCTGCCAGGTCGGCGTGCGTCAGCAGCACCTGGGCCGAGCCCATGCCGTTCTCGCGCAGCTTGGTCTCGTACATCTGCGCCAGGCCCATCTGGCCCACGGCAGCGGCGGCCTGCAGCTCGTTGATCTCGCGCGGGCGGGTGGTCCAGCCCAGGCGCTTCATGCCTTCGGCCACCGCGCCGCTGGACACCATGATCACCTCTCGGCCGTCACCGGCCAGCGTGGCGAGCTGGCGGCACCACTCGCCGATGGCCGTCTCGTCCAGGCCCTTGCCTTCATTGGTGACCAGGCTGGAGCCGACCTTGACGACGATGCGGCGGGCATCGCGCAACACCGTCGAGGCGCGAGCGCCGGTCATTGCTCCGCGTCGCCGGCGAAGCGGGGGTCGATGTAGGCGGCGGGCTGCTCGGCAACCTGCTGCGCCTTGATGTGCCGATAGGCAGCCTTGACCAAGGCTTCGCAGCCCTCGTGCGTCAAGGCCGAAATCTCGAAGACCGGGCCCTTGTGCTTGAAGCGCTTGACGAAGTCCTTGACCTTCGCTTCACGCTCGGCGTTGTCGATCATGTCGAGCTTGTTGAGGACCAGCCAGCGCGGCTTCTCGTACAGCGCCGTGTCGTATTTTTTCAACTCGCCGACGATGGCCTTGGCTTGCGCCACCGGGTCCGCGCCATCGAAGGGCGCCAGGTCCACCACGTGCAGCAGCAAGCGTGTGCGCTGCAGGTGCCGCAGAAACTGGTGGCCCAGCCCCGCGCCCTCGGATGCGCCTTCGATCAGCCCGGGCAGGTCGGCCACCACGAAGCTCTGCTCCGGCGCGACCCGCACCACGCCGAGATTGGGGTGCAAAGTGGTGAACGGATAGTCGGCGATGCGGGGGCGGGCATTGGAGATGGCCGTGATCAGCGTCGACTTGCCGGCGTTGGGCATGCCCAGCAGCCCCACGTCGGCCAACACCTTCAGCTCCAGCTTGAGGCTCTTCTTCTCGCCCGGCCAACCGGGGGTCTTCTGGCGCGGAGCCCGGTTGATGGCGCTCTTGAAGCGCATGTTGCCGAAGCCGCCGTCGCCGCCCTTGGCGATGGTGATGACCTCGCCCGGCGTGAGCAGCTCGTAGAGAACCTCGCCGGTCTCCGCGTCGGTGATGATGGTGCCCACCGGCATCTTGAGCGTGATGTCGGGGCCGGCGGCGCCGAACATGTCGGAGCCCATGCCGTGCTCGCCGCGCCGGGCCTCGTGCCGGCGGGAAAAGCGGAAGTCGACCAGCGTGTTGAGGTTGGGGTCGGCCACCGCGAAGACGTGGCCGCCGCGGCCACCGTCCCCGCCGTTGGGGCCGCCGAATTCCTTGTACTTCTCATGGCGGAACGAGACGCAGCCGTTCCCGCCGTCGCCTGCGGCGATGTCGATAAAGGCTTCGTCAACGAACTTCATGGTTGTATCTTACAAAGTACAAGGCCCCGACTTGTCGGGGCCTTTGTTTGCGCCCCGCTGATTCGGGGCTTCGATGAAAATCGAAGTGATCGATTATGCCGGGAGCACGCTCACGGTGGACTTGTTCATCGCACCCTTCACGGCGAACGACACATGGCCGTCCACCAGGGCGAACAAGGTGTGGTCCTTGCCCAGGCCGACGTTGGTGCCGGGGTGGAACTTGGTGCCACGCTGGCGCACGATGATGGAGCCGGCGCTGATCAGTTCACCGCCGAAAGCCTTCACGCCGAGCATCTTGGGCTGGGAATCCCGCCCGTTTCGCGTAGAGCCGCCGCCTTTTTTCTGTGCCATTTCGGACTCCTAATCAGTTGGGGACAGAGCTAAAGATCTGTCCCGCAAATCACTTGATAGGACAGAGCTGAAGATCTGTCCCCAAAACAATTCAACTCGCAATCGCGCCGATTTGCAGTTCGGTGAACTGCTGGCGATGCCCTTGGCGCTTTTGATAGTGCTTGCGACGGCGCATCTTGAAGATGCGAACCTTGTCGTGCTTGCCGTGAGCCACCACAGTGGCAACCACAGTTGCGCCGGACACCAGGGGAGTGCCGATCTTGATCTCGCTGCCGTTTCCGACAGCCAGAACCTGATCGATCACGATTTCCTGGCCTACGTCCGCAGCAATCTGTTCTACTTTAATTTTTTCGCCGGAAGCAACGCGATACTGCTTGCCGCCGGTTTTTATGACCGCGTACATGTTGACCTCTTGATTCGAAACGCCATCGTTTCCTGAAAAACGCATGCGTCTCTTAAAAGAATCTCCGCGGACGGATTTCCGCAGAGCCCAAAACTATAGCATAGTTTGCGGTTACTCACCAAGGCCCGACCAAGCCCTGCCCCAGCCGGGTAGTACCTGCTTTCTATAATCGGGTAACTCCTGCACCTCATCTTGACCGCATCTTCCAACCATACCGCCAGCGTGCTCTCCCTCATTGCCGCAGACATGGACCAGGTCGACGGCGTGATCGCGCATCGCCTCGATTCCGCTGTCCCGCTGGTTGGCGAAGTCTCCCGCTACATCATTTCCGCCGGCGGCAAGCGGCTGCGCCCGGCCCTGCTGCTGCTGGTGTGCGGCGCGCTGGGCTACACCGGGGCACAGCGGTTCAACCTGGCGGCCGTGGTGGAGTTCATCCATACGGCCACGCTGCTGCACGACGACGTGGTGGATGAGTCGACCCTGAGGCGCGGGCGCGCCACGGCCAACGAAAGCTTCGGCAACCCGGCCAGCGTGCTGGTGGGCGACTTTCTCTATTCACGCGCCTTTCAGATGATGCTCGATGCCGGGCAGATGCGGGTGATGGAGATCCTGGCGGACGCCACCAACGTGATCGCGGAAGGCGAAGTCCTGCAGCTGATGAACATGCACGACCCGGCGCTGGACGAAGCGGCCTATCTGCGCGTGATCCGCTCCAAGACCGCCAAGCTGTTCGAGGCCAGCGCCCGGCTCGGCGCGGTGCTCTCCCAGGCCGCCCCCCGGATCGAAGAGGCCTGCGCCGACTATGGCCAGGCGCTGGGCACTGCATTCCAGGTGATCGACGATGTGCTGGACTACGACGGCGACGCCGGCGAAATGGGCAAGAACCTGGGCGACGATCTGCGCGAGGGCAAGGCCACGCTGCCGCTGATCGCGGCCATGCAGCGGGGCACGCCGGACCAGCGCGCGGTGATTCGCACCGCCATCGAAACGGGCGGCGTGGGCGAGCTGGAACGAATCGTCGCCATCGTCAGGGAAACCGGCGCCCTGGAGGTCACGCGGGACGCGGCGGCGGCCGAAGCGCGCCGCGCCATCGATGCCGCGAGCCAGCTTCCGGTGAATGAGTACAGTCAGGGTTTGCTACAATTAGCGGCTCAATTGCTGCAGCGCCGTCACTGATCACGTCAGGGCGATATCGTGCTGATCGCCAGAGAGACGGGGTGTAGCTTAGCCTGGTAGAGCGCTACGTTCGGGACGTAGAGGCCGGAGGTTCGAATCCTCTCACCCCGACCAGAATTCCCTTTGCTTTTTCGCGTTGGTAACGCCCCACGGGGCAGCGCCTCGAGTATGACTTTCGATTGCCCAAGTCTGTTGCTTTTGGGTACAGTTGTCACACTTATGGAAAAAGTGTTGCTCATGCTGGCCGGCTATCCCGGGGTGGGCAAGTCCACCCTTTTGCATACCGCACTGGAGCAGCATCTGCCGATCTTCGGCAGGAAGCATGACGCGGGCTTCCAGGCCACCCGCCCGCCGGCAAAGCTGCCGGAATGGTCCGTCAGCGGCCCTGAAACCCTGCAACAGGGCACGTGGTTCTCGGAAATCCACATTCCTTTCCTCACCCAACTGCCGGAACTGCCCGCCTTCGTGGTGTTGCACCTCGACCTGATCACGCTTTCCGCACCGGCAAGCTCGCAGGTGCCGCCCGAATTGGCGCGCCACTTGCCTCGAACCGTCGAGAACCTGGCAGATGCGGGCTTGAACGAGCAGATCTTCCGGCATTTCTTTGCCAATCCCCTCTTCAATCGATTCGACCGGGTGGTCTCCAGCACCCTCTACTCTCCCTGGGCCACTGTGGCACGGCAATGGCGCAAGCGGCAGGCCGAAGAATCCCGGCCGGCCCACCGTATCGGCCTGTTCGATTTCGACCATCCCCGCCTGGACATTCACGAGGCGATCCACCAAGGCTGGCTGCGGGCTTTGCGGGCGCTGGATCCCGAGTTGTCGCTGCTGTGCGAGCAGAAGGAAGGCGGACGCCTCACCGTGAAACGTATCAAGACGTGATCCGCGGCACGGGCAAGGCGGGGCCGTATCTTCGTACCAACTGCCGTCCTGCCAATAGGGGTCCGACGATTTACAGCAACTGGGCAATAGGCGATGATCGGACGCCCTTTCCTACATGGTCAGGGCCTATTTACATCGAGTAACCCGTCGCCCATGGCCGCTGTCGATCCTGCCCTTGCTGAAGCTCCCCCCATGGCCCTGCCCGGGCTGGCGCGCGCGCTCATCGCGGCGGGCAAGCTGGGTCAGAAGTCAGCCGAGGAAATCTCACGCAAGGCGCAAGCCAACCGCGCCAGCTTCATCGCCGAGTTGACCGGCTCGGGCGCGGTTTCGGCGTCCGACCTGGCGCACACCATGTCCACGGCGTTCGGCGCGCCCTTGCTGGACCTCGATGCCATCGACCTGCAGCGGCTCCCTAAAAGCCTGCTCGACCCGAAGATCTGCCAGGCCTTCCGGGTGGTCGTGCTCAGCAAGCGCAACAACCGCCTGATCGTCGCTACCGCCGACCCTTCCGATCAGCAGGCAGCGGAGAAGATCAAATTCGCCACCCAGATGGGGGTCGACTGGATCATTGCCGAGTACGACAAGCTGACCAGGATGGTGGAAGCCAGCGCCACCACCGCCACCGAGGCGATGGACAGCATCATCGGCGAAGATTTCGAGTTCGACGAGTCGACGATGGATGCGACCGCGGTCGACGACAGCGAGGCGCCCGCCTCCGAAGTCGAGGATGCGCCGGTCGTCAAGTTCCTGCACAAGATGCTGCTGGATGCCTTCAGCATGCGGGCCTCCGACCTGCACTTCGAGCCTTACGAAAGCACCTATCGCGTGCGTTTCCGGGTCGACGGCGAGCTGCGCGAGATCGCATCCCCGCCGATCGCCATCAAGGACAAGCTGGCCTCGCGCATCAAGGTCATCTCGCGGATGGACATCTCCGAGAAGCGGGTGCCCCAGGACGGCAAGATGAAGCTGAAGATCGGCCCCGACCGGGTGATCGACTTCCGGGTCAGCACGCTGCCGACCCTCTTCGGCGAGAAGATCGTCATCCGTATCCTTGACCCGAGCAGTGCGAAGCTGGGCGTGGACGCGCTGGGCTACGAGGCCGAGGAAAAGAAGCGCCTGCTGGATGCGGTGAGCAGGCCTTACGGCATGGTGCTGGTCACCGGCCCCACCGGCTCCGGCAAGACCGTGTCGCTCTACACCTGCCTGAACCTGCTGAACAAGCCGGGCGTGAACATATCCACTGCGGAAGACCCGTCCGAAATCAACATGCCGGGCGTCAACCAGGTCAACGTCAACGAGAAGGCCGGGCTGACCTTTGCGGCCGCGCTGAAATCATTCCTGCGCCAGGACCCGGACGTGATCATGGTCGGCGAAATCCGCGACCTGGAAACGGCTGACATCGCCATCAAGGCGGCCCAGACCGGGCACCTGGTGCTGTCGACGCTGCACACCAACGACGCGCCCACCACGCTCACGCGGATGCGCAACATGGGCATCGCCCCGTTCAACATCGCCTCGAGCGTCATCCTGATCACGGCCCAACGGCTGGCGCGGCGGCTGTGCACCAACTGCAAGGCGCCGGCCGACATTCCGCACGAGACGCTGCTGGACGCCGGCTTCAAGGAAGAAGACGTGGATGGCACCTGGACGCCCTACCGCCCGGTGGGCTGCTCGATGTGCAACAACGGCTACAAGGGCCGGGTCGGCATCTACCAGGTGATGCCCATCAGCGAAGACATCCAGCGGATCATCCTGGCGGATGGCAGCGCGCTCGAAATCGCCAAGCAGGCGGAGAGCGAGGGAGTCAACAGCCTGCGCCAGTCTGGGCTGAACAAGGTCAAGCTGGGCATGACTTCGCTCGAAGAAGTGCTGGGCTGCACCAACCTATAAGGTCAAGAGGAGTACGCGTATGGCCACGGCCGCTAGCAAGGTTGTCGAGTTTGTTTTCGAATGGGAAGGGCGCGACCGCAATGGCAAGCAGGTGCGCGGCGAAACCCGCGCGGCCGGCGAAAACCAGGTGCAGGCGGCGCTGCGCCGCCAGGGCGTCTCGCCGACCAAGGTCAAGAAGCGGCGCATGCGCTCGGGCGCGTCGATCAGGCCCAAGGACATCGCCATCTTCACCCGCCAGCTCGCCACCATGATGAAGGCCGGCGTGCCGCTGCTGCAGGCTTTCGACATCGTCGGACGCGGCAACGCCAACGCCAGCGTGACCAAGCTGCTCAACGATGTGCGAACCGACGTGGAAACAGGCACCTCGCTGTCGGCCGCGTTTCGCAAATACCCGCTGTACTTCGACAGCCTCTACTGCAACCTGGTGGAGGCCGGCGAGGCCGCGGGTATCCTGGAGGCGCTGCTGGACCGGCTGGCGATCTACATGGAAAAGACGGAGGCCATCAAGTCCAAGATCAAATCCGCGCTGATGTACCCCATCTCCGTGGTGGTGGTGGCCTTCATCGTGGTGGCGGTGATCATGATTTTCGTGATCCCCGCGTTCAAGGACGTGTTCAGCTCGTTCGGCGCCGATCTGCCCGCGCCCACGCTGTTCGTGATCGCCCTGAGCGAGGTCTTCGTCGCCTATTGGTGGCTGATCTTCGGCGGCATCGGCGGCACCTTCTACTTCTTCATGCAGGCCTGGAAGCGCAGCGAAAAAGTCCAGATGTTCATGGACCGGCTCATGCTGAAAGTCCCCGTCTTCGGCCTGCTGGTCTACAAATCGGTGATCGCCCGCTGGACCCGCACGCTGTCCACGATGTTCGCCGCGGGCGTTCCGCTGGTCGAGGCGCTCGACTCCGTCGGCGGCGCGTCCGGCAACTCGGTGTACGTGGCGGCGACCGAAAGAATCCAGATGGAAGTCTCGACCGGCACCAGCCTCACGGTGGCCATGACCAACGCCAATGTGTTTCCCACCATGGTGCTGCAGATGTGCGCCATCGGCGAAGAGTCCGGCTCCATCGACCACATGCTGGGCAAGGCTGCCGATTTCTACGAAGCCGAGGTCGATGACATGGTCGCGGGCTTGTCCAGCCTGATGGAGCCGATCATCATCGTCTTCCTGGGCGGCCTCATCGGCGGCATCGTGGTGTCGATGTACCTTCCCATCTTCAAGCTCGGCCAGGTCGTGTAATGCCGGTGTCGCCGGCGTAGCCGCAGCCCTCGGTCTTGCCGAGGCACACTGCCGGGCGTTGGCGCGGCAGATCGATCGCCCGTTTGTAGTCTGGATTTTCACCTACACACGACGCGCGGCTCCGGTGCGAAAGTGAGAGGCGTGAGCCAGACCACCAGCGACCAGATCCTGCAGAGGTTGCATGCCTGGGGCGTTCGCCGCGTCTTCGGCTATCCAGGCGACGGCATCAACGGCCTGATGGGCGCATTCGACCGGCTGGACGGCAAGATCGAGTTCGTGCAGGCGCGGCACGAGGAACTGGCCGCTTTCATGGCCACGGCGCACGCCAAGTTCACCGGTGAGGTCGGCGTGTGCATGGCCACCTCGGGGCCGGGCGCGATCCACCTGCTCAACGGCCTGTACGACGCCAAGGCCGACCACCAGCCCGTGATGGCGATCGTCGGCCAAACCGCTCGCTCGGCCATGGGTGGCGACTATCAGCAGGAGGTCGACCTGCACAGCCTGTTCAAAGACGTGGCCGGCGAGTTCGTGCACACCGCCATGGTGCCGGCCCAGATCCGCCACCTGGTCGATCGCGCGTACCGCATTGCCCGCGATCAGCGCGCGGTGACTTGCATCATCCTGCCGCACGATCTGCAGGAGCTGGACGCGGTGGAGACACCGCCGCGCGAGCACGGCACCGTGCACAGCGGTATCGGCAGGACCGGGCTGTCCCAGGTGCCGGACGAAGCCAGCCTGCGGGCGGCCGCCGACGTGCTGAACGCGGGCCAAAGGGTGGCGATCCTTGCCGGGGCCGGCGCGTTGCACGCAACCGACGAACTCATCGAGGTCGCCGAGCGCCTCGGCGGCGGCATCGCCAAGGCCTTGCTGGGCAAGGCGGCGGTGCCGGACGACCTGTCCTTCGTCACCGGCGCGATCGGGCTGCTGGGCACGCAGCCGAGCTGGGAAATGATGAGCAACTGCGACACGCTGCTGATGGTCGGTTCCAGCTTTCCGTATTCGGAGTTCCTGCCCAGGGAAGGACAGGCGCGCGGCGTCCAGATCGACCGCGATCCACGCAAGCTCTCGATCCGCTACCCGATGGAAATCAACCTCGCCGGCGACAGCCGCGAAACACTACGCGCGCTGCTGCCACTGCTGGAGCACAAGGCCGATCGTTCATGGCGCGAGAAGATAGAGGCCGACGTGGCGAGATGGTGGCAGGTGCTCGAAGCGCGTGCGATGAACGAGGCCGACCCCGTCAACCCGCAGCGCGTGTTCTGGGAACTTTCGCCGCGCCTGCCTGACAACTGCATTCTGACCTGCGACTCCGGCACCTCCGCGGCCTGGTATGCGCGCGACCTGAAGATACGGCGCGGCATGATGGCCTCGCTCTCGGGCGGCCTCGCGACCATGGGGCCCGCAGTCCCCTACGCCATTGCCGCCAAGTTCGCCTACCCGCAGCGGCCGGTGATCGCGCTGCTGGGCGACGGTGCGATGCAGATGATCGGCATCAACGGCCTGATCACCATCGCCCACCAGTGGCGTAACTGGGCCGATCCGCGGCTGGTGATCATGGTGCTGAACAACGGCGACTTGAACATGGTCACCTGGGAGCAACGCATTTCCGCTGGAAACCCGAGGTACGAGGCTTCGCAGGCGCTGCCAGCCTACCAGTACGCCGAGCATGCGCGGCTCCTGGGGCTGCACGGCATCCGGGTGGACAGGCCGGAGCGGGTTGGGCCGGCCTGGGATGAAGCCCTGGCCGCGGACAGGCCGACCGTGCTCGAGGTGGTGACCGACCCCAACGTGCCCCCGGTGCCGCCGCACGTCAGCGCCAAGCAAGCCAAGGGCTATCTTTCCGCGGTGCTCAAGCGAGATCCGGACGCGGTGGCCATGTTGACCGCAACCGCGAAGGAATGGTGGGACGGGATGTTCCCGCCGAAAAACCGCAAGCGGTGAGGCAACCGCGCTGGCGCTTTCAGCAGCCCGGCACCAGGAAAATGGACAGGGTTTCCCACACGATCGCGACGACGGCAAGCAGACCCAGGCCGACCGAGACCCAGCGGACGAAGCGGCTGTTGTGCGGCTCCTCGGTCCGGGGCCGCACGCGCAGCGACGCGGCAAGCGCAGCAATGGCCACCAGCCCCGCAAGCCCGACGCCCCAGCTGCCCAGCCCGATGCCGAGCCAGCCCAGATGGGCCACGGGCCGCGCGCAGACGATGCCGGTGAAGCCGTAGATGGCCAGGAAATGGACCGCCCACACGACCGGCCCGGCAAGCAGCAGCAGGATGTCGTGGGTGAACAGTGACAGGCGCATGGCAGCTTAGGCGGCGAGGCGCGGAAAACCGTGTACCAGCAGCAGGCCGGCCAGGCCCTGGACGGCGGTGTAGTACCAGAGGATCCGCGTATTGTCGAAGGTCGCGCGGCGCATGCCGTCGAGCAGCCCACTGGCCGAGCGCACTGCGGTGTACACGCCCATGAGCGCCATGATCACCACGAACAGCGCCTGCAAGGTGACCACCATGTAGACCACGGCGCCGTAGGCCGATTCGCGCGGACTCAGGCCGCTGGCCAGGTGCCCGCGCAGTTCCGCCACCAGGCTGGCGCACAACATCAACACCGCGCCCAGCAGCGCCAGCTGCAGCGGGCGCTGGCTGCGCTGCTGCAGCCCCAGCCGCCGGTTGGCCCAGGCCACCAGCGCGGCGCTGGCCAGCAGCAGCGCGGCCGATACCGCCGCGCCGGCGAGCGATGCCAGCGGCTGCCCCTCGCGAGGCCAGACCTGCGGCGACACCGTCCAAAGGAACAGGTACGAAAACACCAGCGAGCCGAAGATCGAGCCCGACACGAGCACCAGCACCACCATTGCCCACCACGAGTGCGACGCCGGCCCCGTCACGTACACCGGCAGCCGGATGCCGCCGCCGACATCCACCGGCGGGTGCGCAGGCCCCAGGTCGCTGGTCCACAGCCAGCGCCACACCATCACCACCGCGAGCACGCCGAACAGCACCGCCGGCAGCACCAGCTTCACCGTCAGCAGCAGGAAGAAGCCGGCCGTGCCCAGCGCCGCCAGCAGCGGCGACCAGCCCGGGCCGGGCATCAGCAGCAGGTACTGGGGCTTGGCGTCCACCGCACTGGTGATGATGGTCTCGCGCCGCCCGGTGGGCGCGTTGGGCAGGTAGTAGCGCCCGTCCTTCACGTCCTGGGCGAGATTCGGCTGCTCCCACAGCGGCTCGCGGCCGGTGACGATGGGAATGCTGCGGGTCGAGTAGTTGCCCGAGGGCAGCCACTCCAGCGTGCCGGCGTTCCACACGTTGCCGGCGTTGTCGGGCCCCATGCGGAAGTTCCGCGCAAAGTCGATCACCACCAGCAGCACGCCCGCGGCGATGACGTAGGCGCCCGCCGTGGACAGCAGGTTCAGCACGCCCCAGCCGGCGTAGTCGGCGTAGGTGTAGACCCGCCGCGGCATTCCCATCAGGCCCGTGATGTGCATCGGGAAGAAGGTCAGGTTGGCGCCGGTGAACATGAGCCAGAAAGCCCACTTGCCCAGCCGCTCGGACAGCGGCCGCTTGCCCACGTACGGCACCCAGTAGTAGAGCGCCGCGAACAGCGGGAACACCATGCCGCCGATCAGCACATAGTGCAGGTGCGCGACGATGAAGTAGGTGTCGTGCGCCTGCCAGTCGAACGGCACCACGGCCACCATCACGCCGGTCAGGCCGCCGAGCACGAAGATGAAGAAGAACCCGAGCACGAACAGCATCGGCACTTTGAGCGGGCGCATTCGCCGCGCCGCGGCGATGGTGGCGATCCAGGCGAACACCTGGATGCCGCTGGGAATGGACACGGCCATGCTGGCGGCCGAGAAGAAGCTGACCGATAGCTGCGGAATGCCGGTGGCGAACATGTGGTGCACCCACAGGCCGAAGCTGAGAAAGCCGGCGCCCAGCAGCGCCAGCACCACCAGCCGATAGCCCACCAGCGGCGTGCCGGTCATCGCCGGGATGATCATGGAGACCATGCCCGCGGCGGGCAGGAAGATGATGTAGACCTCGGGGTGCCCGAAAAACCAGAACAGGTGCTGCCACAGCAGCGGATCCCCGCCCTTGGCGGCGATGAAGAAGGGCCAGTGGAAGGCACGCTCAATCTCCAGCAGCATGGTGGCCAGGATCACCGCCGGGAAGGCGAAGATGATCATGCCGGCCACCACCAGCATGGCCCAGGCGTACACCGGCATGCGGGCCAGCGTCATGCCGGGCGCGCGGGTGCGCAGCACGCCGACCACGATCTCGATAGCGCCGGCGATGGCGGAGATCTCTATGAAGCCGATACCCAGCAAATAGAAATCGGCGCCCGCGCCCGGCGAGTGCTCGTAACTGGTCAGCGGCGGGTACATGAACCAGCCGCCGCTCGGCGCCAGGTCCCAGAACAGGCTGGCGAAGAACACCAGCCCGCCCACGGCATAGGCCCAGAAGGCGTAGACGCTCAGGCGCGGGAACGGCAGGTCGCGCGCACCCAGCATGTTGGGCAGCAGCAGCACCCCCATGGCCTCGACCGCCGGCACCGCGAAAAGGAACATCATCACGGTGCCGTGCATCGTGAACAGCTGGTTGTACAGGTTGTGCCCGACCAGGTCGTTTTCCGGCACCGCGAGCTGGGTGCGCATCATCAGAGCCAGCACGCCGGCCAGCAGGAAGAACAGCAGCGCCGTGGCGACGTAGAACACGCCGACGTAGGTGTTGTTGACCACGGTGAGGAAGCGCAGGCCGCTGGGCGGCTGCCAGATGTGCTTGAGCTCCTCCAGTTCGCCTTCGGGGCGCGGAACGCTGCTCGGGTACTCGATGCTGCGGTCCTGCTGCATCGCTAGCTCGCCAGCGAGTGGTTCGTGGAATCCAGCCAATCCATCAGCGCAGGCTCGCCAGATAGGCCGTCAGGGCGCGCAGTTCCTCGCCCGAGAACTGGCGGTAGGCCGGCATCCGGCTGCCGGGCTTGATGTGCTGGGTGCCCACGATCCAGCCGGCCAGCGCTCCCTGACCGTTCGGCAGGACGGCCGCAGCCAGCGACAGCCGGCTGCCGACGTGGGTGAGGTCCGGGCCCATGGCGCCGGTCGCGTCGGTGCCGCGCACCGTGTGGCACGCGCCGCAGCGGGCGGCGGCGAACAGCGCCCGGCCCTGCTGCAACTGCGGCAACCCCGGCTCGGCGGCCGGCCGCTGGCGCGCCTGCAGCCAGCTCGCATAGGCCTCGGGCGGCTGCGCCACCACGAGCAAAGCCATCCTGGCGTGCTGGGCGCCGCAGAACTCCGCGCATTGGCCCCGGTAAGTGCCGGGCGCCTGCGCCTGCAGCCGCAGGCGGTTGGTCTTGCCTGGGATCATGTCGAGCTTGCCGGCGAGATTGGGAACCCAGAAGCTGTGGATCACGTCGCGCGAGACCAGCTCGACATCGACCGGCTGGCCGGCGGGAATGTGGATTTCGTTGGCCGTTTCCACCAGCAGCCCGCCGCCCGCATCGAGATAGCGCACCCGCCACCACCACAGCTCGCCCACCACCTGCACGCGGGCCGCCGCGGGCGCCCGCTCGGCCCGCTGCATGGCGGCAGCGGCGATGAAGGTGTAGACCAACAGGGCCGTCAGCACGATCACCGGGAAGACCACGCCCGCACCAACGACCCAGCCGCGGCGCGAGAGGGCCGTGCGCAACGCGTCAGGACCGGCCAAGGCAGCGACGCAGGCCGCCATCACGGCCACGAAAATCAACCCGCCGCCGATGGCAAGCACCCAGGTGATCTCGAGAATGCTCGCTGCGCCATCGCCGCGCGCCAGCAGGGCCGACTGCATCGCATCCTGGGCGAACGCGGGGCCGGCGGTGGCTGCGGCGAGCAGGAATGCAGGCAGCATGGTGGCACGAATGTTCGGGCTGTGGTTGGGGCTGGGCGCAAGCATCATCTTGACTCAGGAGCGCTGGCCCGTGGACGCGAGTCCACGGCGGCAGATCCGGTTTTGTATTGCAAGGTGTTAAGGACGAGCTTCAGGCCGCCCCGCATCGGCGTGTGCGCTCTCACAATGGAACGCAGACGCCTGCATCAAGCATTTGCCAACGCCAGCCGACCAGACCACCCACCCATGCCCATAACCCGGACCGCGCGCCTGTGCCTGCTGCTGCTGGCTGCGGCCGGCAGCGCGTGCAGCAGCGAGCCCGCGCCCGTGCTGCGAGTGGCGGGCGGTGAGCCGGAACGGGGCCGGGCGGCCATCGAGCGCTACGGCTGCGCGGCGTGCCACGTGATCCCCGGCATCCCAGGCCACAGCGCCAACGTGGGACCTCCTCTGGCGGACCTGGCAGTGCGCGCCTATGTGGGCGGGGTGCTGCCCAACACGCCCGACAACCTGATCGGCTGGCTGCGCGACCCGCCGCGCGTGGACCCGCGCACCGCCATGCCCAACCTCGGCGTCTCGCCGGCCGAGGCCGCGGACATCGCGGCGTACCTCTACGCCGCGCATTGAGGGCCGCCCAGGTGCCGACCACGATCCGGCTGCGCACGCTTGCCATCCTCCTGCTGACTGCGGCGTTGCTGGCCGGCGCCGCAGCCGCCGCCCTGGTCTACCTGGGGGTGTACGACATCTCTGCGACCCGGCAGCACACCAAGCCCGTGTTCCGGCTGCTGGACTACGCGATGCGGCGTTCCGTCGAAGCACGGGCCCACGCAGTCCCGCCATCGAACCTGGCCGATACCCAGCGCATCGTTGCCGGTGCGGCCCACTACAGCGCGCACTGCCTCCAGTGCCATGGAGCCCCCGGCGTCGCGCCGGACCCGCTCGCGTTCGGCCTCACGCCGGCGCCGGCCAACCTGATGAGCGCCGGCCGCGGCTGGCCGCCGGGAGAAATCTTCTGGGTCATCAGACACGGCATCAAGATGACTGGCATGCCGGCCTGGGTGCACCGGCTGAGCGATGAACAGATGTGGGACGTGGTTGCCTTCGTACGCGCGATGACGTTGATGACGCCACGCGAGTACGCGGCGCTGGCCGCGACGCTGCCCGAGGTGCACGCCCACGCCCGCGCTGAACCGGCGCGCGCGGGCGAGGCCCGGCCGGGCGACGCAAAGGCCGGCCGGCGCGCCACCACGCAGTACCTGTGCGCAACCTGCCACACGATCCCCGGAATCGTCAGCGCCAACCAGCACGTCGGGCCGCCGCTGGCCGGCATCGGCCGGCGGGCGTTCATTGGAGGCGTGCTGACCAACACGCCCGACAACATGGTGCGCTGGCTCAAAGACCCACAGAGTGTCGATCCTTTGTCCGCGATGCCGGCGCTCGGGCTAACCGACCAGGACGCCCGTGATGTCGCCGCGTTCCTCTATACCCTCGACGACGTGACGGCTCGCTAGCCGACGCCGCCGACTGGAACCGCGGTCACTGCCGACGAGGCGTTCCTGCCGAGTACAGTAGGATTTGGGGTCACGGCCAAATTCCGGCACGTTTCCTTGGCGCCGCATCGCTGAACGTCCCCTGATCACTTAAGAATGCTTGACTTCTAATGGCGTCTGCTGAATGGTTCAATGGCTTCCAGCCCGGATTCGACGCCGGCTTGGCCGGCGTCATCGGCCTGCTCGTGGGCAGCTTCCTCAACGTGGTCATCTACCGCCTGCCGGTGATGATGTACCGTGATTGGCTGGCCGAATCGGTGGGCAACCTCATGCCGCCGGCCGACGGCCCTTCGCTGTGGAGCCAGGCCTTCGGCACTGGCGAGAAAACGCCGCCCCAGCTCGAGCGGGCCGCCGGCGAAGCAGCCACGCGCCTCGAGGCACTGCCGCCGTTCGGCCTGTCGCGGCCGCGCTCGCGCTGCGGCCACTGCGGCCACGCCGTCGGCTGGTACCAGAACATTCCCGTGCTGAGCTATCTGCTCTTGCGCGGCCGCTGCGCGCACTGCCACGCGCGAATCAGCGTCCGCTACCCGCTGGTCGAACTGGCCACCGGCGGACTGTTCGCCCTGTGTGCCTGGCGCTACGGGCTGACGCCGCAGGCGGCGTTGTGGGCCGCCTTCGCCGCTTTGCTTTTGTGCCAGTTCCTGATCGACCTGGATACGCAGTTGCTGCCCGATTCACTCAACTACCTGCTGCTGTGGCTGGGGCTGCTGGCCGCCGCGACCGGGCTGACTCCGGTTCCCCTCGGCTCGGCCGTGTGGGGCGCCATCTTCGGCTATCTGAGCCTCTGGCTGGTGTACCACGGCTATCGGCTGGCCACCGGCAAGGAAGGCATGGGCTATGGCGACTTCAAGCTGCTCGCTGCCCTGGGCGCATGGCTCGGAGCGCCCTACCTGGTCGCCATCATCCTGCTGTCGTCGGTGGTCGGCTCGGTGCTCGCAGGCTTGTTGCTGCTGACCGGCCGGCTCGCGCACAAGGACATTCCGATTTCCTTCGGCCCGTTCCTGGCCGGCGCCGGGCTGCTGTGCGTCGTGCTCGGGCCCGCCTCCCTGCCCTCGCTCATTCCGTTCGCGTTCCCGTTCGGAAAATAGGCCATGAGGATCGGGCTGACCGGGGGAATCGGAAGCGGCAAGAGCACGGTGCTGCAGATGCTGGCGCAGCTTGGCGCCGCCACCATCGACGCCGATGCGATTTCCCGCAGCACCACGGCCGCCGGCGGCGGCGCCATCGCGGCCATCGCAGCGCGTTTCGGCGCCGGGTTCATCACGCCCGAAGGCGCGCTGGACCGCGACCGCATGCGCGAGCGCGCTTACGCGGACCCGCAGGCCCGCAGGCAGCTGGAAGACATCATCCATCCGCTGGTCGGCCAAGAGAGCGCCCGGCAGGTGTTGGCCGCCCAGGACGCCGGCATCGCCTGCATCGTGTTCGACATTCCGCTGCTGGTCGAATCGGGCCGCTGGCGTGCCCAGGTCGACCGCGTGCTGGTGGTGGACTGCGCGCCGCAGACCCAGGTGAACCGCGTGGTGGCCCGGAGCGGCCTGCAGCCGGACGCCGTGCGTACCATCATGGCGGCCCAAGCCCCGCGCGAGTTGCGGCTGGCAGCCGCCGACATCGTGATCTGCAACGAGGGCCTGTCGCTGGCGCAACTGCGTGACAACGTGGTACAGGCAGCGCCGCGCTTGGGGCTATGATTGGTCGCTTTACGCAAAAACCAGTGCCGCCACCAGCGTGATCCTCTACGAATATCCTTTCAACGAACGCATCCGCACCTACCTGCGCCTGGAGCACCTGTTTCGCCGGCTGGGTGAACTGGTGCCGCGGTCGCACCCGATCGACCACCACTACGCGCTCGCCACCATCTTCGAGGTGATGGACGTGGCGGCGCGGGCCGACCTGAAGTCGGACGTGATGAAGGACCTGGACAAGCAGAAGCAGGCCCTCAACAGCTACCGCGGCAACCCCGCCATCGCCGAGAGCGTGCTCGACGACGTGGTGGGCAAGCTAGACCGCTACTTCGGCGCCTTGAACAACCTGCCCGGCAAGGCCGGCCAGTCGCTGACCGAGAACGAGTGGCTCATGAGCATCCGCAGCCGGGTCGGCATCCCGGGCGGCACCTGCGAGTTCGATCTCCCCGGCTATTACGCCTGGCAGCACCGGGAAGCTCACAAACGCCAGGCGGACCTGGAGCGGTGGGCCTCGACGCTGGCGCCCCTGGCCGAATCGATCCACATGCTGCTCAAGCTCCTGCGCGACTCCGGGATGCCGCAAAAAGTGATGGCCAGTCACGGCCAGTTGCAGCAGAACCTGCCACAGGGCCGCACCTTCCAGCTGCTGCGCCTGCGACTGGACCCGGCGCTGGGGCTGGTGCCCGAGATCAGCGGCAACCGGCTGATGGTGTCGGTGCGCCTGATGCGCCAGGAGGCAGCCGACCGC
>JAKFEZ010000117.1:0-2565 GCA_036675435.1 Ramlibacter sp. | reverse complement strand
TCCACGGTGCTGAGCCTGCTGGTGGTGCCGGTGGTCTTCACCTACCTGGACGACCTGGAACACCTGATCGCGCGAATCGCCCGCAAGCTGCGGCGCCGGCCGCCCGAGCCCGCTGACCCGGCGGCGCAGGAGGCGGGCCGCAACCCGGTGTGAAGGTCTAGCCGGGCGCTTCGCCGCGGATGCGGCGCACCAGCTGGGTGGTGGAATAGCCCTCGACAAAGGGAATGGCCCGGGCCTGGCCGCCGTAGCTTTCGACCAGCCGCGTCTCTGCGAGGCGGCTCATGTCGTAGTCGCCGCCCTTGACCAGCCAGGCCGGCCGCAGCTGCGCTATCAGCTCCAACGGCGTGTCTTCGTCGAACCAGGTGACCAGGCTCACCGATTCCAGCGCCGCCATCAGCACGGCGCGGTCGTGCTCGTTGTTGAGCGGCCGGTCGGCGCCCTTGCCCAGGCGGCGGGCCGAAGCATCGGTGTTGAGCCCCACCACCAGGCTGGCGCCGAGTTCGCGCGCCTGGGCCAGGTACACCGCGTGGCCGCGATGCAGCACGTCGAATACACCATTGGTGAAGACCACCGGCTGTGGCAGGGCCGCGACCCGCTGCGGCGCTTCGGCGCGAGCAACGATCTTGTCCAGGAACGCCGGTGTGCTCCGGGTCACGCCGGGCGGGGCGCGGGGCCTGCCATATTGGCGCTTTGCAGCGCGGCGGCGACTTCCTTGCGGTAGCGGTTGAGCTCCTGCACGCTCTTGAAGCTGCGGTTCATCAACAGGCTCATGTTGTGAAGGATGCGCTCGACGACCCGGCTTTCCCAGACCGCGTCGAAATTGATCTGCTTGTCCAGCCAATGCTCCAGCCACTCGGGGTTGGGCAGGCGCGACTGGATGGTGTCGCGCGGAAACAGGTTTTTGTTGACGTGCAGGTTGGTGGGGTGCAGCGCCTGGGCGGTACGCCGGGCGCTGGCCATCAGCACGCCCACTTTGGTGAAGGCCGCCTTGGCTTCATTGCCAAAATTGTTGATCGCCCGCTTCATGTAGCGCAGGTAGGCGCCGCCGTGGCGCGCCTCGTCCTGCGACAACGTCGTGTAGATGTGCTTGATGACCGGCTCGGTGTGCCACTCGCTGGCCCGCCGGTACCAGTGGTTCAAGCGGATCTCGCCGCAGAAATGCAGCATCAATGTCTCCAGGGCGGGCGCAGGTTCGAACTCGAAGCGCACCTCATGCAGCTCCTGCTCGGTGGGGGCGAGTTCGGGGCGAAACCGCTTGAGGTATTCCATCAGCACCAGCGAGTGCTTCTGCTCCTCGAAAAACCAGATCGACATGAAAGCCGAGAAGTCGCTGTCGTCCCTGTTGTCGCGCAGGAACATCTCGGTGGCGGGCAGCGCCGACCACTCGGTGATCGCATTCATCTTGATGGTCTCGGCCTGCTCGTCCGACAGTTTGGACGGATCGAACGAGGCCCAAGGGATGTCCTTGTCCATATCCCAGCGGACGGATTCGAGTTGTTTGAACAGTTCTGGGTAGAGCATGGCTTGGCTTTCTTGGCTTGTCGATATTTTAAGCGGGCCGGCGGAAAAGGCTTGACAAATCGGCCTGCATGCCGCGTCATGGCACGTCGAAACGTTCGGACGAAATTCATGCTGAAGACTTTCAACTTCACTTTCAATCTCATCGCTTTCGTACTGGGCGTCGGTTTGACGGCAAGCGCCGCTGTCAGTCACGCCGCCACGCCGGCTTGCCCGGCGACGTTGAGCCATACGTTCCCGCGCCTGCAGGATGAGAAACCGCAGAGCCTGTGCCAGTATGGCGGCAAGGTCGTGCTCGTGGTGAATACCGCCAGCTATTGCGGCTTCACGCCGCAATACGAGGGGCTCGAAGCGCTGTACGGCAAGTACAAGGGCCGGGGCCTCGTGGTGCTGGGCTTTCCCTCCAACGATTTCGCGCAGGAAAAGGGCGACAACCGGCAGATCGCCGAGTTTTGCGAGAACACCTACGGGGTGAAGTTTCCCATGTTCGCCAAATCCGGCGTTCGCGGCAGCGAAGCCAACCCGCTGTACCGCCAACTCGCGCAAGCCACCGGCAAGCAGCCCTTGTGGAACTTCCACAAATACCTGATCGCGCGCGACGGCCGCGTGGTGGCCAGCTACAGCAGCCTCACGGCGCCGGACAGCGCGCAACTGGTGCGAGACATCGAGCAGCAGCTGTCGGGCGGGTGAGCCGCAGCGGCTGCAAGCGCGGCCGGCAGTTCACAAAAATTTACCTCGCGGCGGGCCGCATCGCTGGAACCCGGCGCCGGAGTCCCCACTCTATCTGGGCACGAGGCGGGGCTAGTTCCCAAGAATTCGGTTATTGCCGCGAAGCCTTCCGGGAGCAGTAAGCCCGGATGCAATCCCGGAGCGACTCTTCTCCTCCTCCCTCCCTCCCTCCTTCGTTTCGGGGCGCTTCGCGGCAACTTTATATTCACTCCGGAATCGCTGCGCGATTTCGGAGTGGTCTGATCAGATGAAAAACGCCCGGCAAAGCCGGGCTTTTTCATGAGTGGCCGCACTGCACGTTGTTGCGTGCGGGCCGGT
>JAKFEZ010000206.1:0-2592 GCA_036675435.1 Ramlibacter sp. | reverse complement strand
AAGATTCGCAGAAGACGCAGAAAACTTCATTGGATTCTTCTGCGAATTCTGCGAACCCTTCAGCGCCTTCTGCGTTCCTGCTGTTTCCGGAACCCGACCCTCAATCAGGGCTTGGCCGGCGCGGGCTTGTTGGACAGGCCCCAGACGTAGGACGCCAGCACGTGGATCTGGGCGTCGGTCAGCTTGCCTTCCTGGGCGGGCATGGAGTTGGTCCTGCCCTGGGTGACGATGTTGACGATCGCCTGCTCGCCCCAGCCGTGCAGCCAGGTGTCGTCGGCCAGGTTGGGCGCGCCCAGGGCCGGGTTGCCCTTGCCGTCCATGCCATGGCAGGCGGCGCAGGCGGCGAACTTCGGCTTGCCCAGCTGCGCACGCAGCGAATCGTGCGGGCTGTTGGACAGCGAGAGAACGTAGTGCGCCACGTTCCTCACGTCCTCCGCGGTGCCCACGGCCGCGGCCATCGGGGGCATGGCGCCGTTGCGGCCGGCCTTGATGGTCTCGGCGATCTTCTCCGGCGACCCGCCATGCAGCCAGTCGGCGTCGGTCAGGTTCGGGAAGCCCTTGCTGCCGCGGGCGTCGGAGCCGTGGCACTGGGCGCAGTTGTTCATGAACAGCCGCTCGCCGATGCCCATGGCCTGCGCATCGCCGGCCACCTCCTCGGCCTTGCGCGAGGAGAACTGGGCATACAGCGGCGCCAGCTGCTTGTTGGCGCGGTCCACTTCCTTCTCGTATTCGGCCTTGGAGCTCCAGCCCAGCTCGCCCTGGTAGCTGCCCAGTCCCGGGTAGGCCACCAGGTAGAGCAGCGAGAAGATCACCGTGATCACGAACAGCCACATCCACCAGCGCGGCATGGGGTTGTTCATCTCGGTCAGGTCCTCGTCCCAGACGTGGCCGGTGGTGTTGTCGGTGGTGGCGGCCACCTTCTTGCGGGCGGTCAGCCACAGCAGGACCAGGCAGCCGATGATGCCGGCCAGGGTGATGCCGGCCACGTAGACCGGCCAGAAGTTGCCCGTGAAGTCGCTCATGACGTCCTCGGCTTTAGTCGTTCTGGAAGGGAATGTCGGCCGCCTCGTCGAAGCGTCCGCGGTTGCGCCGGGCATAGGCCCAGATGGCGATGGCGATGAAGGTGGCGAACGAGGCCAGCGTGGCCGCGATGCGCAGGGTGGTGACGTCGAATTCCATATAGTCAGTAGAGGACAGAGCAATCGCTTCGCTCTTGGTCTGTCCCCAATGTCATTTCAATGCCAGTCCGAGAGATTGGAGATAGGCCACCAGCGCATCCATCTCCGTCTTGCCCTTGAGCTGGGCGGGCGCCTCGGCGATTTCCTGGTCGGTGTAGGGCACGCCCACGGCGCGCAGCGCCTTCAGGTGGGTGGCGATGCTGCCGGCGTCGGCGGCGTTCTTCTCCAGCCAGGGATAGGCCGGCATGTTGGACTCGGGCACCACGTCGCGCGGATTGACCAGGTGGATGCGGTGCCACTCGTCGCTGTACTTGCCGCCCACGCGGTGCAGGTCGGGGCCGGTGCGCTTGCTGCCCCACTGGAAGGGGCGGTCGTAGACGAACTCGCCAGCCATCGAGTAGTGGCCGTAGCGCAGGGTCTCGGCGCGGAACGGCCGGATCATCTGCGAGTGGCAGTTGTAGCAACCCTCGCGGATGTAGACGTCGCGGCCGGCCAGCTGCAGCGCGGTATAGGGCTTGACGCCCTGCAGCGGCTCGGTGGTGGACTTCTGGAAGAACAGCGGGACGATCTCCACCAGGCCGCCGATGGCGACCACCAGCAGGATCAGCACGATCATCAGGAAGTTACTGGTCTCGACCTTCTCGTGGCTGAAACCGGTTTTTTGCGTGTGGGCGTTGTCGCTCATGGGGGTCTCTTTCGTCAGGCCGCCTGCGGCGCCGGCACGTTGACGCGAACCGCGCGTCCGCCGGCCACCGTCATCCAGGTGTTCCAGGCCATGACCAGCATGCCGCCCAGGTAGAGCAGGCCGCCGAGCACGCGGATCACGTAGAAGGGATAGCTCGCCTTCACCGATTCGACGAAGGTATAGGTCAGGGTGCCGTCGGTGTTGATGGCGCGCCACATCAGGCCCTGCATCACGCCGGCGATCCACATCGCGGCGATGTACAGCACCACGCCGATGGTGGCGATCCAGAAATGCAGCTCGATGGCCGGCACCGAGTACATCTTCTTCTGGCCGAACAGGCGCGGGATCAGGTAGTACAGCGAGCCCATGGTGATGAAGCCCACCCAGCCCAGCGCGCCGGCGTGCACGTGGCCGACCGTCCAGTCGGTGTAGTGCGAGAGCGCGTTGACGGTCTTGATGGACATCATCGGACCCTCGAAGGTGCTCATGCCGTAGAAGGACAGCGACACGATCAGGAAGCGCAGCACCGGGTCGTCGCGCAGCTTGTGCCAGGCGCCCGACAGGGTCATCATGCCGTTGATCATCCCGCCCCAGCTGGGCGCCAGCAGGATCAGCGAGAACATCATGCCGACCGACTGGGTCCAGTCCGGCAGCGCGGTGTAGTGCAGGTGGTGCGGGCCCGCCCACATGTAGGTGAAGATCAGCTCCCAGAAGTGCACGATCGACAAC
>JAKFEZ010000110.1:0-2593 GCA_036675435.1 Ramlibacter sp. | reverse complement strand
CGTCGCCCTGGTATTTGCCGACGCCGTAACCGGGGTAGGACGCCAGCACGCGCTGGGCGATGGCCATGTCCTGGTCGGCGCGGAGTACAGCGACGTCAAAGCCGCTGCGCTCCATCTGCGCCAACTGGTCCACCAGCACATCGCCGGTGGCGCGGATTTCGCCGCTGAACTCGCGGCGGCGGCGCAGCAAAAAGGCCTGGCTGAAGGCGCGGCCGTCGGTGAATTTCGGAAAGTGCAGGTCGATGCGCGTCACGCCTTCCAGCGGAGCTCGCAGCGGATCGGCGTCGTTGGCGAGCACCAGAACGGAAGCGTTTTCGGTGGCTACGTGATCGGTAAAGGGCAAAAGTTTCATGCGGTTCTCCTCAGGCGGCCACAGCAGTGGCGGCAAAACGTGCACCCTTGGCGGCTTCCTTGAAAGGATCCATGCCGACGCGGCGCAACGTTGAAATAAAGGTCTCGCCTGCTTCGCGCTCGCGGCGGTAGGTGTCCAGCACGGCTTCAATCACTTCGGGAACTTCTGCCGCGGAGAACGAAGGGCCCACCACCTTGCCGGGCACAGGGTTGCCGCTCAGCGCCGAGCCGTCCGAGCCGCCCAGCGACACCTGGTACCACTCCAGGCCGTCCTTGTCCACGCCCAGGATGCCGATGTGGCCGCTGTGGTGGTGGCCGCAGGAGTTGATGCAGCCGCTGATGTGCAGGTCAATCTCGCCCAGGTCGTGCAGCTCGTCCATGTCCTGGTAGCGCTCGGTGATGGCTTCGGCAATCGGGATGGAGCGCGCATTGGCCAGCGAGCAGAAGTCGCCGCCGGGGCAGGCAATCATGTCGGTCAGCAGGCGGATGTTGGGGCGTGCGAAGCCGGACTTGCGCGCGGCGCGCCAGAGCTCGGGCAGCTCGTCGCAGCGAACCCAAGGCAGCAGCAGGTTCTGGTCGTGTGTGACACGCACCTCGCCGGCGCTGAAGCGGTCGGCCAGATCAGCCGCAACGTCGAGCTGGTCAGCGGTTGCATCGCCGGGTGCCTGGCCCAGGCGTTTGAATGACAGCGTCACGGCGCGCAGGTCGGGATTCTGGTGCGGCGCCACGTTCTGCTTGAGCCAGCGGCCGAACTCGATGTCGTCTTCAGCGGCAGCGCGCAGGATGTTGGCAATCTTGGCATCGGCGCTCTTGCGGTCGCACTTGAGCGTGGGCGGCACAAAGGAAGCGGTGACGCGGTCCAGTTCGGCCTGCGTGATGGTGTGCGGGCCACCGTCGTGTTCCATGATCTGCTGGTACTCGGCCTCGACGTCGTCGATGTACTTCTGGCCTTCGGCCTTCACCAGGATCTTGATGCGCGCCTTGTACATGTTGTCGCGCCGGCCGTAGCGGTTGTAGACCCGCACGATGGCCTCGATGTAATTCATGATCTGGTGCCATGGCAGAAATTCGCGGATCACGGTGCCGATGATGGGGGTGCGCCCCATGCCTCCGCCCACCAGCACCTTGAAGCCCAGCTCGCCTTCGGCATTGCGGATCAGGTGCAGGCCGACGTCGTGCCAGGCGGTGGCCGCGCGGTCTTCCCTGGCACCGCTGATGGCAATCTTGAACTTGCGCGGCAAAAAGGCGAACTCGGGGTGCAGCGTGCTCCACTGGCGCAGGATCTCGCCAAAAGGCCGCGGGTCGGCAATCTCGTCGACTGCAATGCCGGCGCGCTCGTCGCTGGTGATGTTGCGAATGCAGTTGCCGCTGGTCTGGATGCCATGCATGTTGACGCTGGCCAGCAGGTCCATCACGTCGGCCGACTTGTCCAGAGGGATCCAGTTGTACTGGATGTTCTGGCGCGTCGTGAAGTGCGCATAACCGGCGGTCAGCTTGGAGGCCACCGACAGGCCGTTCTTGAGATTGACGGGCCCGAGCTTGTCCTGCGTGGCCTGTGCTTCGTTGAACAGCGCCGCATTGGGCTGGTCATACTCGCGGGCAATTTTTGCCAGCACGCGCACCTGTGCGCTGGAGAGTTCACCATAAGGCACAGCCACGCGCAGCATGGGCGCATAGCGCTGCACATACCAGCCGTTCTGCAGGCGCAGGGGACGGAACTCGTCTTCGGGCAGCTGGCCGGCCTGCCAGCGGGTGAGCTGGTCGCGGTATTGGTCGGCGCGGGCCTTGACGAACTGGCGGTCAAATTCGGTGTATTGGTACATGGCTGTCAGAGATCAAAAAAAGGATTCAGATGGCGATGAGCTTGACGCCGGCATAGGCCAGCAGCACGGAAAGAAGGGAACGTATCCAGCGGTCAGGCGTGCTGTTGACCAGCCGCGAACCGAGCCAGATGCCGGGGAGCGAACCTGCCAGCAGTTTGGCCAGCAGTACCCAGTCCACCGAACCGATGGACGCATGGCCCAGGCCGGCGACCAGCGTCAGCGGCACGGCGTGGGCAATGTCGGCCGCCACAATGCGCGGCAGCGGCAGGGCGGGGTAAAGCAGCATCAGCACAATGACGCCGATGGCGCCGGCACCGACCGAGGTCAGGGTCACCAGGCTGCCAATCACCGCGCCAAACAGCATGGGTAGCGCCCAATGGCGCGCCTGGGTGGCGGCGTGCAGGTCGGCGCGGGCGATC
>JAKFEZ010000148.1:0-2608 GCA_036675435.1 Ramlibacter sp. | reverse complement strand
GGATGGCGATGATGGCGACGACGATCATCAGTTCGATGAGGGTGAAGCCCTGCATGTTCTTCTTCATGGTAAATCCCCTTTCTTTGGCTTGATTGGTATGGGACACAAGCCCCGTGTCCCATATTGGTATGGACCGTGGGCGCAGTGGTTACACGCCACGTGCTCGGGTATGGACGCAGAAAACGTGCCAATCCGGGGTTTGAGCCGCCCGTCACTAAACGGCGGTCGGCCATTCACTTTTGCGAAGAAAACCGGCGTTCCCGACCTGAAAGAAATGACCTGTGACGTCACCAAGTGACGCATGGCGTCAGTTTTCAAGCCCGTTAACGGGCCATTTGTGATTGGCTTCACAATTCCTCGCCGGGCTATTCCATCCCCAGCTTTTTCAGCTTGTAGCGCAGCGCGCGAAAGGTGATGCCCAGTTGCGCGGCGGCCTTGGTCTTGTTCCAGCGATTGTCTTCCAGCGCCTTCTGGATCGCGGCGCGTTCCAGGTTCTCGATATACGAGGGCAGCGCGCCGCTGCCGGGATCCAGGTCCATCGGAGCGGCGGTACCGGCGGGCGTTTCCGCACGCGTCGGCTCGAGCGCGGGGCGCTGGCCGCTGGCGGCCGGCAGATGCAGGTCGCCGGTGTCGATCCGGTCGCCATCGGCCATGGCCATGGCCCGCTCCAGGATGTTCTCCAGCTCGCGCACGTTGCCCTGGAACGGATACGCCACCAGTGCCTCCAGCGCCGCCGGGGTCAGTTGCGGCGCGCTGCGGCCATGGGTGCCCGCCAGGCGCGCGAGGATGGCCGAAGTCAGCTGCGGCAGGTCGCCGGTGCGTTCCCGCAGCGGCGGCACGCGCAGCTCGATGACGTTGATGCGGTAGTACAGGTCGTGGCGGAAACGGCCGTCGTTGGCCAGTTCGCCCAGGTCCTTGTGGGTAGCCGAGAGGATGCGCACGTCCACCGGCACCTCGGCGGAGGCGCCGACCGCGCGCACCGACTTCTCCTGGATGGCGCGCAGCAGCTTGACCTGCATCGGCAACGGCAGCTCGGCCACCTCGTCCAGGAACAGGGTGCCGCCGTTGGCGGCCTGGAACAGGCCGGGCTTGTCGGCATGGGCGCCGGTGAAGCTGCCTTTCTTGTGGCCGAAGAATTCGCTTTCCATCAGCTCGGCGGGAATCGCGCCACAGTTGACCGGGATGAACGGACCGGCGGCGCGCGCGCCCTGTTCGTGGATGGTGCGGGCGACCAGCTCCTTGCCCACCCCGGATTCGCCCAGGATGTAGACCGGGGCCTGGCTGCGGGCGACCTTGGCGATGGTGTCGCGCAGCACCGCCATGGCCGGGGAACCACCGAGCAGGCGGCTGGCCTGTTCCGGCGGCGGCGGCGGGGCGGGCGCGCGCTCGCTGTTGTTGAGTTCCAGCGCGTGCTTGACCAGGCCGCGCAGGACGTTGATGTCGACCGGCTTGCTGACGAAATCGAAGGCCCCGGCCTTGAGCGCTTCCACCGCCAGCTCGACGTTGCCGAAGGCGGTGATCATGGCGACGGGGGTCTTGGGGTAGGTGCGGGCGATCTCGGCGACCAGCTCGATGCCGTTGCCGTCGGGCAGGCGCATGTCGGTGAAGCAGAGGTCGTAGGTGTTGCGTGCCAGCAGTTCGCGGGCTTCGCCGAGGTTGGCGGCGGTGTCGATGCGCAGGCCCATGCGGCCCAGGGTCAGCGTCAGCAGTTCGCGGATATCGCGTTCGTCGTCGACGATCAGGGCGCTGCGGTTTTCGCTCATTCGGGTCCCTCACAATCCCCTGTGTGATGAGTGTAGCGGTTTTGCGCCGTTTTGTAGGAGTGGTTGCGCCGGGTGCAGGGCATGGGGGCGTTGGCTTCGCCCCCTTTGGAAAAGGGGGCTATGGGGGATTTGCCGTTGATCTTGCTTGAGAGGAAGTAAAATCGAGAGCAGGAGCGAATCCCCCTCAATCCCCCTTTTTCAAAGGGGGAGGCAAGAGACGGAATGCTTCCCCGGATTTCCCTCACGCCGGGAACAGGGCGTGGGGGCCGGGCAGGGTGATGCGGAAACAACTGCCGCCGCCGGGCACGGCCACGTACTCCAGTTTGGCCTGGTTGGCGCGGCACAGCTCGCGGGCGATGTACAGACCCAGGCCGGTGCCGTGTTCGGAAGTCGTATAGAACGGGCGGAACAGCTGCGCGGCGACCGCCTCGGGGATGCCCGGTCCGCGGTCCAGCACGTCGATCATGGGTTGGCCCTCCGTGGTCTGGAACACGCGCAGGCGCACGCGAGCCGACTCCCCCGGCAGGCGGCCGTAGTTGAGGGCGTTGTGGACCAGCGCGGTCAGCACCTGCTGCAGGTGGCGCTGGTCGACCAGCGCGGGCACGGACTTGGCCCCGATCACCGCTTCCAGGCTGTCGGTTTCGATCGACATGTTCTGCTGGTATTCGTCGACGAAGCGCCGCACGAAGCTGTTGAGGTCCACGTGCTCGGGGCTGGCGCGTTCGCGCCGGGCCAGGCCCAGCACGCTTTCGACGATGCCGTTGGTGCGCTGGCACTGCTGGTGGATGATCTGCAGCAGGCGCCGGTCGCCATCGATGATGCTCTTCGATTCCTCCAGCAGCTGC
>JAKFEZ010000286.1:0-2611 GCA_036675435.1 Ramlibacter sp. | reverse complement strand
CATCAAGACGCCGGAAGACCTGAAGGGCATCAAGCTGCGCGTGCCCGAAGGCAAGTGGCGCGTGAAGATGTTCCAGGAATACGGCGCCAACCCGAGCCCGATGAAGTTTTCCGAACTCTTCACCGCGCTGCAGACCGGCGTGATGGACGGCCAGGAAAACCCCTTCACTCAAATCTACTCGGCCAAGCTGCAGGAAGTGCAGAAGTTCCTGTCGCTGTCCGGCCATGTTTACACGCCCGCCTACCTGGTCGTGGGTTCGAAGAAGTATGCGACGCTACCGGCCGACGTGCGCAAGGTGCTGGAAGACACGGCACGCGAGACGCAGGAGTTCGTCTATGCCACCGCGGCCCGGGAAGAGGGTGAACTGCTGGGCAAGCTCAAGGCCGCCGGCATGCAGGTGAACGAGGTGGACAAGAACGCCTTCATTGCCGCCAGCAAGGGCATCTACGACGAGTTCGGCAAGGACGTTGCCGGCGCCAAGCCGCTGATCGACAAAGCGGTGGCGCTCGGCAAATGACCAGAGACCGCCACGTTCTCCCCGTCAGCAGCGCGATGCACCGCTTTCGCGAGCGGTACGCGCTGTTCCTCGAATGGGTCGTGATGGCCCTCATGGTCATCCTCTCGGTGGAAGTCATGCTGGGCGTGGTTTTCCGCGTCGCGGGCAGCTCGCTGGTCTGGTACGACGAGATCGCTTCCGTGCTGCTGGCGTGGCTCACGTTCTACGGCTCGGCGCTGGCCTCGGTCAAGCGCGCACACATCGGCTGTCCCGAGGTGGTCGAGCAGTTCCCGCCGAGGGTGCAGCATGTCGTGGGCATCCTCACGCAGCTGCTGGTGATCGCCTTCTTCGCGCTGCTGGGTTGGGTGGGGCTGTCGATCATGCCGGCGCTAGTCGGCGACTCGCTGGTCAGCCTGCCCTGGATACCGATGAATGTCGTGCAGTCGGTCATCCCGATCTCCTGCGCCCTCATCCTGGTCGCCGAGGTGATGTTTCTCATCGACCTGGTGGCGCGGCGGAAAGCGCCGTCGGCGCACGCCGTGCCGCTCGCCGACGGCACGCACTGAATATGGCCCCCACGCTTGTAACTTCGTGTACTGCGCTGCCCCCCGAGGGGACTGCAGTCGCCTTGGGGCGGCCCGGCGCCGACTAACAGGAACCCACATGGCAACAATGCTGACCCTGTTCGCGGCCGTTCTGGCGCTGGTGCTCGTCAATGTGCCGATCGCGGTTTCGCTGGGGGTCGTGGCTATCGTCGCGATGCTGGTGAGCCATGGCCTCGACTCGCTGCCCAACATGGCGCTGGTCATCTACAACGGCGCGACGAATTTCCCGCTGCTCGCCATTCCCCTTTTCATCCTGGCCGGCGCGATCATGAACGCGTCGGGAATCTCGCGGCGGTTGATCGCGTTCGCATCGGCCCTGTTCGGCTGGGTGCGCGGTGGCCTGTCCCACGTGTCGATTGGTGCTTCGCTGTTCTTCGCCGAGATCTCGGGTTCGGCCGTCGCCGACGTGGCGGCGCTGGGGTCGATCCTGATTCCTGGCATGAAGGCCAAGGGCTACCCGAGCGCATTCGCCGCGGCTTCGATGTCCTCGGCCGCCACACTGGCCGTGATCATCCCGCCGTCGATCCCGATGATCCTCTATGCAGTGATGGCCGAGACTTCGGTGGTGCAGATGTTCGTGGCCGGCATCGTGCCCGGGCTGATCGGTGCCGCCGGGCTGATGGGGATGGCAACCTTCCTCGCCCGCCGCTACAACCTGCCGCGCGAGGACAAGTTCTCCTGGCTGCGGGTGCGCAGCACCGGGCGCGACGCCTTGTGGGCGTTCCTGCTGCCGATCATCATCCTGGGCGGCATCTTCGGGGGCATCGTCACTGCCACCGAGGGCGCGGCGCTGGCGGTGCTGGCGGCGCTGTTCGTCGGCCTGGTGATCTACCGCGAACTCGATCTCGCGCACCTGCGCGCGGCGGTGATGGAAGGCGGCGTGCAGACGGCGGTAGTGATGCTGCTGGTGGCGACGAGCGCGCTGCTGGGAACCTACCTCACCGAGGTGCAGGCGCCGCAGGCACTCGCCAAGGCGGTGTCCGACTTCACCTCGAACAAGTGGGTGGTGCTGGCGCTGCTCAACGTCCTGTTTCTCTTCCTTGGCATGTTCCTGCATTCCGCCGCGGCGATCATCCTCGTCATCCCCATCGTGATGCCCCTGGTGCGCACGGTCGGCATCGACCCGGTCCACTTCGGCCTGATTGTCACCATCAACCTCGGCATCGGCCAGCAGACGCCGCCGGTGGCGAGCGTGCTGATGGTCGCGAGTTCGATCGCCAAGGCTTCGGTATGGGAGGTGTCCCGAGTCAACGTCTGGTTCATCGGCGTCTTGCTTGCCGTGCTGATGCTCGTCACCTACGTTCCCGTCACGGGCCTGGGGCTCGTGAATCTCTTTTATCGCTGATCCAGGGAGTAAATGAATGAACGACCGACCGCTGCCCCTGGCGGGCGTCAAGGTCCTCGACATCAGCCAGGTGATGGCGGGGCCCTACGCCTGCATGCTGCTCGCCGACCTGGGCGCCGACGTGATCAAGATCGAGCCGCCGGGCCACGGCGACCAGACGCGCGG
>JAKFEZ010000323.1:0-14556 GCA_036675435.1 Ramlibacter sp. | reverse complement strand
CAGGTACGACGAGTCAGATCACGAAGCGCTACGCGCGGCCTCGAAACCGAGCAAACACAGGCGCCTCGCAACGATGCGCCACGGCCCGCCCGACCCCGCCTTTGCAGGTACGTGTGGGCGGGCGTAGCGTCCGTGACGTTCCTGGCAGTGTGGCCTTCGCGCGCAAAACATGTTGGCTCGCGGCAGGCGGTGCCCGGCGGGGGCGATCTCTGGGGCGGCTGCGATGTTCGGCCTGGGGTCGGGCGCGCTTGCGCGCTTCGTCAACTGACTCGCCGCGGCTGTTAGAACGAAGCGGCCTCAGGGCGCGCAGTGAGTTCTGCGGCGCCGACCCCAGGCCGGACATCGCAGCGAAGTCGTAGCGAAGCGGAGACCGCCACAGTGTGAGCCCGCGACGGGCAGCGACTGCCGCGACGCGAGGTCACCGCCCGCCGCGACGCGAGGTCACCGGGTACCACGACGCGAGGTGCACCCGCCTGCCCGTGCCCTCACCCCCGCCCTCTCCCGAAGGGAGAGGGAGTTGGACAGCCGCGCCTGCGGCTAGTAGTTGTCCAGCACCGCTCCCTTGCTGGCGCTCGCCGCATTGAACGCGAACTTCGCCTGCACCCCACGGGTGTAGCGCGGCGCGGGTGCGGTCCAGGCCGCACGGCGTTTCGCGATTTCCGCCTCCGGCACATTCAGCTCCAGCTTGAGGTGGTGCGCGTCGATGGTGATGGAGTCGCCTTCGTTCACGAACGCGATGGTGCCGCCGGCGGCGGCTTCCGGCGCGACGTGGCCGACCACCATGCCCCAGGTTCCGCCGGAGAAGCGGCCATCCGTAATGAGGCCGACGCTCTCGCCCAGGCCGGCGCCGATCAATGCGCCGGTGGGCGCCAGCATCTCGGGCATGCCGGGGCCGCCCTTGGGCCCCAGGTAACGCAGCACCATCACGTCGCCGGCCACGATCTTGCCGTCCAGGATGGCCTGAAGCGCCGACTGCTCGTCGTCGAACACGCGCGCCGGGCCGGTGATCACCGGATTCTTCAGGCCGGTGATCTTGGCGACGGCGCCTTCGGGCGACAGATTGCCCTTGAGGATGGCGAGGTGGCCGTGTTCGTACATCGGCTTGTCGATCGGGCGGATGACGTCCTGGTCAGCGCGCGGCGTGTCGGGCACGTCCGCCAGCACCTCGGCGATGGTCTGGCCGCTGATGGTGAGGCAGTCGCCGTGCAGCAGGCCGGCCTTCAGCAGGATCTTCATGACTTGCGGAATGCCGCCGGCCTGGTGCAGGTCCACGGCCAGGTATTTGCCCGAGGGCTTCAGGTCGCACAGCACCGGTGTTTTCTGGCGGATGCGCTCGAAATCGTCGATGGTCCATTCGACGCCGGCCGTGTGCGCGATTGCCAGGAAGTGCAGCACCGCATTGGTCGATCCGCCGGTCGCCATGATGACGGCCACCGCGTTCTCGATCGCCTTCTTGGTCACGATGTCGCGCGGCTTGATGTCCTTCTTGATGGCTTCGATCAGCACCTTGGCCGACTCCTTGGCCGAGTTCGCCTTCTCGTCGTGGGGGTTGGCCATGGTCGACGAGTAGGGCAGGGAGATGCCCAGCGCCTCGAAGGCGGACGACATGGTGTTGGCGGTGTACATGCCGCCGCACGAGCCGGTACCGGGAATCGCCCGCATCTCGATCTCGCGCAGGTCCTCGTCGCTCATGTTGCCGGCGGCGTTCTGGCCCACGGCTTCGAACACGCTCACGATGTTCAGGTCCTGGCCCTTGTAGCGGCCCGGCAGGATGGTGCCGCCATAGACGTAGATGGCCGGCACGTTGGCGCGCAGCATGCCCATCAGCCCGCCGGGCATGTTCTTGTCGCAGCCGCCCACCACCAGCACGCCGTCCATCCACTGGCCCTGCACGCAGGTCTCGATGCAGTCGGAGATGACCTCGCGGCTGACCAGCGAGTACTTCATGCCTTCGGTGCCCATCGCCATGCCGTCCGAGATGGTGGGCGTGCCGAACATCTGGGCGTTGCCGCCGGCTTCTTCGATGCCGGCCACGGCTGCGTCTGCAAGCTTCTGCAAGCCGCTGTTGCAAGGGGTAATGGTGCTGTGGCCGTTCGCCACGCCGACCATCGGCTTCTTGAAATCGGCTTCCTGGTAGCCCATGGCGTAGTACATCGAGCGGTTCGGCGCGCGTGACTTGCCCTCGACGATGTTCTTGCTGCGGCGATTGATCTGGATCGGTTTCGTGTCCATGGCGTGGCTCGGTGTTCGGGTTTCCAAAAGCGGCTGCGGGCCGCGCGAAGGCCACGAGTATGCGCCGGGGCTTTGATTCTTTCCAATCTGTTTTCCAGGCTGTATTAATATGCGGCGCGTATCAGTAATTCGAGTGGTTCATGGATCTGCCCCTGGTCGAGTTGCGCCTCTGGCGCCAGTTCGTCGCCGTCGCCGAAGAGCTGCATTTCGGCCGGGCGGCGCTGCGCCTGCACATGACGCAGCCGCCGCTGACCCAGGCCGTGGCCAACCTGGAGCAGCAACTGGGCGTGCGCCTGTTCGATCGCACCAAGCGCAGCGTGCAGCTCACGGCCGCCGGTCAGGCGCTGCTGCCCGAAGCCCGTGAGCTGCTGGCGCGGGCGCTGAGGCTGCCGCTCCACGCCCGTGCCGCGGCCCACGGCGAGGTCGGCCGCCTGCGGCTGGCTTTCGTGTCCACCGTGGGGTTTGGCCTGCTGCCTTCGTGGGTGAGGGAGTTTCGGGCCTTGCATCCGCAAGTCGAATTCGAGTTGATCGAAGCGACGGGCGACGTGCAGCTTCGCTTGCTCGAACGGGGCGAGGTCGATGCCGGCTTCATGCTGCATTCGCCGGGCTTCGCGCCAGCGGGCCTGGCGCACCTGCGCATTGCACGGGAGCCGCTGGTCGTGGCCCTGCCGGAGCGGCATCCGCTGGCGACCGCGCGCGTCCTTTCCCTCGCCGAAGTTTTGGAGCAGCCCCTGGTGGTGTTTCCACGGCGCATCCTGCCTTCGCTGCACGACGCGTTGTTCGGCATGTACCACGCCGCCGGTCAGATGCCGCGCGTGGCGCAGGAGGCGATCCAGATGCAGACCATCGTCAACCTGGTGTCTGCGGGACTGGGGCTGGCATGGGTGCCCGAGAGCGTGCGGCAGTTCCAGCGTGCCGGCGTGGTCTACCGCCAGCTGGGCGGCAAGCAGGGCGCCCAGGTGCCGGGCTGCGAGACCAGCCTGGCCTGGCCGCCGGCGGCTGCCAATCCGGCCTTGCAGCGGTTCGTCGAGTTCGCGCGCGAGCGGCTGCGGCGTCAAGCAGACCCGGGCTGAAGCGCGCGCCACGCAGCCCGGCCCTTGCCGCACAATACGCCGCATGCTGATGTTTCCCCAGATCGATCCCGTCGCGCTCCAGCTGGGGCCCGTGGCCATTCATTGGTATGGCCTGACCTACCTGGCGGCCTTCGGGCTGTTCATGCTGCTGGCCTTGCGGCGCCTGCATCACCCGCCGTTCGCCGGCGTGAAGGGCCCGGGCGCCTGGAGCCGCAAGGACGTCGAGGACATGCTGTTCCTGGGCGTGCTGGGCGTGGTGGTCGGCGGGCGTCTCGGCTACTGCATCTTCTACAAGCCCGGCTACTACCTGTCCCATCCGCTGGAGGTCTTCTACGTCTGGCAAGGCGGCATGAGTTTTCATGGCGGCATGCTGGGCGTGATCGCATCGCAGTGGTGGTTCGCCCGTTCGCGCGCCAAGCCGTTCTGGCAGGTGATGGACTTCATCGCACCTTGCGTGCCGACGGGCCTGGCTGCCGGGCGGGTGGGCAACTTCATCAACGGCGAGCTGTGGGGCCGCGCCGCCGACCCTTCGCTGCCCTGGGCCATGGTGTTTCCGCAGAGCGGCTCGATGGTGCCGCGCCATCCCTCGCAGGTCTACCAGTTCCTGCTGGAAGGGCTGCTGCTGTTCGTGATTCTCTGGCTGTATGCACGCAAGGAGCGCCGGCCGGCCCAGGTGTCGGCCGTTTTCCTGATCGGGTATGGGCTGCTGCGCTTCATCGCCGAGTTCTTCCGCGAGCCGGACGACCATCTCGGCTTGCTGTCGCTGGGCCTGAGCATGGGCCAGTGGCTGTGCCTGCCGATGATCCTGGCTGGCGTACTGTTGTGGCGCTGGGCTGCGGCGCAGCCCCGCACCCCGGTTCCCGCTAGGTAGTTTCCACAGGGCATGCGGCCGGCACGGCGCCGCTCCGCACGTCATAATTATGCGTAATTACCGGAAATTACAATGCGTCTGGTCCACAATTCGCTGCACGACGAAGTCGCCGCCCAGCTGCGCGACCTGATCTTTGCCGGGGAGCTCATGCCCGGCACTTTCCTGGACGAGGCCGGGCTGGCGCAGCGGCTGGACATTTCGCGCACGCCGCTGCGCGAAGCGCTCAAGGTGCTGACCGCGGAAGGCCTGGTGCGCCATGAGCCCCGGCGCGGCTCCTTCGTCAACGAAGTCACCGAGAAGGACCTGGACGAGATCTTTCCGGTGCTGGCTTTGCTGGAGGGCCGCTGCGCCCGAGAGGCCGCGGCCCGCGCCACTGAAGGCGACCTGCAGCAGCTGGAAGCCCTGCACGACAAGCTCAACCGTCACGCCAAGGCCCGGCGCATCAACGACTATTACGCCGTGAACTTCACCATCCACGAGGCCATCATTGCACTGGCCGACAACCGCTGGCTGGCACTGGTCATCGCCGACTTGCGCAAGATCGTCAAGCTGGCGCGGCTGCAGCAGCTGCATGCGCCGGGCCGGCTGGACCAGAGCCTGTCGGAGCACATGGCGGTGTTCGCAGCCCTCAAGGCCCGCGATCCGGAGGGTGCGGAGGCGGCGATGCGCACCCACCTGACACGCCAGCGCGAGGCGCTGCGCGAACTGGCGCGCAGCCAGAAATCGAGGCTGGCGCCATGAAGCCGGCCGACTGGTTTTCACGCGGCACCTCGCTGCTGCGGCCCAGCCTGGAGCCCAAGGCCGTGGCCGCGCTGTCACCCGCCGGCGCGCCCGCGGCGCCGCGCTCGACTCGCGAGCGCCTGAAAGCGACCCTGCGCCGGCACCAGGAGGCGCTGTCGCCGCGGGTGCTGCGCCGCACGCTGCTCGAGTTGCAGTCCATCGTCGATCCGCAGGTGAGCGAAGTGGAGGGTGGGCGTCGTGCCAAGGGCGTCGCCGGCTGGTACGCGCAGGCCACGCCCGAACAGCGCCGAGACTGCTGGCTGCTGATGAGCGAGCAGTTCGCGCCTGATCCGGAAAAGCTCAAGGCGGTGCGCGAGCAGTACGAGGCCGCCCACGGCACGCCCGAGGAAGGCCAGGCCGAGATCCGGCTGCGCAAGGCCTTCGAGTCGCCGCGCACCCGCCTCTTGCAGCGCTTCGCCGCCTTCCCCGAGGGCATGCGGTTCCTGGTCGATCTGCGCGCCGAGCTGCTGGCGCACCTGAAGACCGACAAGCGCTTGCTCGCGCTCGATGCCGAACTGGCGAACCTGTTTTCGACCTGGTTCGACGTGGCCTTTCTGGAGCTGCGCCGCATCAGCTGGGACTCGCCGGCCTCGCTGATCGAAAAGCTGATCAAGTACGAGGCGGTGCACGACATCCGGAGCTGGGCCGACGTGAAGAACCGGCTCGACAGCGACCGTCGCTGCTACGGCTTTTTCCATCCGCGCCTGGATGGCGAGCCGCTGATCTTCGTCGAGGTGGCCCTGGTGGACGAGATGGCGGCCGGCATCACGCCGCTGCTGGACGAAACCGCCGCCCCGAGCGACTTGGGCAAGGCCACCTGCGCCATCTTCTATTCGATCAGCAACACCCAGAGCGGCCTGCGCGGCGTGAGTTTCGGTGATTCGCTGATCAAGCACGTGGTGGAGACGCTCAAGGCGGAGTTTCCCCGGCTCAAGACCTTCGCCACGTTGTCGCCCATCCCCGGGCTGCGGGGCTGGCTGGCCAAGAACGCCGGCGGCTTGGTGGAGCGGCTCGAGCCCAAGCCGAGGGCCGAATTGGCGCGCGCGCTGGGTGGCGAAACCACGCTGTCCGGCTTGCTGGCCGCCTGGGAGAATCCGCCCGACCTGGCCGCCAAGTCGCCGGTGCGCCAGATGCTGCTGCGCTGCGCGGCCGAATACCTGGGCCGTGCCACCCAGGACGGCAAACCTTTCGACCCGGTGGCCCGTTTCCACCTGGGCAACGGGGCGCGAGTCGAGCGGCTGAACTGGGCCGGCGATCCTTCTGCCAAGGGCCTCAGGCAGTCTTATGGGCTCATGGTGAACTATTTGTATGACTTGAAGCGTCTCGACAAGCACCGCGCGCTGCTCGCGCAGGGACAAATCCCGATTTCTGGCGCCATAGAAGACCTGTATTTTTGACCCCGCGTTCCCGCTCTATCAACAAATCAGGAGACAAACCCATGAATTCCAGCTTTAACAGGTTCACCCGGCGAGATGTTCTGCGGGCCGCCGCGGCCGCCGGCGCCGCGTCGCTGGCCCCTCTTGGCCATGCGCAAGGCGCCTGGCCGGCCCGGCCGGTGACCCTGGTGGTGCCGTTTCCAGCAGGTGGCGGCACCGACGCCTTCGCCCGGCCGCTGGCCGCGCAGTTTTCCAAGCAGACCGGCAAGCAGCTGGTGATCGAAAATCGAGGCGGCGCCGGCGGCACCGTGGGGGCCAGCATCGCCTCGCGCGCGGCCAATGACGGCTACACGCTGTTCATGGGTGCGGTGCACCACACCATCGCGCCGTCGATGTACCCGAAGCTCGACTACGACCTGGAGAAAGACTTCGTGCCGCTGACGCTGGTGGCCAGCGTGCCGCAGGTGGTCGTGGTCAACCCGAAGAACATCACCGCGCCCGACTTCAAGGCGTTCCTCGAGCTGATGCGCAAGAGCCCGGGCCGCTACAACTACGGCTCGGCCGGCACGGGCACTTCGCACCACCTGGCCGGCGAGCTGTTCAAGCAGCAGACCAAGACCTTCATCACCCATATCCCCTACACCGGTGCCGGCCCGGCGCTGCGCGACCTGGTCGGCGGCCAGGTCGACATGATGTTCGACGGCCTGGGCTCGTCCGCCGCGCACATCAAGGGCGGGCGCATCAAGGCGCTGATGGTGTCGGGCACCAAGCGCAATCCGGCGCTGCCCGATGTGCCATGCGCGGCCGAGGTCGGCCTGCCAGACTACACCGTCACCAGCTGGTATGCCCTTTGGGCGCCCAAGGGCACGCCGGCGGATGTTCAAGCCCGGATCGTGGACGAAGTGCGCAAGGCGATGCAGGCCGATGAGATCAAGGCCATCTGGGCCAACCAGGGCGCCGAGTTCCCCAACTATTCGCCCCAGCAGTTCGGCGCATTCGTGAGCAACGAAGTCAAGCGCTGGGCCACCGTCGTCAAGGCATCCGGCGCCAAGCTGGACTAGCCGGATCGAGATCTCGGCCGGGCAGGCCCTTTCGCCGAAGGGCTTGTCGCGCGCCGGCGCATTTTTTGAAACCCATGACCAACCAGAATCTTTTTGCCGCGCTGCGCGCGGGCTTTCCGGCCGACCTGGACCAGGTGGCGGTAGAAACCGACAGCGGGCTCGCCTATTCCTGGCGCGACCTTGACCGCGCCACGGCCATGATCGCCAACCTGCTGCGCGGGCTCAACTTGCCAGCAGGCTCACGGGTTGCCGTGCAAGTGGAAAAGTCGGTCGAGGCTGCCATGCTCTACCTGGCCACGCTGCGCGCCGGCTATGTATTCCTGCCGCTGAACACGGCCTACCAGAGCGCGGAGATCGAATATTTCATCGGCAATGCCGAGCCTGCCGTGGTCGTCTGCACCAGTCGTAATTTCGGCTGGGTCAGCAAGATCGCGTTCAAGGCCGGCACGCAAAACGTGTTCACCCTCGACGACGACCGCACCGGCTCGCTGCTAGAGCGGGCTGCCCACCACAGCGACCGCCACGAGATCGCCGTGCAGGGCCAGGACGATCTCGCCGCTATTCTCTACACCAGTGGCACCACCGGCCGCAGCAAGGGCGCGATGCTGACGCACGGCAACCTGTTGTCCAATGCGCGGGTGTTGAAGGACTACTGGGGATGGCGCCCCGGCGATGTGCTGATCCACGCGCTGCCCATCTTCCACGTGCACGGCCTTTTCGTGGCGCTGCACGGCGCCTTGCTCAACGGCAGCAAGATGATCTGGCAGGGCAAGTTCGATCCCCGGCTTGCCATTGCCCGGATGGCCGATGCCACGGTGTTCATGGGCGTGCCCACGCTGTACGTGCGGATGCTGGCCGAACCCAGCCTGACGCCGGAGGCGGCTCGCCACATGCGGCTGTTCATCTCGGGTTCGGCGCCGCTGCTGATCGAGACGTTCAACGACTGGCAGGAGCGCAGCGGCCACACCATCCTGGAGCGCTACGGCATGAGCGAGACCATCATGCTGACCTCCAATCCCTATGACCCCAAGGACGGCGAGCGGCGCGGCGGCACGGTGGGCTTTCCGTTGCCGGGCGTCGGCTTGCGGGTGCGCGCAGAAGACGGCGCCGAACTGCCGCGCGGCGAGATCGGCGGCATCGAGGTGAAGGGCCCGAACGTGTTCAAGGGCTACTGGCGCATGCCGGAGAAGACCCGCGAAGAGTTCACCGGCGACGGCTGGTTCAAGACCGGCGACGTCGGCAAGATCGATGAAAAAGGCTACGTCACCATCGTCGGGCGCAGCAAGGACCTGATCATCAGCGGCGGCTACAACGTCTACCCGGCCGAGATCGAGGGCTACATCAACGAGATGCCGGGTGTGGCCGAGAGCGCGCTGGTCGGCGTGCCGCATCCTGACTTCGGCGAAGTGGGCGTGGCCATCGTCATCCCCAAGCCAGGGTCCAAGCTGGACGGCGACCGGATCGTCGCCGACCTGAAGTCGCAGCTGGCCAACTTCAAGATCCCCAAGCGCTGCTTCGTCGTGGATGAATTGCCGCGCAACACCATGGGCAAGGTGCAGAAGAACCTGCTGCGCGAACAGCACAAGCAGCTGTTCGGCTGAACCGAGGCAGCCCAGTCGCGGCGTTCCGCTCGTCCTACAGCACCCTCCAAGACCTGCTGACGCCGCGCCAGCACCGCAGCGGCTGACACTGAGCCAACGCCGAACCCGGCTCATCCGGTCAGGGAGAGTTGCCTCATGGACAAGCTTGCCACTGGCGCAGCGCCAACCTGGAAGGCGGGCGAATGATGGAGTCCCGTCCGCGCACTCTTTTCAACGGCAGGCTGGTCATGCTGGGGTTCGGCAGCGTGGGACAGGGCATGTTGGGGCTGCTCGAGCGCGAGCTGGGGCTGAAGCCGGGGCGCATCACGATCGTCAAGGCCAGTGAGGACGAGACCGGCATCGCGGCGCGGTTCGGGGTCGAGGTGATGGCGGTACGCCTTGACCAAGGTAACTTCGGGGCCGTGCTCGAACCGCTGCTGGGCGAGGGCGACTTCCTTTTGAACCTGTCGGTGGATGTTTCCAGCCTCGCGCTGATCGCATTCTGCCGCCGCCGCGGCGCCTTCTACCTGGATACCTGCAACGAGCCGTGGCCTGGCCGTTACGACAACCCGCAGCTTTCGCCTTCGCAGCGTTCCAACTACGCCCTGCGCGAGGAAGCGCTGGCCTTTCGGCGCGACAAGCGGTCCGGTCCCACGGCCGTGCTGACGCAGGGCGCCAATCCCGGCCTGGTCTCGGCCTTCACCCAGCAGGCCTTGCTCGATATGGCTGCTGCCACCCATCTGAAGGTGGCCCAGCCGGCGTGCTACGAAGACTGGGCCAAGCTGGCACAACGCCTCGGCATCAAGGTGATCCATATCGCCGAGCGCGATACGCAGCTGGCCGGCCGTCAGCGCAAGGACAAGGACGAATTCGTCAACACCTGGTCGGTGGAAGCTTTCGTGGATGAAGGCCTGCAGCCGGCCGAACTGGGTTGGGGCAGCCACGAGAAGCATTGGCCGCATGATGCCGGACGCCACGGCTTCGGCAACGATGCCGCAATCTTCCTGAACCGGCCCGGCATCGCCACGCGGGTGCGCAGCTGGACGCCGCTGGAGGGACCGTACCACGGCTTTCTGGTGACCCACTCCGAATCGATCTCGATCGCCGACCACCTCACGCTGCGCGAGGAGGGGCGGGTGACCTACCGCCCGACGGTGCACTACGCCTACCATCCCTGCGACGATGCCGTGCTGTCGCTGCACGAGCTGGCCGGCAAGGAGTGGAAGCTGCAGCACGCGCACCGGATCATGCGCGACGAAATCACCGAAGGTGTGGACGAACTCGGGGTGCTGCTGATGGGCAACGAGCGCGGCGTCTACTGGTACGGCTCGCGCCTGTCGATCGGCCAGGCCCGTGCGCTCGCGCCGCACAACACCGCCACCAGCTTGCAAGTGGTCGCGGGCGTGCTGGGCGGAATGGTCTGGGCCCTGCGGCATCCGGACGCCGGGCTGGTCGAGCCCGACGACCTCGACTTCCGGACTGTGCTGGAAGTGGCCGCGCCTTATCTGGGCGAGCTGGCCGGCTGCTGGGGCGACTGGTCGCCCGTGCAGGGACGCAGCGCGCTGTTCAGCGACGAGATCGATTCCGATGATCCCTGGCAATTCGCCAATTTCCGCGTGAGCTGATGACGCCTGGTAGAGGCCCGCTTGCTCCTCAAGAAAGAACTCGGCGTCATCGAGAATTCCTGGTACGAGGCGAGCGCCGCGCGGCCGCCGCCGGCGTTGCCGCTGGCGAGCCGCATCAGCGCCGATGTGTGCGTGATCGGTGGTGGCTATGCCGGCTTGTCGGCCGCGCTGGAGCTGGCCGAGCGTGGCTTTTCCGTGGTTCTGCTGGAAGCCCAGCGCGTCGGCTGGGGTGCGTCGGGACGCAATGGCGGGCAGGCCATCGTCGGCTTCGGCTCCGACGGTGAATGTGCGATCGAGAAGCAGCTGCCTGCACAGGACGCGCGCCGGGCCTGGGACGTGTCGGTGGAGGGGCTGCGCCTGCTGCGCGAGCGCATCGCGCGCTACGCCATCGATTGCGACTATCGCCCGGGCTACCTCAGCCTGGCCGTCAAGGCCCGCAAGGCCGATGAGCTGCACCGGTGGATGGACCACGCCACGGCGGCCTACGGCTACCCGCTCCAGTGGATAGCGCCGGCCGAGATCGGCGACTGGGTCGCCAGCCGGCGCTTTCACTCCGCAGTGTTCGACGCCGGATCGGGGCATTTGCATCCGCTCAAGTATTGCCTGGGGCTGGCGGCTGCGGCCCGGCACGCCGGCGTGCGCATTCACGAAAACTCCGCGGTGTTCGTGGTCGGGCGCGGCGCGCAGCCGGTCGCCCGCACGGCGCAGGGCGAGTGCCGCTGCAGGTTCGTCGTGCTGGCGGGCAATGTCTATCTGGGCGAATACGGCGATGCAATCGCTGCCGAGGTCGCGGCCCGCATCATGCCGGTGGGCACCTACATGGTGGCCACCGAGCCGATGGGGCAGGCACGCGCCGATGCGCTGATGCGCGGGCGCCCCGCCGCTTCCGACACCAATTTCGTGCTCGACTACTTCAGGCTGAGTGCGGACCATCGGCTCCTGTTCGGCGGCGGCGACAGCTACAGCGGGTCTGCGCCGCGCGACCTGGTCGCCCGTATCCGCGCCAGCATGCTCACCGTGTTTCCGCAGCTGGCCGACCTGGAAATTCCGCACGCCTGGGGCGGCTTCATCGACATCACCCTGAACAAGGCGCCCGACTTCGGCCGCCTGGGGCATAACATCTTTTACCTGCAGGGGTTTTCGGGCCACGGGCTGGCGCTGGCCGGTATCGCCGGCAAGCTGGTGGCCGAGGCGATCGCCGGGCAGGCGGAGCGCTTCGACCTGTTCTCGCGCCTCAGGCACCACCGCTTTCCCGGAGGCGCGTTGATGCGCACGCCGGCCCTCATGCTGGGCATGTTGTATTACCGTCTGCGCGACCTGCTGTGAGCGGGCAGGTACCATTGCCGGATGCACGAAAAATTGCCGGGCGACAAGAGCCCGTGGTGGGCATCCAAGAGCGTGAGCCGAGGCCTGGCGTGTGCCGCCTATGGCGTGCCGCTAATCGCGATGGCCGGTGCCCTGCTGGCTAGCCTGTTGCTGGACGTGACGGCGCTGCAGGCCCTGATGAACGAAGGTGGCCCGGTAGAGAACGCGACCGTCGTCATGTATGGGTCGGCCGTGCTCGCTCTGGCGCTGGGCCTGCGGCTTCGCGGCGACTGGGGCTCGCGGCTTGCCACCATGGCGCTGGTGGCCGCGATGGGGGCCCGTGAGATGGACCTTCACAAGGCCGGGGGCGAGAAGAGCATCCTGAAGGTGTCCTATTACCTGGGCGACATCCCATGGCAGGACAAGCTGGCGGCTTTGCTGGCAGTGCTCCCCGTAGTGGTGTCGCTGGGCTTCCTCGTGGCGCGGCACTGGCGCTCCGGGTGGCACATGGCCCGCCAGCGAGGCCCGTTGGTGGTGACGGCATTCGTCTTCGTGGCGACGCTCGTGCTGAGCAAGCTGCTGGATCGCAGCGCCAGCGTGCTGCCCGAGGACCTGGGGATCGTGCTGCCGGTTTTCTGGGTCTCGCTGCTGTTGTCAATGGAGGAGCTGCTGGAGCTCGCCCTTCCGGCCGTGATCCTGGTCGGGGTGGCGCAGCAGCGGGTGCAGGCCTGGGCGGCGGCGCCTGCCGGCAGCGCTGGGCGCTATTTCTGGCGTATCACGTAGCGCACGAAACCATCGGCCTGGGCGAACTGGTCGTAGAGCTTGCGGGCCCCCGCGTTGTCCTCGCGCGTCATCCAGTAGACGCGCGCCCAGCCCTCGGCTCGCATGGCGTTGCGCAGCCACTCGATCAGGGCCCGGCCGATGCCCCGGCTGCGCGCGGACGGCAGCACGAAGAGGTCCTCCAGGTAGCAGACCGGCTGGGTTTCCCAGGTGTTCTCGTGCACCACGCAGTTGGCGAATCCGTAGACCTGGCCTTCGACCTCGGCCACGATGCACATCACCGCCGAATCCGGATCGAGAATCCGCTTCCAGGTCCGGTCGGTCACCGCTTCGCCGAGGCTGGCGCCGTAGAAGTCGCAATAGCCGCTCCACAGCTTGCGCCACGTGGGTTCGTCGGCGGGGAGGGCGGATCGGATGGTCGGGGCCATGGCAAGGCCTATTGTGCCGTGTCCGGCCCGAACCGGTGGGCGTCCGTGCGGCTCAAAGCTGCGCGGCCAGCAGCACCGCCGCATGCACTGCTTCGCGCCCCGCACCATCGCGAATCTGGTGCCGGCAGCTGGTGCCGTCGGCCACCACGATGGCGCCGGGGAACTTGCGCACGGCCGGCAGCAGGCTGAGTTCGGCCATCTGCATCGACACCTCGTGGTGCGCGGCGTCGTAGCCGAAACTGCCGGCCATGCCGCAACAGCTGCTTTCGATCAGTTCGGGCTGCACGCCCGGAATCAGTTTGAGCACCTCGACTACGGGCCGGACGGCATCGAAGGCTTTCTGGTGGCAGTGTCCATGCAGCAGCACGCGCTTGTCCAGGGGACGGAGCTTGTCCTTGAGCGGTTGCAGGCGGCCGGCCTGCGACTCACGCGCCAGGAATTCCTCCAGCAACACCGCTTGCCGCGAGACGGTCTGCGCTGTCGCGCCCAGCCCCATCGACAGCATCTCGTCGCGCAGCGTCAACAGGCACGAGGGCTCCAGGCCGACGATGGCGATGCCTTGCTCGGCGAAGGGCAGCAGCGACTCCATGAGTTCGCCGGCCTTGGCGCGTGCTTCGTCCACCATGCCGCTGGCCAGATAGGTGCGCCCGCAGCACAGGTGCTTGCCATCGGCCCGCAGCTTGGAAGCCACGTGCACCGTGTAGCCGGCCGCCTGCAGCACCTTCAAGGCGGCTGCGGCGTTCGCCGACTCGAAGTAGCCGTTGAAGGTGTCGACGAACAGCACCACCGGCCTGTCGGCGGCCAGCGTTTCCTCGCGGGTGGCGCCGTGCTGGCCGGTGTTGAAGAAGTGCCGGTCCTGCCAGGTCGGCAGCTCCCTGCGAGCGGAAAAACCCAGCAGCTTTTCGCCCAACGCCGCGAGCAGCGGGCTGCGGTTGCGCAGGTTCAGCAGGGCGGCGAGGCGGCTGGCACGATGCGCGTAGTCGGGCAGCCGGGCGATCAGCTTGTCCTTGATCGTGTAGCCGTGCCGACGCTTGTCGTGGTGCAGGAACTCCACCTTCATCCTGGCCATGTCCACCCCGGTCGGGCAGTCGCGCTTGCAGCCTTTGCAGCTCACGCACAGGTCGAGCGCGTCGCGCACGGCATCCAGCGCGCCGTCGCTCCACCCGTCTGCGGGCGCATCCAGCTGGCCCGACAGCGCCAGCCGCAACGTGTTGGCGCGGCCCCGGGTCGAGTGCTTCTCGTCGCGCGTGACGCGGTAGCTCGGGCACATCGTGCCGGCGTCGAACTTGCGGCAGTGGCCGTTGTTGTTGCACATCTCCACCGCCTTGGCAAAGCCCTGGGCCGGGTCGCCGCCGGTGCCGGGGGGGCTGATGCGCTCGGTGGCCGGGTCGTTCTGCACGTCCCAGGCGCTCCAGTCGAGCGCGGTGCGCAGGGGAATCACCCGG
>JAKFEZ010000072.1:0-2618 GCA_036675435.1 Ramlibacter sp. | reverse complement strand
GCCGACCAGATCGAGCGACGGCGTCAGCGTCTTGGCGCCTTCCTTCCACTTGGCGGGGCAGACTTCGCCCGGGTGCGCCGCGACGTACTGAGCGGCCCTCACCTTGCGCAGCAGCTCGCCGGCATCACGGCCAATGCCGTTGTCATGAATCTCGCACAGCTTGATCCGGCCTTCCGGGTTGATCACGAAGGTGCCGCGCAATGCGAGGCCCTCTTCTTCGATCATCACTTCGAAGTTGCGCGTGATGGCGCCGGTGGGGTCGCCGATCATCGGGTACTGGACCTTCTTGATGGCGTCCGAGGTGTCATGCCAGGCCTTGTGGGCGAAGTGAGTGTCGGTCGACACACTGTAGATCTCGACACCCAGATCCTTGAACTCGCTGTAGCGCTGCGCCAGATCCTCCAGTTCGGTCGGGCAGACGAAAGTGAAATCGGCGGGGTAGAACACCACGACCGACCACTTGCCTTTCAGCTTCTCGTCGGAGACCGGCACGAACTTGCCGTTGTGGAAAGCAGTGGCTTGGAAAGGCTTGATTTGCGTGTTGATCAGCGACATGTCTGCGTCCTTTTGGGTTCGATTGAAGAAGGTTTGAGTGGGTATCGACTGCCCCGACCAAGTGGCGTCTGAAATTGATACGGGTTAGTACTCCCAAATTTTAGATGCGGCGCAGCATCGATTGGATAGATTGAACCAAGCAAGTCGGTTCTGAAAAACTATCGCGTCTGCAAGCCTGGCGAGCGACGGCTTTCGCGTCGGTGGTGGCGCGCGTCGGTCTTGGCGCGGATGACCTCGCGCCTGCCAGCCAAGCGAGCCTCAGTGCAGGCCGGCTGCTGCCCCGGAAGCCAGAGCAGAAACAGCGGCAGGATATTTCTGCTCGGCCGCCCGGCGCAGCCAGATCTCGCTTTGCGCGACATCGCGTGCCTGCCCCTTGCCGGTCCGGTACATCACTGCCAGCGCGTACTGCGCTTCCGCCTCGCCGGCTTCGGCCGCCTGCGCGAAGCGCCGCGCCGCCTCTTCCAGGCTGCGCGGCACACCGCGGCCGGCCTCGTACATCCAGGCCAGGCGCGTCTGCGCCGATCGATCGCCCTGGGCCGCCAGCTTCTCGTACGCCGCTGCCGCCTCGGCGTGACGGCCGGTGCTGCTCAGCAACTCGGCCTGTTGAAACGGAGTCAAAGCCGCCGCGGGCTGGTCCAGCGTGGCGAGCCGGGTGATGGCGTCCTTGTCGCCGCCCTGGGCTGCCATGTTGAGGTACACGCGGGCCTTGGCCTCGTCTTTAGGCAGCAGCTCCCCGGCGCTGTAGAGCATGCCCAGGCGGTATTGGGCCTTGAAGTTGCCGGCCCTTGCCGCGCCGGTGTAGAGCGACTCGGCCTTCTTCATGTCGCGCGGCTCGTCGAGCCCGTCTTCCGCCAGGATGGCCAGGTTGAACAAGGCGTCGCCATTGCCCACCTCGGCGAGCGTCTCCCAGATCTCGCGCGCCGCCGCGTAGTGGGCCATCTTGAACTCGGCGTATGCCTTGTAGTTGCCCATGGCGGGATTGCGCAGCCAGTCGCTGCGATCGCTGTCCTGGGCCTGCGCCAACGAAGCGCTCAAACAGATCGACAAGGCAAGCGCATAACGCATCGGCGGACTCCAGCAAGTGCACTTGGGGCGGATCGGGCCGCAGTGTCGCATCGACGGCGGCTCCCGGAGCGATGCGCGGATCATGGCGCTCGGCCGGGCAAGGGCAAGTCGCGCCAAGGATCAGAACGTGCGTCGAAGATAGATCGTCAGACCGCCCTTGCGAGTGCGCAGCGACATGCGGTAGCCCGAATCGAGCTGCAGGCCCAGGCGACCGCCTTCGAAGCCCAGGCGCGACTTCGCCGGTTTCCATTCGACGCCGGCCTTGGCCCTGTAGAACACGTAGGGCTCGCCGGCCAGGCCACGAGCGCCCGAGCCGTCGGCATATGCCTGGGTCGTCGGTGTCAGGGCGTAGCGCCAGCCGATGGAGGCCGTCGGCACCGAGCCGACCACCATCGTGGCGGTCACCGGGCCGTCGGTCGCCGCCGCCGGCACCGGCACCGCATAGCCGATCGTGCCCAACCCGAAGCCGACCGCGCCTCGGCCGTGGCCGAGCCACCAGCGATAGTACAAGCCCTGCACATCGTTGGACGGCACGCCGTGGAAGCGGTAGGACGGTTCGGCACGGGTTGCAGTCAACGTGAGCCGAGGAGTCGGCGCCCGCGCGGCCGCGTCGTCCTCGGAGCGCCACACGGGCGGCGACAAGGCGGCGTCGCCAGGCCCCACGGTGATCGCCATCACCGCGAGTTCGGTGGTTTCGGATTCGGGTGCCGCGCAGGCAAGGCCCGCCACGAGTGGCGTGGCGACCAGCAGAACTGCCAGTCTGCGAGCGTCCTGCGGAATGCCCCGATGCTCGGCCCGCTGCCCGCAACGGCGCCGGAGCCGGGCGAAGCGATCGGCGGTGAGCATGCGCAGGCTCATGGCAGGAAGCGCCGCGGTGGAGGTGGGATCGAAAGGCGTGGAGCAATCGAAATGCCCGACGTCGATCATGCGCCGTCCAGGCAGCGCCGACCCCCCGATTCAAGCTATGCGCCCAGGCTCCGGAGTCCTCGCATGCCAGG
>JAKFEZ010000288.1:0-2628 GCA_036675435.1 Ramlibacter sp. | reverse complement strand
GCCGACCAGATCGAGCGACGGCGTCAGCGTCTTGGCGCCTTCCTTCCACTTGGCGGGGCAGACTTCGCCCGGGTGCGCCGCGACGTACTGAGCGGCCCTCACCTTGCGCAGCAGCTCGCCGGCGTCTCGGCCAATGCCGTTGTCATGAATCTCGCACAGCTTGATCCGGCCTTCCGGATTGATCACGAAGGTGCCGCGCAGTGCGAGGCCCTCTTCTTCGATCATCACCTCGAAGTTGCGGGTGATGGCGCCGGTCGGGTCGCCGATCATCGGGTACTGGACCTTCTTGATTGCTTCCGAGGTGTCGTGCCAGGCCTTGTGGGCGAAGTGCGTGTCGGTCGACACGCTGTAGATCTGGACGCCCAGGTCCTTGAACTCGCTGTAGCGCTGCGCCAGGTCTTCCAGTTCGGTCGGGCAGACGAAAGTGAAATCGGCGGGGTAGAACACGACGACCGACCACTTGCCTTTCAGGGTCTCGTCGGAGACCGGCACAAACTTGCCGTTATGAAAAGCAGTGGCTTGGAAAGGCTTGATTTGCGTGTTGATCAGCGACATGTCTGCGTCCTTTGGATTTGATTGAAGAAGGCTTGAGTGGGTATCGACGCCTCGGCGAGGTGTCGGCTCAAGCTGGTACGGGTTAGTACGCCCAAATTTTAGATGCGGCGCAGCATGGAGTGGATAGATTGAACCAAGCAAGTCGGTTCTGAAAACCTATCGCGTCTGCAAGCCTGGCCACCGACGGCTTTCGCGTCGGTGGTGGCGCGCGCCGGTCTTGGCGCGGATGACCGCGCGCCTGCCGGCGAGGTGAGCCTCAGTGCAGGCCGGCTGCCGCCCCGGAAGTCAAAGCAGAAACCGCGGCGGGATATTTCTGTTCGGCCGCCCGATGCAGCCAGATCTCACTTTGCGCAAGATCGCGTGCCTGCCCCTTGCCGGTGCGGTACATCACCGCCAGGGCGTACTGCGCTTCCGCCTCGCCGGCTTCGGCCGCCTGCGCGAAGCGCCGTGCCGCCTCTTCCAGGCTGCGCGGCACACCGCGGCCGGCCTCGTACATCCAGGCCAGGCGCGTCTGCGCCGATCGATCGCCCTGGGCAGCCAGCTTCTCGTACGCCGCTGCCGCCTCGGGGTGACGGCCGGTGCTGCTCAGCAACTCGGCCTGTTGAAACACAGTCAAAGCCGCCGAGGGCTGGTCCAGCGTGGCGAGCCGGGCGATGGCGTCCTTGTCGCCGCCCTGGGCTGCCAGGTTGAGATACACGCGGGCCTTGGCCTCGTCTTTAGGCAGCAGCTCCCCGGCGCTGTAGAGCATGCCCAGGCGGTACTGGGCCTTGAAGTTGCCAGCCCTCGCCGCGCCGGTGTAGAGCGACTCGGCCTTCTTCATGTCGCGCGGCTCGTCGAGCCCGTCTTCCGCCAGGATGGCCAGATTGAACAAGGCGTCACCGTTGCCCACCTCGGCAAGCGTCTCCCAGATCTCGCGCGCCGCCGCGTAGTGGGCCATCTTGAACTCGGCGTATGCCTTGTAGTTGCCCATGGCGGGATTGCGCAGCCAGTCGCTGCGCTCGCTGTCCTGGGCCTGCGCCAACGAAGCGCTCAAACAGATCGACAAGGCAAGCGCGTAGCGCATCGGCGGACTCCAGCAAGTGTGGACTTGGGGCGGATCGGGCCGCAGTGTCGCATCGACGGCGGCTCCCGGAGCGATGCCCGGATCATGACGCTCGGCCAGGCAAGGGCAAGTCGCGCAGAAGGATCAGAACGTGCGTCGAAGATAGATCGTCAGACCGCCCTTGCGCGTGCGCAGCGACATGCGGTAGCCCGAATCGAGCTGCAGGCCCAGGCGACCGCCTTCGAAGCCCAGGCGGGACTTCGCCGGTTTCCATTCGACGCCGGCCTTGGCCCTGTAGAACACGTAGGGCTCGCCGGCCAGGCCACGAGCGCCCGAGCCGTCGGCATAGGCCTGGGTCGTCGGTGTCAGCGCGTAGCGCCAGCCGATGGAGGCCGTCGGCACCGAGCCGACCACCATCGTGGCGGTCACCGGGCCTTCGGTCGCCGCCGCCGCCGGCACCGGCACCGGCACCGCATAGCCGATCGTGCCCAGCCCGAAGCCGACCGCCCCCCGGCCGTGGCCGAGCCACCAGCGATAGGACAAGCCCTGCACATCGTTGGACGGCACGCCGTGGAAGCGGTAGGACGGTTGGGCGCTGGTTGCGGTCAACGTGAGCCGAGGAGTCGGCGCCCGCGCGGCCGCCTCGTCCTCGGAGTGCCACACGGGCGGCGACAAGGCGGCGTCGCCAGGCCCCACGGTGATCGCCATCACCGCGAGTTCGGTGTTCTCGGATTCGGGTGCCGCACACGCAAGGCCCGTTGCGAGTGGCGTGGCGACCAGCAGAATTGCCAGTCTGCGAGCGTCCGGCGGAATGCCCCGATGCTCGGCCCATCGCCCGCAACCGCGCCGGAGCCGGGCGAAGCGATCGGCGGTGAGCATGCGCAGGCTCATGGCAGGAAGCGCCGCGATGGAGGTGGGATCGAAAGGCGTGGAGCAATCGAAATGCCCGACGTCGATCATGCGCCGTCCAGGCAGCGCCGACCCCCCGATTCAAGCTATGCGCCCAGGCTCCGGAGTCCTCGCATGCCAGG
>JAKFEZ010000309.1:0-60077 GCA_036675435.1 Ramlibacter sp. | reverse complement strand
AAGCAATGAAAGCAATTGCCGCCGCGCTGCGAGCGGCGCGCAGCAGAATGTCACAAGCCATGGTCCATCCCCACACGGGAAGCCCGTCGGAGCGTGCATTCTTGCGCAAGTCGGAAGCTGTGGGTCACCGTCGTAACAACATCTTCCATTTTTCCATGAGAATCAATGAGTTACGAAGGATACCTAACTTGACTTGTTGATTCGCCTGCGGGTATGCTCGGCTCCAGATGAAGAAGTGTCTCTGCGTTATTGCTCTCGTGGCATCCGGCTATGCCAACGCCCTTCCGCCGGCCTCGGCGGAGGACGACATGACGCGCTTCATGGAAGAAAAAGGCTTCACGGCCGAAGCCGGGTTGTTCGGCCGCCTTGAGCAAGCAAGTCACAAAGTCACGGATCGGGCCTCCGACCTGGTCGTGACGGCCATGGGTTTCCTGGGTGTGCCATACCGGCGCGGCGGCAACAGCGCCGAAACCGGCTTCGACTGCAGCGGTTTCGTGCGCGCCATGTATGAGAAGACCATCGGCCTGGTCCTGCCCCGCCGCGCCAACGAGCAGGCGGCGGCCACCCAAACGATCGACAGAAAAGATCTGCAACCCGGCGACCTGGTGTTCTTCAACACCATGCGGCGGGCATTCAGCCACGTCGGCATCTATGTCGGCGAGGGCAAATTCATTCATTCACCCAAGCCCGGCGCCCAGGTGCGCGTGGAGGACATGGGGCAGAACTACTGGCAGCGCCGCTTCGACGGCGCCCGTCGCGTGCTGAGCCAGGCGCCGGCGTCCGGCGCGCCCGAGGCAGCCGGTCGCTAGCACGACGGACTCCCTAGCCCCTAGCCCTTTCGTGCCGGAGGCACATCGGTACAGGTGCCGTGCGCGATTTCCGCGGCCATGCCGATGCTCTCGCCCAGCGTCGGATGCGGATGGATGGTCTTGCCGATGTCGACTTCGTCCGCGCCCATCTCGATCGCCAGCGCGATCTCCCCGATCATGTCGCCCGCATGGGTTCCGACAATCCCGCCGCCGAGGATGCGATGGGTCTGGGCATCGAACAGCAGCTTGGTGAAACCCTCGTCGCGGCCATTGGCGATGGCGCGGCCCGAGGCCGTCCACGGGAAATGTCCCTTCTTGATCGCGACGCCCTGCGCCTTGGCCTGTTCTTCGGTCAGGCCGACCCAGGCCACTTCCGGATCGGTGTAGGCCACGCTGGGAATGACGCGGGCGTTGAATGCCGCCCGGCGCAGCGCCTCATCGCCGTTCAGCTCGCCCACGGCGACCTCGGCTGCCACATGCGCCTCATGCACGGCCTTGTGGGCCAGCATGGGCTGGCCGACGATATCGCCGATGGCAAAAATGTGGGGCACGCTGGTGCGCATCTGGATGTCGACCGGAATGAAGCCGCGTTCGCCGACCACGACGCCGGCCTTGTCGGCGCCGATCCTGTTGCCGTTGGGGCTGCGGCCCACCGCCTGAAGCACCAGGTCATACAGCTGTGGCTCCTTGGGCGCCTGCTCGCCTTCGAAGTTGACCAGGATGCCGTCCTGGGTGACCTGCGCCCCGACGGTCTTGGTCTTGAGCATGATGTTGTCGAAGCGCGGCGTGTTCATCTTCTGCCAGACGCGCACCAGGTCGCGATCGGCACCCTGCATCAGGCCATCGAGCATTTCGACCACGTCGAGCCTGGCGCCCAGCGTCGAATACACGGTGCCCATCTCCAGGCCGATGATGCCTCCGCCCAAAATCAGCATGCGCTTGGGATTGCCTACCAATTCGAGCGCACCGGTGGAGTCGACCACGCGCGGGTCTTTCGGCATGAACGGCAGCTGGACGGCCTGCGACCCCGCGGCGATGATCGCGCTGCGGAACTTGACCGTTTGCTTCTTGCCGGTTTTCTCCTGCGCGTCGCCCGCAGTCTCCTCGACCTGCAGGTGATGGGGATCGATGAACGCGCCCAGGCCGCGCACCACCGTGACCTTGCGCATCTTGGCCATGGCGGAGAGGCCGCCGGTGAGCTTGCCCACCACCTTGGACTTGTGCGCCCGCAATTTGTCCAGTTCGATCGCCGGCTTGCCGTAGCTCACGCCCAGCGCTTCGAAGTGGCTGACTTCGTCCATGACGGCGGCCACATGCAGCAAAGCCTTGGACGGGATGCAGCCGACGTTCAGGCAAACGCCGCCGAGCGTGGCGTAGCGCTCGACCAGCACGACTTTCATGCCCAGGTCGGCAGCGCGGAACGCCGCGGAATAGCCGCCGGGTCCGGCGCCGAGCACCAGCACATCACATTCGAGGTCGGCGCCGCCCGTGTAGGCCGATGCCATGGGGGCGGGTTTGCTCCCTCCCCCGTTGGGGGAGGCTTGGGGTGGGGGCACGGACGCTGCGGGCGATGAAGCGGTGGAGGATTTCGAGCCCTCGCCCGGGAGGGGGGAGGGTTGGGGTGGGGGGGGGCCAGCTTGGCCCGAAGGGGCTGCCGCAGTTGTGCTGTCAAGCACAGCAAGGACAGACCCCTGCTTCACCTTGTCGCCCAGCTTGACCTTCAATTCCTTCACCACGCCCGCATGGGTCGAGGGAATTTCCATCGACGCCTTGTCGCTCTCCACCGTCACGAGTGACTGCTCGGCCTTGATGGCATCGCCGGGCTGGACCAGCAGTTCAATGACCGCCACCTCATCGAAGTCGCCGATGTCCGGTACCTTTACCTCGACCACAGTCATTTCGCGTCTTTCGTTTTTAGAGTGAACACGTCGGCCGGGGCGGCCGAGTTGCGGTCGAATTCGCAGCCGGCGGCGATGCCGGCTTCGGCGATCTCGCGCGCCGTCTTGGCCTTGCCGTAGAGGGCGTGCATGGCGCCCAGGGCAAAGCTGCGGCCCGAGCCGATGCCCCAGAATTCCTTGAACTCGAACACCTCCCGGTAGCTGTACAGGCCATAGATGCCGCTGGCATTGGCGATCACCACGCTGAACTGGCTGGACTCGTAGGGGTCGCTGTCTTCCTCCTTGGTCTGCAGGAAGAAGTTTTCCTTCAGGTAGGGGTGCAACTTGGTGAAGGTGTCGAACACCTCGTCCTTGTTGCCGAGCTTGAGGATCTCACGCGGCATCGAGCCGATCGCTTTTCGCAGCACCGGGAAGTGCGCCACCGTGCCGGCCATCCCCACGAAGCTGGGGCCGGCGTCGGTGTCGATCTTGAATATCTTGGTGTTGTCCTCGAATCGGTTGGCCAGGCGCGTGTCGCCGAAGGTCACCAGGGTATCGGCCGCGATCGCGATCTGGCCGGCTTTCTTCACCACCACAACTGTTGTCATGTTTTTCTCAGACGGTGCGCGCCGTCATTGCTGAGCGCGGCGCGCTCTTCATAGCATGGTGCGGCGGAAATCCGCCAATATAGCGCCCAGATGGGCATTGAAGCGGGCGGCCGACGCCCCATCGATGACGCGGTGGTCCCAGGCCAGCGACAATGGCAGCATCAGCCGGGGCTGGAACTGCTTGCCGTCCCAGACCGGCTCGGTCTGGCTCCTGCAGACACCCAGAATGGCCACCTCGGGCGCGTTGATGATGGGCGTGAAGTAGCGTCCGCCGATGCCGCCCAAGGATGAGATGGTGAAACAGGCGCCCGACATATCGGACGGACCGAGCTTGCCATCGCGGGCTTTCTTGGCCAGCTCGCCCATTTCCTGGCTGATCGCCAGGATGCCTTTCTTGTCGGCATCCTTGATGACGGGCACCACCAGGCCGCTGGGCGTGTCCGCGGCGAACCCGATGTGGTAGTACTGCTTGAGCACCAGTTGCTCGCCATCCAGCGACGCGTTGAAATCGGGAAACTTCTTGAGCGCCGCGACGCAGGCCTTGATGAGGAAAGCCAACATGGTCACCTTCACTCCCGACTTCTCGTTTTCCTTGTTGAGCTGAATCCGGAACGCTTCGAGATCGGTGATGTCCGCGTCGTCATGGTTGGTGACGTGGGGAATCATCACCCAGTTGCGATGCAGGTTGGCGCCGCTGATTTTCTTGATGCGGCTCATGTCCTTGCGCTCGACCGGCCCGAACTTGGCAAAGTCCACCTTGGGCCAGGGCAGCAGGCCCAACGCCTCGCCACCGCCAGCGGCCGGCTTGCCGGCAGCGCGGGTGCTGGCCTCACCCTTCATCACGGACCGGGTGAAGGCCTGTACGTCTTCCTGGGTGATGCGGTCCTTGGGGCCGGTGCCTTTGACCTCTTCCAGCGGAACGCCCAGTTCGCGCGCGAACTTGCGCACCGAGGGCGATGCGTGCGGCAGCTGCCCGGTCGCTGTGCCGGGTTCGTGCGGCGGCAGCGCGGCCGTTGGGGGGGTGCGAGGACTCTCCCCCCGGCCCTCTCCCGCAGGGGCGGGAGAGGGAGAGGGCTGGGGTGAGGGGCCGGCCGCCGCGCCTTCCAGCACCGCTATCAAGTCTCCCACGTTCAGTTTGTCGCCAAGCTTGACCTTCAGTTCCTTCACCACGCCGGCGGCGGCCGACGGAATTTCCATGGAAGCCTTGTCGGACTCCACGGTAAGGAGCGACTGCTCGACCTTCACCGTGTCGCCGGCCTTGACCAGCAATTCAATGACCGCGACATCCTTGAAGTCGCCGATGTCGGGGACGCGTATTTCGATGGCTTGGCTCCCTCCCCCTGCGGTGGCTTCGCTCCCTCCCTCTTCGGGGGAGGGTTGGGGTGGGGGCACGGGTGCTGGCAAAGCGGTGGGGATTTTCGAGCCCTCCCCCGGGAGGGGGGAGGGTTGGGGTGGGGGGGAGCCAGCCTGGCCCGAAGGGGCTGCCGCAGTTGTGCTGTCAAGCACAACAAGGACGGACCCTTCCTTCACCTTGTCGCCCAGCTTGACCTTGAGCTCCTTCACAACGCCCGCCGCCGAGGACGGGATCTCCATCGAAGCCTTGTCGGACTCGACCGTGATGAGCGATTGCTCTGGCTTCACCGTGTCGCCGGGCTTGACCAGCAGTTCGATGACCGAAACCTCGTCGAAGTCCCCGATGTCGGGGACCTTCACTTCTATCGATGCCATGTTCTTGTTCTCCGGTCTTCTTATTGCTTCAAGCGTACAGCGGATTGATCTTGTCCGTCTTGATGCCGTACTTCTTGATGGCTTCGGCGACCTTGGCCACCGGCACCGCGCCCTCCTCGCTCAAGGCCTTCAGCGAGGCCAGCACGACGTAGTGGCGGTTGACTTCGAAATGTTCGCGCAGCTTGCTGCGGAAGTCGCTGCGGCCGAACCCGTCTGTGCCCAATACCTTGTAGGTGCGTCCCTTGGGGATGAAGGGACGGATCTGCTCGGCATAGGCCTTCATGTAGTCGGTCGAGGCGACCACCGGGCCGCTGTGCTTGTCGAGTTGTTGTGCGACGAACGATACCCGGGGTGCGTCCATCGGGTGCAACAGGTTGTAGCGCTCAGCGTCCTGTCCGTCCCGGGTGAGCTCATTGAAGCTGGGGCAGCTCCACACATCCGCGGCGACACCCCACTCCTTTTCAAGCAATTCCTGTGCGGCCAGCGACTCGCGCAGGATGGTGCCCGAACCCAGCAGCTGCACGCGCGGAGCCTTGGGCAGCGCCGCGCCCGGCTTGCACAGGTACATGCCCTTCACGATCTGTTCTTCCGTGCCGGCTGCAAGGCCGGGCATCGGGTAGTTCTCGTTGAGCAGGGTGATGTAGTAGTAGACGTTGTCCTGCTTCTCGACCATGCGCTTCAGGCCATGGTGCATGATCACGCCGACTTCGTGGGCGAAGGTCGGGTCGTAGCTGACGCAGTTGGGAATGGTGTTGGCCATGATGTGGCTGTGCCCGTCCTCGTGCTGCAGGCCTTCCCCATTGAGCGTGGTGCGCCCGGACGTGCCGCCCAGCAGGAAGCCGCGGGCCTGCATGTCGCCGGCGGCCCAGCACAGGTCGCCGACTCGTTGCAGGCCGAACATCGAGTAGTAGATGTAGAACGGCACCATGATGCGGTTGCTGGTGCTGTACGACGTGGCCGCGGCGATCCAGCTGGCCATGCCGCCGGCCTCGTTGATGCCTTCCTGGAGGATCTGGCCGGCCTTGTCTTCCTTGTAGTAGGAGACCTGGTCCTTGTCCTGCGGCGTGTACAGCTGGCCCTCGTGGTTGTAGATGCCGATCTGGCGGAACAGCCCCTCCATGCCGAAGGTGCGCGCCTCATCGACCAGGATCGGCACCGCGCGCGGCCCGAGTTCCTTGTCGCGCAGCAGTGCCGTGAGGAACCTCACGTAGGCCTGGGTGGTGCTGATCTCCCGGCCTTCCGCAGTCGGCTCCAGAACCGCCTTGAATGCCTCGATCGGCGGCACCTTCAGTGTTTCGTCGGCCTTGGCCCGGCGCTTGGGAAGGTAGCCGCCCAGGGCCTGGCGCCGGGCGTGCAGGTACTTCATTTCCGGCGTGTGCTCGGCCGGCTTGTAGAACGGCACCTCGGCGAGTTGATCATCCGGCACCGGGATGTTGAAGCGGTCGCGGAAGGCCCGGATGTCTTCGTCCGTCATCTTCTTGGTCTGGTGCGCGGTGTTCTTGCCTTCGCCGCTCTTGCCCATGCCGAAGCCCTTGACGGTCTTGATCAGCATCACCGTGGGCTGCCCCTTGGTATTGACGGCCTTGTGATAGGCCGCGTACACCTTCTGCGGGTCATGACCGCCGCGCTGCAGGCGCCAGATGTCCTCGTCGCTCATCTTGGCGACCATCTCCAGCCCCTTGGGATGCTGGCCGAAGAAGTTCTTGCGCACGAAGGCGCCGTCGTTGGCCTTCATGGCCTGATAGTCGCCGTCCAGCGTGTCCATCATGATCTTGCGCAGGATGCCCTCCTTGTCGCGCGCGAGCAGCGGGTCCCAGTAGCTGCCCCAGATCAGCTTGATCACGTTCCAGCCGGCCCCGCGGAATTCGCCCTCGAGCTCCTGGATGATCTTGCCGTTGCCGCGCACCGGCCCGTCCAGGCGCTGCAAGTTGCAGTTGACGATGAAGATCAGGTTGTCGAGCTTTTCGCGCGAAGCCACGCCAATGGCGCCGAGCGACTCGACCTCGTCCATCTCGCCGTCGCCGCAGAACACCCAGACCTTGCGGTTCTCGGTGTTGGCGATGCCGCGGGCGTGCAGGTACTTCAGAAACCGGGCCTGGTAGATCCCCATCAACGGCCCCAATCCCATCGAGACGGTGGGGAACTGCCAGAACTCGGGCATCAGTTTGGGGTGCGGGTAGCTGGACAGGCCCTTGCCATCGACCTCCTGGCGGAAGTTCAGCAACTGCTCCTCGGTCAGCCGCCCTTCCATGAAGGCCCGGGCATAGATGCCGGGTGAGCTGTGGCCCTGGATGAAGAGGCAGTCGCCGCCATGGCCTTCGCTCTCGGCGTGCCAAAAGTGGTTGAAGCCGGCGCCGAACATGGTGGCCACCGAGGCGAACGAGCTGATGTGGCCGCCCAGGTCCCCGCCATCGGCCGGGTGCAGGCGATTGGCCTTGACCACCATCGCCATCGCGTTCCAGCGCATGCAGGCGCGCAGGCGCTCCTCGATTTCCAGATTGCCGGGGCAGCGCTCCTCGTCGTTGGGTTCGATGGTGTTGACATAGCCGGTGGTGGCCGAGAAAGGCATGTCGATGCCTTCCTGGCGCGCCTGCTCCAGCAGCTGCTCCAGCAGGAAATGGCCACGTTCGCGGCCCTCGCTCGCAATCACGGCAGAGAGCGCATCGATCCACTCACGGGTTTCCTGGGCATCCGCATCGTTGGCGGCCGAGCCGAACAGGTTGTCGGGCTGTGCTGACATGGTGTTTTGTCTCCTTGGTCTGGCGTAATTTAGTACGGCGGCCCCGCACCGTGCGCGAGTGTCGCATAGATTTATTTTCATTTCAAATCGTGCGCGCTGTTTTCATAATATGGTTTACCAGGATGGCGACAGCTGTAAATAACCGCAGGCGGCGTTGGGAGAGCTTGGCGCACCGCAATGCACCCGCCGCGTGGGCCTACACTCGAAGACTCATGCAAGAACCCGTCACCGTCAACGATCCGCACGAGGCCGCGGCACCGGTCTGGTGGCACCACTGGTGGCGACGCCAGACGCCGGTGCACCAGGACCGCTTTGCCATGCTCGCGCCGCTGGCCGCGGTCCTGTTGTTCCTCGCGGCGATCGTTTCCGCTTTCTGGTACCTGCGGCTGGAGGAGACGGATCGTGAGCAGGAAGCGGTGCGGCGCGATGTCGAATACGCGCAGCAGCGCGTGCGCCTGCGCCTGCTGGAGCGCCAGGAGCAGCTGATGCGCATCGCCCGGGACATCTCCAACAAGGAGGTGGACGCCGAGGAGTTCGTCGGCCGCGCCGAATCGATGGTCATCCAGTATCCCGAGCTGCAGGCGTTGACCTGGATCGACGCGCGCCGGCGAATCAAGGCCAGCTATGCGGCGCCCAGCGTATCCAACAACCAGTTGCGCGAACCCGGCAGCGTACTGCGCGCGGGCGAAACAGAAAGCACTTACAGCCTGGCGCGCGACCTGCAGCAGCCCGTCTACTCGCAGCCCGCCGCGGGGACCGACGGGACCGGCCTGCTGCAGCTGCACACCCCGCTCACCGAGCAGGGCCGCTTCGGCGGGGTGATCCTTGGCGAATACTCCATCGATGGCCTGCTGCGCTACGGTGTGCCGTCCGAGGTTTCGGCCAAGTACGCGGTGGCGCTGCTGGATGGCAAGGGGCGCATCCTGGCCGGCCAGTCGGTGCCGCCGCGCAACCCGGCCACCCAGCTGCTGCCCTGGGCGAACCAGCCGAACGAATACGAAGTGCCGGTCTCGCCGGTCGGCAACGGGCTGATCATCCGGGCCCAGGCCTATCGCACCTCGCTGGGCGTGATCGGCAGCGGCCTGTTCTGGCTGGTCGGCGCGCTCAGCGTCATGACGGCCTGGATGCTGATCGGGAACTGGCGCCACACGCGCCGGCGAATGCAGGCGCAGCAGGCGCTCGTGGCGGAAACCAATTTCCGGCGGGCGATGGAAAACTCGATGCTGACCGGCATGCGGGCGCTGGACATGCAGGGCCGCATCACCTACGTGAACGCCGCGTTCTGCCAGATGACGGGCTGGAGCGAACCCGAACTGGTGGGCCGCACCCCGCCGTTTCCCTATTGGCCCGAGGCCGACCGGGAGCAGCTCGCCGCGCGCCTGGACGACGAGCTGAACGGCCGCACCACGCCCGGCGGCTTCCAGGTGCGCGTGAAGCGCCGCGACGGCAGCGTCTTCGATGCGCGCCTGTACGTGTCGCCGCTGATCGACGCCCGCGGGCACCAGACCGGCTGGATGACCTCGATGACCGACATCACCGAGCCGAACCGGATTCGAGAGCAGCTGTCGGCGTCGTACGAGCGGTTCACCACCGTGCTGGAGGCGCTCGATGCTTCGGTTTCCGTCGCGCCCCTCGGCAGCGAGGAGCTTCTGTTCGCCAACAAGCTGTACCGCCTGTGGTTCGGGGTGCAGACTGCCGGTCACCTGCAGATGGTGGCGCAGGCCGGCGTGCCGGAGCACCCGCGCACCGACGAATCGCTGGACGATGTGGATTCGTTCGTCGGCCTGCCGACCGGCGCCCTCACCACGGCGCAGTCGGAGAACGCCGAGATCTTCGTTCCCGAGCTGGGCAAGTGGATCGAGGTGCGGTCGCGCTACCTGAACTGGGTGGACGGGCGCCTGGCGCAGATGGTGATCGCCACCGACATCACGCCGCGCCGCCATGCGGAGGAGCAGTCGGCAGCGCAGGCCGAGCGCGCCCAGTCGGCCAGCCGCCTGATCACCATGGGCGAAATGGCCTCGAGCGTGGCGCACGAGCTGAACCAGCCGCTCACTGCCATCAACAACTACTGCAACGGCCTGGTCTCGCGCATCAAAGGCAAGCAGATCAACGAAGTCGACCTGCTGGCGGCTCTTGACAAGACTGCACGCCAGGCCCAGCGCGCCGGCCAGATCATTCAGCGCATCCGCTCCTTCGTGAAGCGCAGCGAGCCGAACCGCTCGCTGTCGGACGTGACCTTGATGGTCAACGAGGCCGTGGAATTGGCCGAAATCGAGCTGCGCCGGCGCAACGTGCGGCTGTCGCACTATGTCGCGGCCCGCCTGCCGAAGCTGCTGGTCGACCCGATTCTGATCGAACAGGTGCTGGTGAATCTGCTGAAGAACGCAGCCGAATCCATCGAGCATGCGCAGCGCCCGGTCGCGCGGCGCAGCGTGGAGCTGCGGGTAATTCCCAAGCAGGTCCATGAGCAGCCGGTGGTCGAATTCTCGGTGCTCGATTCCGGCCAGGGCCTGGCCCCGGAAGTGATGGAGCGCCTCTACGAAGCCTTCTTCTCCACCAAGGTCGAGGGCATGGGCATCGGCCTGAACCTGTGCCGCACCATCGTCGAATCGCACCAGGGCCGGATGCATGCGGAGAACATCTACAATGGCAGCGAGGTTGCCGGTTGCCGTTTCTCCTTCTGGATACCGGTCTCCGGCGCTACAAATACAATAGCCAACAAGGACGCCGGGGTGACCATACTATGAGCTTGATTCCGAAGAAGGGCACCGTGTATGTGGTCGATGACGACGAGGCAGTGCGCGATTCGCTGCAATGGCTGCTCGAAGGCAAGGACTACCGGGTGCGCTGCTTCGATTCCGCCGAGTCGTTCCTGTCCCGCTACGACCCGCGCGAAGTGGCCTGCCTGATCGTCGACATCCGCATGGGCGGCATGACGGGCCTGGAGCTGCAAGACCGGCTGCTGGAGCGCAAGTCACCCCTGCCCGTGGTCTTCATCACCGGCCACGGCGACGTGCCCATGGCCGTCAACACCATGAAAAAGGGCGCCATGGATTTCATCCAGAAGCCCTTCAAGGAAGACGAGCTGGTGAGCCTGGTCGAGCGCATGCTCGAACACGCCAAGGGCGCCTTCGCCGAATACCAGAGCGCCGCCAGCCGCGACGCGCTGCTGTCCAAGCTGACCTCGCGCGAGGCCCAGGTCCTCGAGAGGATCGTCGCCGGCCGCTTGAACAAGCAGATCGCCGACGACCTGGGCATCAGCATCAAGACGGTGGAGGCGCATCGCGCCAACATCATGGAAAAACTCAATGCCAACACGGTGGCCGACCTGCTGAAGATCGCCCTGGGGCAGAACGCGCCCAAAGCCTGAACGAACCAAAGCGCGCCCGCTGCCGCGGACCGCGCCCCTGTGATCCATGACTGCATCCCTGATCGACGGCAACGCGCTTGCCCGGCAGATCCGCGCCGAGGTTGCCGGCCGCACTGCTGCCCTCCAGGCCAAAGGCATCCAGCCGGCACTGGCCATCATCCTGGTGGGCGAAGACCCGGCCAGCCAGGTGTACACCCGGCACAAGGTCAATGACAGCACCGAAACCGGTCTGGCAGCGACACTGGAGCGCTTCCCCGCCGACATGGCCGAAGCCGACTTGCTGGCGCGCATCCGGGCGCTCAACGACGATCCGGCCGTGCATGGCATCCTGGTGCAGCTGCCGCTGCCCCGGCACATGGACACCAGCAAGGTGATCGAGGCCATCTCGCCCGCCAAGGACGTCGACGGCTTCCATGTCGCCAGCGCAGGCGCGCTGATGGTCGGGCGGCCGGGCTTCTGGCCCTGCACTCCCTACGGCTGCATGAAGATGCTCGAATCGATCGGCTGCGATTTGCGCGGCAAGCACGCCGTGGTCATCGGGCGCAGCAACATCGTCGGCAAGCCGATGGCGCTGATGCTGTTGCAGCAGAGCGCTACGGTCACCGTTTGCCACAGCGCCACGCGGGACCTCAAGGCCCATACCCTGCAGGCGGACGTGATCGTCGCCGCCGTCGGCAAGCGCAACGTGCTGACGGCCGACATGGTCAAGCCCGGCGCAGTGGTGATCGACGTCGGAATGAACCGCAACGACGAAGGCAAGCTCTGCGGCGATGTCGACTTCGCCGGGGTGCGCGAAGTCGCGGGCTGGATCACGCCGGTGCCCGGCGGCGTCGGCCCCATGACCCGCGCCATGCTGCTGGTCAATACCCTGGAAGCGGCCGAACGCGCAGCGCCTTGAGGCCCATACCGCGGCGACGCTGCGGGCCTCGGCGATGACAACCCTTCAACCGTTGAAATCGGGGTGGATGACGCAAAATGAGCGTCATGAGCAATCCCCTTCTCGACTTCAGCGACCTCCCCCTTTTCGACCAGATCCAGCCCTCGCAGGTGGCGCCCGCCGTGGAAGGCCTCCTGGCCGAGGCCGACGCCGCGCTGGAAACCGTGACGCGTGCCGAGTTCCCAGCCCGCTGGGACGAGATCGCCAAGGTCCTGGACACCACCACCGAAAAGCTCAGCCGTGCCTGGGGCGTGGTGAGCCACCTCAACAGCGTGGCGGACACGCCCGAGCTGCGGGCCGCCTACAACGAAGCCCTGCCCAAAGTCACGGATTTCTGGACCCGGCTGGGCTCTGACGAGCGCCTCTATGCCAAGTACAAGGCGATCGACCCCGCCACGCTGAACGACGAGCAGCGGCAAGCCCACAAGAACGCCATCCGCAACTTCGTGCTGGGCGGGGCCGAGCTCACCGGCGAAGCGCGCGAGCGTTTTTCGGCAATCCAGGAGCGCCAGGCCGAGCTCAGCCAGAAATTCAGCGAGAACGCGCTGGATGCGACGGAAGCCTATGCGTACTACGCCCCGATCGAGGAACTGGAAGGCGTGCCCGAAGACGTCGTCCACGCGGCCCGCGCTGCCGCCCAGGCCGAGGACAAGGAGGGCTACAAGCTGACGCTGAAGATGCCCAGCTACCTGCCGGTGATGCAGTTCGCCCGCAGCAGCGCGCTGCGCGAACGCCTGTACCGTGCCTATGTCACCCGCGCCAGCGACCAGGCCCCGGATGAATTTCGCAAGTTCGACAACGGCGCCCTGATCCGCGAGATCCTGGCGCTGCGCCAGGAAGAGGCGCGCCTGCTGGGTTTCCAGAATTTCGGCGAGGTGTCGGTGGTGCCGAAGATGGCCGACTCGCCGCAGCAGGTGATCGGGTTTCTGCGCGACCTGGCCGCCCGTGCCCGCCCTTACGGCGAGCGCGACGTGGCTGACATGCGCAGCTTCGCCGCGCAGAACCTGGGCATCGCCGACCCGCAGCCCTGGGACTGGCCTTACATCGGCGAAAAGCTGAAGGAGGAGCGCTATGCCTTCAGCGAGCAGGAGGTCAAGCAGTACTTCACCGCACCGAAAGTGCTGGCCGGCTTGTTCAAGATCGTCGAGACCCTCTTCGAGGTGACGATCCGGCGCGACGTGGCGCCGGTGTGGAACCCGGGCGTCGAGTTCTATCGGATCGAACGCGAGCGGCGCGAAGGCGAGCGCCTGTCCACCGAGTTGGTGGGCCAGTTCTACCTGGACCCGTCGGCCCGCACGGGCAAGCGCGGTGGCGCCTGGATGGACGATGTGCGGGCGCGCTGGCTGCGCCCCGACGATGCCCGCTTGCAGACACCGGTGGCGCACCTGGTGTGCAATTTTGCCGACGGCGTCGACGGCAAGCCACCGCTGCTGACGCATGACGATGTCACCACGCTGTTCCACGAGTTCGGCCATGGCCTGCACCACATGCTGACCCGCGTCAACGAGCGCGACGTGTCCGGCATCAGCGGCGTCGAATGGGATGCCGTGGAGTTGCCCAGCCAGTTCATGGAGAATTTCTGCTGGGAGTGGGACGTGCTGCGCCACATGACGGCCCATGTCGAGACCGGCAGTCCCCTGCCACGCGAACTGTTCGACAAGATGCTGGCCGCCAAGAATTTCCAGAGCGGGTTGGGCACCTTGCGCCAGATCGAGTTCGCCCTGTTCGACATGCTGCTGCACACCGACCACGACCCGGCACAGGATTTCATGCCGCTGTTGTCCGAGGTGCGCAAAGAGGTGGCCGTGCTCCAGCCGCCGGCCTTCAGCCGCAGCGCACACACGTTCAGTCACATCTTCGCGGGCGGCTATGCGGCGGGCTACTACAGTTACAAGTGGGCGGAGGTCCTGAGCGCCGACGCCTATGCCGCCTTCGAGGAGACCGCGGGTAAAAATGGCTTGCCGAGTATCGAAACCGGGCGAAAATACCGCCAAGCCATCCTGGAGGCGGGCGGCAGCCGCCCCGCGATCGAGTCGTTCAAAGCCTTCCGTGGCCGCGAACCCTCACTGGACGCCCTGTTGCGGCACCAAGGCATGGCCTGAACCAGACAGCGAACCTCGGAGCCCAGACCCATGTTTTTTGCCCGCCCCTTGCTTGCGATTGCCCTGACGGGCGTTTTTTCCATCGCGGGAATGGGCAGCAGCGATGCAAACGCGCAACAGATTTTCCGCATCGTGGGCCCCGACGGCCGAATCACCTTCTCGGACAAGCCGCCGCTCGAACCCAACGTCAAGGCCACGCCCGCGCCGGTGGTGGCGCTGTCCAGCCCCTCGGCGGGGGTCGCTGGGTTGCCGTTCGAATTGCGGCAGGCCGCCGTCCGCTTTCCGGTCACCTTGTACACCGCGCCCGAGTGCGCGCCCTGCACCGGCGGGCGAGCGATGCTGTCGCGCCGCGGCATCCCGTTCACCGAAAAGACCGTGACGACCCAGGAAGACATCGAAGCCTTGAAGCGCCTGGTGGGCGGGTCTGCGGCACTGCCCTTCCTGACCATCGGCGGCCAGCACCTCAAGGGCTATTCGGAAACCGAGTGGCTGCAATTCCTGGACGCGGCCGGCTACCCCAAGACTTCGAAATTGCCGCCAAGCTACATGCCCACGCCGGCCACTCCGCTGGTGGTGGCGCAGGATGCACGGCCGCCGGTGGCCAGCGCGCCGGCCGCGCCGGAGCAGCCGGCTGCTGCTGCGGCGCCGGTGCCCGAAACGCCCAATCCGTCGGGCATCCGCTTCTGATCAGAACGCCAGCGTCTTGACGCCCTCCGATGTGCCGAGCAGGCACACGGCGGCTTTCTGGTGGGCGAAGACGCCCACCGTCACCACACCCGGCCACTGGTTGACCTCGCTCTCGAATGGCAGCGGGTCGGAGATTCGCAGGCCCTCGACATCCAGGATGTGCTGGCCGTTGTCGGTCACCAGCGGTTGTCCGTCTTTTTTCATTCGAAGCCGGGCCGTGCCGCCCATGCGCTCGAACTGGCGGACCAGGCGCTGGGTGGCCATGGGAATCACCTCGACCGGCACCGCGAAGCGCCCCAGCATTTCGACCAGCTTGGATTCATCGGCAATGCAGACGAAGCGCCTGGATTGCGCGGCCACGATCTTTTCGCGCGTCAGGGCGGCCCCGCCGCCCTTGATCATGAAACCCCGGCGATCGATCTCGTCAGCGCCATCCACGTAGACGGACAGCTCGCCGGCCTCGTTGCAGTCGAACACCGGAATGCCCAGCGCCAGCAGCCGCTCGGTGGAGGCGCTGGAACTCGACACGGCGCCCTTAATATCGCCCTTCATGGACGCCAGCGCGTCGATGAACTTGTTGACCGTGGAGCCGGTCCCGACGCCGACGATCTCGCCGGGCACCACATACTGCAGGGCGGCTTGGCCGACCAGCGCTTTGAGTTCGTCCTGGGTCATTTGAGACAATTCCTTTTCCAACTTGAATTATCCATGTCGCTGCTGCCCTATTCGCTTGCCCGTCCCTTCCTGTTCGGGCTGGACCCCGAAACCGCCCACGAGCTGACCATGCAGTCGCTGGCGCGCCTGCAGGGCACACCCCTGGAATGGGCGTATTGCAACGGCATGGTCGACGATCCCATCGAACTGGCGGGGCTCAGGTTCCCGAATCGCGTCGGGCTGGCGGCCGGGCTGGACAAGAACGCGCGCTGCATCGATGGCCTGGGCGCCATGGGGTTCGGCTTTGTCGAAGTCGGCACCGTCACGCCCAAGCCGCAGCCCGGCAACCCCAAGCCGCGCATGTTCCGCCTGCCCCAGGCCGATGCGCTGATCAACCGCTTGGGCTTCAACAACGATGGCCTCGAGGCGTTCATCGCCAACGTCAGGCAATCGTCGTTTCGGCGCAAGGGCCGCATCCTGGGCCTGAACATCGGCAAGAACGCGGCCACACCGATCGCCGATGCCACGCGTGACTACCTGCTGTGCCTGGACGGCGTCTATCCGCATGCCGACTACGTCACCATCAACATCTCCAGTCCCAACACCAGCAATCTCCGGTCGCTGCAAGGCGACGAGGCGCTCGATGCGCTGCTCGGCGCGATTGCCCGGCGGCGCGAGGCGCTGGCGACGCAGCACGAACGACGCGTTCCCATCTTCGTCAAGATTGCGCCCGACCTGGAGCAGGATCAGATCGACGTGATCGCTGCCGCCTTGCAGCGCCACGGGATGGACGGGGTGGTGGCGACCAACACCACCATTGGCCGCGATGCTGTGAAAGGCCTGCCCCATGCCGAAGAGCCCGGGGGCCTGAGCGGCGCGCCGGTGCTGGAAGCCAGCAATCGCGTGATCGGCCGGCTGCGAGCTGCGCTGGGCAAGGGATTTCCGATCATCGGCGTGGGTGGCGTCTTGAGCGCGCAAGACGCCGCCTCCAAGATCAGGGCCGGTGCCGATGTGGTGCAGATCTACACCGGGCTGATCTACAAAGGCCCCGACCTGGTCAGTGCCGCCGCCCGCGCGATCAAGGGCTTGCGCGCCTGACCGCGTCGCGATCAGAACGCGTAAGTGCCCGCCAGTTTGACCGTCCAGTTACGCCCGGGCGCGGGCTCGAAGAACCGGCCATTGCCTTCATTGACGATGACTGAACCGGCGTAGCGGCGATCGGCCAGGTTGTCCACGCGTGCCGTGGCCGCCAGGTTCCAGCCCTTGAAATCGAACACGTAGCCAACGTGCGCGCCGATGGCCGTGAATGACGGCGCGGCCTCGCTGTTGGCGTCGTTCACCGCCACCCGGGAGGAGCTGCGGATGTCAGCGCCCGCCTGCCAGCCGCGCGCGGGCTGCCACGCCAGCTCTGCGGCAAAGACCGAGCGGGCCGTTCCCGGGATGCGGTTGCCCGCCGGGATGATCTGCGTGGCCACTGTGCACGGGGTGCCGGCGCAGGCCGCAAAGGCGTCGCGGTAGCGCGCATCGAGCCAGGTCTGCGCGAACTGGAAGCGCCAGGCCGGAGCCACCCTCGCGCTCCAGGCCAGCTCCAGCCCGCGCCGGCGCGTGGCGCCTGCATTCTGGAAGGTGCTGCGCCCACCGCTGTTGGTCCGCGTCACGATCTCCTGCTCGGTCGTTGTGTGGAACAAGGCCGCGCTCCATTCCGTGCGCCAGGAACCTGCATCGAGCGTGCGCCCCTTGACGCCGAATTCGAGGTTGTCGCTGCGCGAGGGCCGCAGCGCAAAGTTCAGCCCGGCCGTTCCATCCGGCCGGTAGGCCAGCTCATTGAATGTCGGCGTCTCGAAGCCCCGCCCGAGCGCCGCGTACAGGTGAACCTCGGGCGACCAGGCGAACATCAGCCCGGCCACCGGCAACGTGGCGCTATAGCGCAGGCTGCCGCTGTCGTCGCCGTTGGGACCGGCGATGAAGCGGTCGCGCGACGAGAAACGCACGCTGCTGTGCCGCACGCCCCCGGTGAGCGTCCAGCGCGGCGCGAGCTTCCAGACGGCCTGGAGGTAGGGATCGATATTGACGACTTCGTTGTGCTCGTCGCGCCGCAGGATGCCCATTACGCCGAGCGCCGCGCCGGAGAAATTCCGCCAGCCCAGGCGGTGTTCCTCCAGCCGGTCGTAAGAAAGGCCGGCCACCAGTTCCAGCGGGCGCTGCGCCAGCGTCGCCTGCGACGTCCAGCGCAAGTCCGCGCCGGCGTAGCTGCGTTCCAGGCCGATCACGCCGCCGGGATGCAAGGGCGCACCCTGCGCCGCTACCGGAATCGACTGGAACTGAACGGTTTCGCGCTGTCCGCCATACACCATCAGGCGCAGGCTGTCGCCGCGTGCCAGCCGATGTTCATGAATCAACCCCAGCTGGCGCTGCTTCACGGTCTTGCGGGTATCGAAAAGCCGCGCCGCCGCGTCGGCGCGGCGCGGTGCCGCTTCGAACTGCGCGCGCGAGAGGCCCAGCGGATCATCTGCCTGCAACGCCAGCTTATTGGCGATCAGGGTCCAGTCGCTTCCTTGCCGCGGCTTGAAGTCCAGCCGCACATTCGCCAGGTCGCGCGACGCGGCGCTATGCTCGCGCCAGCCGTCGGTGGCAAAGTGGTTGGCGCTGATCACATAGCCGAAGCCGGGCGTCCCGCCGCTCAGGCGCAGCCCCGGCCGAGACATGCCGTAGCTGCCCGCCGCCAGGCTGGTCGTCAATAGAGGCGGTCCCTCGCCCGCTTCGGTGAACACCTGCAGGACCCCGCCGGACGAGTTGCCGTACAGCACCGAGAACGGTCCGCGCAGCAGCTCGACACGGCCCGCCGAAGCCAGGTCGATGTGCGACAGCTGCCCCTGGCCGTCCGGCATGGTGGCCGGAATGCCATCGACGTAGAGCCGCACACCGCGCACCCCGAAGGTCGATCGCGCGCCGAAGCCCCGGATCGAGAGTTGCAGATCCTGCGCGTAGTTCTGGCGATCGCGCGCGGCGACGCCCGGCGCCAACGCCAGGCTTTCGGACAAATCGATTCCCGGGCGGCCGCCCGACCGCAAACGTTCGCCGTCGATCACGTCCACCGACGCCGGCACGTCGAACGGCGCCGCCTCGGTGCGGGTTGCGCTCACCGTCACCTGCGGCAGGGCCTGTGCCGGCGCGGCGCCTGTGGCCGCCAAGGCGCAGGCGAGCACCAGCGGCGACTTCATGCGGGGTGACCCAGCAGCTCCCCCACATGCTCGGCAATCGCCAAGGCGCTGGTGAGGCCGGGGGACTCGATGCCGAACAGGTTGATCAGCCCCCCGACGCCATGGTGCGAAGGCCCGTCGACGCGGAAATCGGGCGCCGCCTGGCCCGGCCCGTAGATCTTGGGCCGCACGCCGCTGTAGCTGGGATGCAGCGCGCGATCCGGCAATTGCGGCCAATACCGTCGGACCTCGGCATAGAAGGAATCGGCGCGCTGCGGATCGACCGTGTAGTCGATCTCTTCCGGGCGACTCACATCCAGCCACTCCAGGTCGGGCCCGAATCGGGCCTGGCCGCCCAAGTCGAGCGTAAGGTGCACGCCCAGCCACGCATCGGCCGGAGCCGGATAGACGAGGCGCGAGAACGGCGCCTTGCCGGTCAAGGCGTAGTAGCTGCCCTTGGCGAAGTACTCGCGCGGCACGAAGCGCGGCTCCAGCCCATCGAAGCGCCGCGCCAGCGCGCAGGCATGCAGCGACGCCGAATTCACCAGAACCGGCGCGGCCAGCTCTGTGCCATCGGCCATTTGCACCACATGGGGCTGGTCGCCCTGCCCCAGCCGGGCGCCGTCGACGGCCGAGCCCAGCGCGACCACGCCGCCCGCAGCCTCGAGATCGCCTTGCAAGGCCAGCATGAACCCGTGGCTGTCGACGATGCCGGTGCTGGGCGACAACAGGGCCGCCACACACTGCAAGTCCGGCTCCAGTGCCCGCGCCTGCTCTGCGTCCAGCCAGTGGACCGGGACGCCGTTGGCGATGGCTCGGTCCTGCAGGCTGCGCAGCGCAGAGGTCTCGCCGTCGCTGTTCGCCACCACCAGCTTGCCGCAGTTGCGATGGCTCACGCCGTGGCTCGCGCACATCGCATACAAAAGCGCCTTGCCGCGCACGCACAACCTCGCCTTGAGCGAGCCCGGCGCATAGTAGAGCCCGGCGTGGATCACCTCGCTGTTGCGCGAACTCACGCCCTGGCCGATGGCAGTCTGCGCCTCCAGCACGATCGTCTCGCGACCGCTTTGGGCCAGCGCCCGGGCCACCGCCAGCCCTACGGCGCCCGCCCCGATGACGATGGCGCCGACCTGGTCCATCACAGATCCCGGCGCGGGTCGGTGCGCAGCAACAATTCGACCAGCGAGCGAAGGCTGCGCTTGAGCGGCTCGAAGCCCTGATGCGGCTGCAAGGTCTGCTCGTCCATATACAGCTTGCGGTTGAGCTCCAGCTGCAAGCTGTGCCGATGGTGCGCCGGGTCGGCGTGGCGGCGCACCAGTTCGACGCCCTTGTAGGGGTGGTTGTACTCGACCGTATAGCCCAGCGACTTCAGGTGCTCACACACCTTTCGTGACAGCGCGGGATCGGCGCTGGTGCCATCGCGATCGCCCACCACGAAGTCGGCATGAACCAGGCCCGGGAACTCTGTGGCATAGCTGGCCGCCACAGCCGGCATCGAATGGCAGTTGACGTGAATGCTGTAGCCGTGCCTCGCGTGCGCCGCGTCGATGGCCGCCGCCACGGCGGCATGGTAAGGCTGCCAGCATCGCTCGATGCGCGAGGCCACCTCCTGCACGGTCAGCCGCCGCTCATAGATGGGCAGGCCGTCGTCGGTGAAACGCCAGACCAGGCCCTTGCCCAGCCGCACCTTGACCAGCGCTTTCGGGTCTGTCTCCACAGGCTCCGGCCAGGTCTCGTCGAACATCGAGACGTCGATCTCGGTCAGGTTGCGGTTCACGTCCAGATAGCTGCGCGGAAACAGCGCCTCTATCCAGGCGGCGCCGAGTCCTGGCGCGAAATCGTAGAGCTTCTCCACATGCGTGTCCTCGGCCTGGCGCAAGGCAATCGGATCGCAGGCATGGGCGAAATCGTCGGGGTAATCGACCCCGCTGTGCGGCGAGTCGAGCACCAGCGGTGTGGTGCCGGGAATGCTGACAATGGGAAAACTCATGGGGATGATTGTGGCGCAGCGGGCATCGGCGTGGGGGCGCCTGCAGCTGTAACACGGGCGCAGCGGGGCTCGATCGCAACCGTGCGCAACGGGAGGGGATCGTACGAGCGACCAGAGGCCCTGGCCGTCAAACTACCGATTCGAGCAGCAGGCGGTTGATCTCGCCGGGACGCTCGTACTGAACCCAGTGCCCGGCGCCTGAAATGATCGCGTTTGCATGCCCGGCCGCCGGGCCGCGCACGAGCGATTCTGGATCGGCAGTCACGTCGTGTTCTCCCCAGGCCAGCCGGGCTGCCCCCGGATAGCTTTGCAGGCATTCCCAAAGCCCTCCCGCGCGTGAAATCGCCCGGCTGTGGAAGCGCGCACGCAGGCACGACAGGCGATGAATGGCCAGCGCGAGGGCATCGATGCTCGACCCCTCATGCAGCATGTGGACCCGCAGGTTCTGCCGCATGATCTCCTGCAGGCTGGCGATGTCGCCTGAAGCGAATGCGGGCCGCCAGTTTTGCAGTTCGCCCCGGGGCCGACGCGCGCCGCCATGGCCGGCTGGGCCCAGCAGAACAAGCTGTCTCACGTGGCCGCGTTGGTTTGCCAGGTGGGCGGCCACCAGGGCGCCAAACGAGAAGCCCGCCAGCCCGATCTGGCACTGCGGTCCGATCAGCCCATTCAACGAAGCTGCCGTCATCGCCACCAGCGAATCCAGGCTGGCTTGCGGGGGCAGATCCGACCCGCCATAACCCGGCAGATCGGGCGCCCAGACCGTGAAGCGATGCGCGAGGGACTCGATGTTGCGGGCCCAGTGCAACCAGCTTCCGTGGCCGCCGTGCAGCAGCACCAGCGGCGGGCCCTTGCCCAGGCTGCGCCAGCACATGGCGCGGCCCTCATGATGCACTTGGTGAAGTTCAACCAGGCCTTCCAGCCGGCCGATCTCGGCTAGCGCAGCTGTCTCATCGACCGTCATCGACAGGTAGAGGTTCAGCGGCAGCGTCAGCTCACGCTCTGAAGCGCCTCGCGCACGGTGCCGAAGATGCGATCGATCTCGGCAGGCTCGATGATGAGCGGCGGCGACACCGCGATCGTGTCGCCGGTATAGCGAACCAGCACCCCGCTTTCGAAGCACTTGAGGAATACCTCGTAGCCGCGCGCGCCGGGAAACCCGGTGCGCGGCTGCAGTTCGATCCCGGCGACAAGGCCGAGATTGCGAATGTCCTGCACGTGCGGCGCGCCTTGGAGTGCATGAGCGGCCTCGCCGAACGATCCCGACAGTTGGCGGGCGCGCTCGAACAGGGCTTCGCCTTGATAGATGTCCAGTGCGGCGAGCATCGCCGCCGCAGCCAGAGGATGCGCCGAGTAGGTATAGCCGTGAAAAAGCTCGATCGCGCCCTGGGCGCCTGCTTCGACCACGCTGTCGTGGATGGCACGGCGCACGGCCACGGCGCCCATCGGGACCACGGCGTTGGTCAAGCCCTTGGCCAGCGTGATGATGTCGGGTGTCACCCCGAACAACTCGCTCGCCGTAGCCGCCCCGAGGCGGCCGAATCCCGTAATGACTTCGTCGAAGATCAACAGGATGCCGTGTCTGGCGCAGATCCCCGACAAGCGCTCCAGGTACCCCTTCGGCGGAACCAGCACCCCAGCCGATCCCGCCAGGGGCTCCACGATCACAGCCGCGATGGTCTCGCCATCGTGCAAGGCGATGATCCGCTCCAGTTCGTCGGCAAGATGGGCACCCCATTCCGGCTGGCCCTGCGAAAAAGCCTGCTGCTGCAAGTTGTGCGTGTGCGGAAGGTGATCGACGCCCGGCATCAGGTTGGCTGAAAATGCTTTCCGGTTTGCCGCCAGACCACCGACCGACAGCCCGCCGAAGCCCACGCCGTGGTAGCCCCGCTCCCGGCCGACGAAGCGCGTGCGCTGCGCCTGCCCGCGTGAGCGGTGGTACGCCAGCGCGATCTTGATGGCCGAATCCACCGATTCCGATCCCGAGTTGGTGAAAAAGATGCGATCGAGCCCCTCGGGCATCAGGGCAGCCACTCGGGTTGCCGCCTCGAAGGCCAGCGGATGACCCATCTGGAACGAGGGCGCATAGTCAAGCTCGCCGGCTTGGCGAGCGATAGCCTGCGTGATCGCGTCGCGGCAGTGGCCGGCATTGACGCACCAAAGGCCCGAAGTGCCGTCCAGCACGCTACGCCCGTCATGGGTGGTGTAGTACATGCCTTTCGCACCCGTCAACAGGCGGGGGTCGGACTTGAATTGCCTATTGGCAGTGAACGGCATCCAGAGTGAGCGGGTGTCGGGCTTGAGAGAAGCGGTCGTCATGGCGGTTCCTGTAAAGCGGTGAGCGAAAGCGGCAATACCGGGCAGGCCTTCCTCAAGGCGCCGGCGGTGACTGAAGAATCAGCGCGTCCACGGCGCGCACCCCCTGCCCCTCCGGCAGGATCATCATCGGATTGATCTCGGCTTCCGAGATGCCCATCTCCGGTTTCAGTGCCAGTTGCGACAGGCGGCTGACCGCCTGGGCCAAGGCTTCGAGGTCACCCCGGCTTTTGCCTCGCAGGCCGGAGACCGCCTGAAGCGCGCGGACTTCCGCCACCATCTCGCGGGCGACCTCCACCGTGACAGGTGCCATGCGGATGCTGCGATCACGGGCGATTTCAGCCCAGATGCCGCCCGCTGCGAGCATGACCAGGGGCCCGGCCTCCGGGTCCACCCGATAGCCAACCAGAACCTCCGCCAGGGCGCTGGTCATCGGCTGCACCAGCGCTTCGTTGCACACCACCCCGGGCGCCCGCAGCGCAAGATTCGCGGCAAGCGCGGCCAGGGCATCCTGCAGAGCGGCGCGACTGTCGATTCCGAGGACCACGCCTCCTACTTCGGTCTTGTGCGCGATCTGGCTCGAACAGATTTTCGCGACCACGGGAAAGCCGAACGGCAGCGGATCGGGCCCCGGTTCTCCATCCAGCGCAAGCGTCACATACGGCGCGTGGACGATCTCGAGTTGATCGAGCACGCCGTAAGCCTGGGCCTCGCTCAGTGGAACCGCCGGCCGCGCGCCGCGCGGCACCAGGCGTGGTTGCACTCCGGGCTGGCGACGGGCAAACACTGCCGCAATGGCGTCGGCACAGGCCTCGGGTGAGCGAAAACAAGGCACGCCCGCTGCCGTGAGCGACGCCAGCGCCTCGGGCGCATCCGGCACCAGCATGGCCGCGAGCGCCGTCTTTCGGCCGGCGCAGTCCAGAATGGGGCGCACGGCCAGATTCGGCTGGAAGCGGGCCGACGATCCGACCACCGCCAGCACCAGGTCGAACTCCCCTGAATCCATCAGCGTGTCCAGGGCCGCCTTCATCACTTCGTAGCGTGTGCCCGCCAAGGTGAGATCAAGGACCCGGCCGGGCTGCGCCGGAATGCCGGCCGCCTGCAAACGGGCCAGCGTGGCCGCGCTCACCGGCTGGGTATCGACGCCACGAATTCCCAGCTGGTCCACCACCATGGCCGCACCACCGCCCGTCGTGGTGACGATGCCTATGCGTGAAGCAGGACCATCGGCGAGCGCCAGGCGCCTGGCGAGCGGAAAACACTCAAGCAGGGCTTCCAGCACCCCGACGCGAGCAATGCCCATATCGCGAAAGAATGCATCCGCGACGTCGTCCTCTCCAGCCAGGGCGCCGGTGTGGGTCAGGGCCATTTCAGCCGCCACGGCGGAGCGACCCAACTTGTAGGCCACCACCGGCTTGCCACGGCGCGCGGCCTCGCGCGCAAACGCGCGCAGTGCCTCGCCATGGCGAAGACTCTCGAGAAAAAGCAGGTAGCCCTCCACCTCCGGATCGTCCAGTGTGGAATGGCAGATCTCGCCCAGGCTCAGATCGGCCTCGGCCCCTACCGACACGAGTCCGGCGAATCCCATCCCGCGGGCCTTTCCGCGAGATACCAGCGCGCCGATCATGCTGCCGCTGTGGGAGGCCACGAAGACCTTGCCCGTGGGCAGGTCCGGCTCGGCGAAGGCAGCGTTGGCCGTCAGGACCATGCCCGTCGCCGGATGCACGACGCCGAGGCTGCTCGGGCCCAGCAAGCGGGTGCCACTCGCGCGAACCACCTCGCGCAACTGCGCCTCGCGTTGCGCACCCTGCGGCCCCGACTCCGAGAAGCCGCTCGCCAGTACCGTCACCACCTTCACGCCCAGGCGCGCGCAGCGCGCCACGGCGTCGACCACCGTGTCGGTGGGTGTCAGCACGAAGACGTGCTCAGGCACCTCGGGCAGGTCCTCGACGCGAGCGTAGGCGACTTCGCCCTGAACCGTCTGCCGGTTCGCATTGACGGGATATACCGTGCCCTGGAACCCGGCGCGACGCAGGAACTGCAGCGGCCGCCCCGAGGTCTTGCCCGCATCGTCGGAGATGCCGACGATGGCAATCGAGCTGGGCTTGAACAGGGCCTGGGCCAGCGCGGTGCCGGTAACGGCCGTATTTTTGGTTTCAGAAGTGCGCATTGCGCTCGATTTTGAACGCAGCAGTGCGAAATTGCGACGTTCCGCCGCTGGTGCTGCATGACAAAACCTCATGTGAGGCCTGACAAGCCAGAAGTAGCCAGGGCGCACCCCAGGCTTCATCATCGGCTGCACATTCAAAACGCCATAGCCAGATGAATTTCCAGCTCTCAGACAGCCAGCAAGCGTTCGCCGATTCCGTTCGCCGACTCGCTCGCGACAAACTCGCCGAAGGCGCCTTGGCGCGCGCCCATGACGCCGCTTATCCATGGGACGTGGCGGCCATGCTGGCTGAGCAGGGCCTGCTCGGCATCACCGCCCCGGAGGCGGACGGCGGCAGCGGCGGCACGCTGATGGACGCCGTCATCGCCATCCAGGAACTGGCCCTGGTCTGCCCCAAGAGCGCGGACGTGGTGCAGGCCGGCAGCTTCGGACCGATTCGCACCTTCTTCGAGTATGCCAACGCGGACCAGAAGGAACGCTACCTGGGCGATCTGCTGCGCGGCAAGGCCTTGCTGGCATTGGCCATGAGCGAGCCCGGCGCAGGGTCTGCAGTAACCGAATTGTCGACGTCCGCGAGCGAAGACGGTGACTACTTCAAGATCAATGGATCGAAAGTATTCTCGACCAACAGCTGCGATGCCACACTCTACCTGGTCTACGTCCGGTTCGGCCCGGGGACGAGTGGCATCGGGTCGGTGCTCATCGAGCGCGACACCCCCGGCTTCGAGCGGGGGAAGGCCTCCAGCTTCATGAGCGGCGAGGAGTGGTGCCAGCTCTACTTCGACGATTGCCGCATTCACAAGCGCAATGTTCTGCTGGGGCCGGGTGGATTCAAGAAGCAGATCTCCGGCTTCAACGTGGAACGGATCGGCAACGCGTCCCGGGCACTGGCGCTCGGCAGGCACGCCTACAACCTGGCGCGCGAACACTGCCTGACGCGCGAGCAGTTCGGCAAGCCATTGTGCGAGTTCCAGGGCCTGCAGTGGAAATTCGCCGAGATGGCCATGAAGCTGGATGCCGCGCAACTGCTGCTCTACCGAGCGGCCACCAATGCCGATGACAGCTTGCCCACGGCATACGAAACCTCGATTGCCAAGCTCGCCTGCAACATGGCTGGCTTCGAAGTCGCCGATCAGTCCCTGCAGGCGATGGGCGCGTACGGCTACTCGACCGAAGCCTTGGTCGAATACTGCCTGAAGCGCACGCGCGGGTGGCTGATTGCGGGCGGCACGCCCGAGATGCTGAAAAACCGCATCGCGGAAGAAATCTTCGGTCGGCGCTTCGACCAGCGCGCACCATCGCAATGAACCGATGCGCCGGCACCGCACTCGTCACCGGGGCGGCGCGGGGCCTGGGGCGTGGCATCGCGAAAGTCTTGCTCGCCAGCTTCGAGCGCGTCATTGCAACCGATCTCGACGAGAAGGCCCTGGATCGCACAGCCGCCGAACTGGGTGATCGCTGCGCGACCATTGTGATGGACGTCACTGATTCGCGCAGCGTCGATCGCGCCTTCGCCCTGGCCGTCGAGCGACATGGCCCTTTGATGGCGCTCGTGAACAATGCCGGCCTGATGGGGACGGCTCGGGTGGTGGACTGCAGCGACGAGCACTGGAACGCCATTGCGGACACCAACCTGCGGGGCTCGTTCTTCTGCGCTCGCAGCTTCGGGCGACATCGCATCGAACAAGGCGGAGGCGGGGCCATCGTGAACATGGCCTCGGCGGCGGCGGAATCGGCGCGCCCCGGTGCCGCTGCGTACTCCGCGTCCAAGGCAGGGGTCGTCATGCTGACCCGGACGCTGGCCCTGGAACTGGGCCCTCACGGGGTGCGGGTCAACGCCATCGAGCCCGGACTGATCGTCCTGCCTGATCGAGACACCGACGCGGCCTACCGCGAGCGCTACCGGAAGATGGTGCCGCTCGGCCGCCTCGGCACGCCAGAGGAGGTCGGTGAGGTGGTGCAGTTCCTCCTGTCCGACCACGCCCGCTACGTACACGGTGCGACGCTCCCGATCGATGGCGGCTTTCTGGCCGGCCGGGATATTACATAGGATGCCAACATGAACTGGAACGAAGCATTCGGTGAAGCCGCGGTGCGGCGGGTAAAAGCCGACGTGCGGCACATCTGCGACCAGATCCCGTCGCGCCTGGCGGGCTCCGACGCCGGCAGGCGCATGGCCGAGTACAGCGCCGCAGGCTTGCGCGCCGCGGGGCTCGAGGCCACCGTTCACGAAATCCCCGGCCTGGTCAGCTTCCCGGAACGCGGCCGCCTTGCGCTTCACACCGCTGTTGCTGGCGCCATTGACATCGAATGCAACACGCTGGGCCACAGCGTGCAGACCGGCCCCGGCGGTATCACCGGCGAGCTCGTCGACGCAGGTGCGGGAGGCTACGGCGACTACGCCGACAAGGATGTCACCGGCAGGATCGTCCTGGTCGAGCTGTCCTATCATCCCGGTCGCCATGAAAAGCAACGCATCGCCGCGGAGAAGGGAGCGGCCGGCTGCATCATGATGAACTGGGGGCCACCGGAAAGCGCCGTGCTGCCCTACGGCTCCGTGAAGCCGGCCTGGGGTAATCCGACGCCGGAGACCTTTCGCGACGAAATGGCCGTGCTGCCCTGCGTGGGCATTTCACGCGCTGACGGGCTCCGCCTGCGCGGTTTCCTCGACAATGGCAAGGTCACCGCGGACCTGCATACACGAGTCGAGAACGGCTGGCGCCCGGTCCATGTGACCACCGCCGACCTGAAGGCCGAAGGAAGTGACGATTTCGTGGTGATTGGCGGCCACCAGGACTCGTGGGAAGGCCCGCAGGCCACGGATAACGCGGCCGGGAACGCCTGCATGCTGGAACTGGCGAGGTTCTTCACGCAGCACCGGGCACGGCTGCGACGCGGCGTGGCATTCGGCTTCTGGACCGGCCACGAAACCGGGACGATGGTGGGGTCCACGTGGTATGTGGACAGCCAATGGGAGCGCCTGCGCCGTCACGCCGTCGGCTACCTGCAGATCGATCAACCCGCATGCGCCGGCACAACGCGCTGGGGCAGCGTGTCCAATTCCGAATTGCGGCGGTTGATGCAGGAGGTCGACAGCAGCATGCTGGGCGACGTGCCAAGGGCCTGGCGCCGCACGGTCAAGGTGGGTGACGCCTCGTTTTTCGGCGTGGGCGTGCCCATGTTTGCCGGGCAAGGCGTGTACACGGCCGACGAATTGAAGGCCACGGCCAACGCCAACCTGGGCTGGTGGCACCACTCGACCGAAAACACGTTCGACAAGATCGAATGGCCCGCAATGGCGCTCCACTTGAGGCTTTATGCGGCCTACGTCTGGAGGCTCTGCACTGCTCCGGTGATCCCCTGCGAATTCGTCTCGGTCGCGGCCGACGTGGAAACGCGATTGGTCGAACTCCAGGCAGCAGGCGCCTCGCTGGACATCGAGCGCGCATTGACCAAGGCGCGAGCCTTGAAAGACGCTGCCAGGCGACTGGATGACGCCTGCGCCCGTGTCACGGCGCAATGCGAAGCGGGCGAAGCCGCCGCGGAGCCACGGGCCGCGCACTTGAACTCTGCCCTCAAGAAGCTGAGCCGGCTGCTGTTGCCCATGTGCGGCACCGTCAAAGGCGCCTATGGCCACGATCCGTACGCCTATACGCCCCAGACCACGATGCTGCCGTCACTGTACGACGTGCCGCGATTCGCGGCCCTTGCCGCCGGCGAGCCCCGCTGGCTGCTGGAGACCCGGTTGGTGCGGGAGATCAACCGCATCTGCGACACGCTCGACGACGCGGGCGAAGTCATCGAGCGCGTATTGGCGGACACCGCGACCGGCGGCTGACGACAGCGGGTCAGGTTCGGGCGGCGGGCCCTTCGAAGGCAGGCCCGCCGGGGCGGGTGCGGACACCCGGGCGCAACCGCTGAAACGGCAGGTCGGTGGGGTCGGCGACGAAGCCACCCGGCGAGCGGGCCACCAGGACGTGCGCCGCCATCGGCTCGAACTCCGCCCTGAAATGGCAGGTGCTCTTTAGAACGAGAATGCGGGCGCGCGCCGGGTCGATGCCGACGTGGACGAACGGCGCCGGATCATGTGCCTGCATCCGCTTGGTCGTCACCACCACATCCACCCCTTCGATGCGCAGGCAGGCCATAGCGCCGAGGTCGACTTCTCGCCGGCCGGTCACCTTCCCGTCTGTATTGAAGCGGCCGTCCCCCAAGGCTGTGACCTCGAATCGGCCGCGGATGGGATGGACGCCGGCGGGTCCGTGCCGCCCCCCCAGCGCCAACTCGATCGTGGCCCCCTGCCCTGCCGCGTGCGCAGCCGCGGCAGCTTCTGCGTCACACAGCAAGCCGACCACCGCGCCATGCGCTCCCTGGGCCAGCAGCGTCGCAATGAGCCCTGTCGTGTCGGCCGTGCCGCCGCAGCCGGGGTTGTCCTGGGTGTCGGCAATCACGATGGGACGATCCGCGCTAGCCGCCAGCGCCATGGCGCGGCGAACGGCTTCGCCCTCGGGCTCGATGGGAACGGCAAACTCACCTTCCCGCGCCAGAACTTCCTGGTACAGCCCGTCGGCGGCAGCGTCCGCCGCCTCCTGGGTCCGGGCGTAGGCAACGGCCGCCGGCCCGCACTCCCTCAGGTCGGAGGCCGGGAAACCGGCGAGGTAGCTGAGACACAAGACTTCCGCCGAAGCTCCCTGCGAAAACTGGACGACATCGCGGGACGGGCTGACCAGGGTGCACTGGTCATTCAGCGGGATCAGGAACGGCAACTTCCGCAAGGCGCGCCCCGCCGGTCGGCCGCTGCGCAAGAGCTCTTGCAGCAGAACGGCGGCGCGAACCCCGGTCTGCGGCCTGTCCACATGGGGATAGGTCAGGTAGCCGACCAGGCCGTCGGCATGGCGCAGCATGGCCTCCGTGACGTTGGCGTGGTAGTCCAGGCTGGCCACCACCGGGATGACCTCTCCCACAGCAGCGCGCAGGCGGCGCAGCAGTTCGCCCTCCGCATCCTCGAAATCCTCGGTGACCATCGCCCCATGCAGGTCCAGGTAGACGCCGTCTACCGGAGCAGCCTGCGACAGCCGGCCGATCAGTTCAGCCGCGATCCGCTCGAACGCTTCGCGGGTCACGATTCCGCCCGCGCCGCCGCTCGTCCAGACGAGCGGCACGATGTCGACCGACGCTTCCATGTGCGAAAGAAACCCGCCCATCGAAAAGCTCGACGGCCGCAGCCACTCCAGCAGATCGGGGCCACGAACCAGGGGCGGGCGATCGCGATGGCTGGTGAAATAGCCAAAATCGGTTTTCGGCTCCACGAAGCAATTCGTTTCGTGCTGGAACCCTGCAACGGCAACGCGCACCATGCCTTTATCCTTGGATGTTGGATCAAACGACTGTACTTGCAGCAGCACACCGGACGGACTGAGCATTTGTAAGGCTCGGAACAAGCAAAAGGAAGTGGTCAAGGCCGCGGCGCCTGCTCACACTGCGGTATCGTTTTGGAGAATGCACCGTGACAACGCCAGCAATGACAAGACTCGAATTCATTCCGCTCTCGCCTACCGTGGGCGTGCGGGTCGAAGGCCTGGACATGCGCCAGCCGATCGATGCCCATCAGGCCCGCGCCCTGGTCGACGCCTATCGCAAGCATCACCTGGTGCTGGTGCGCGGGCAGGAGATCACGGCCGACCAGCAAGCGGCATTCGCCAGTCTGTTCGGGCGGATCGCCATCCGCGAACGCAATACCGTCCCCAATGAGCGAGCCGACACCCAGCACGTTTCCAATGCCCGGGACGACGGCGTGTTCGGCCAGGGGGAGCTCGATTTCCACATGGACCAGCTGTTCCAGGACGACCCTTTGTGCGCGCTTATTCTCTACGGTGTGGAAATTCCCGCCGAGGGAGGCGACACACTTTTCGCCAACGCCATGGACGCCTACGACGCCCTGCCGGCGCAACTGAAGCAGCGCATCGACGGCCTGCAATGCCGGCATGCCTACAGCTACACCGGCCAGCTGGCTGAGCAGTGGAACATGAAGCAGGCCGACGCGAACGCGCCCACCGCGATTCATCCCATGGCCTGGACCGAGCCGGTCAGCGGTCGCCGCGTGATCTGGGTGAACAAGCTCACGACCGTGGAAGTGATCGGCCTCGGCGCCGAGGAAGCACGCGCGCTGACGCACGAAGTGCGCAAGCCCCTGTACGAGCCGGCGCTGGGCTACCGGCACTGCTGGCAGCCCGGTGACCTGGTGCTATGGAACAACAAGACGCTGCAGCACGCGCGCACGCCCTTCGACAACAGCCAGCGCCGGACCTTGCGCCGCACGCCGCTCATGTGATGGCAGCGAACGGCAACTCCGCGAACCCAGTGGCCGTCGTGACAGGAGGTGCACGCGGCATCGGCCGCGCCGCCGCACTTCGGCTGGCGCAGGCCGGGCATCACATTGCCATCGCCGACCGTCTCCTGGACGATCTCGAAATCTGCGCTGGCGAGATTCGCGCACTCGGCGTGGATTGCCTTGCGCTGCCGGGCGACGTGTCCGACTTCGGGATGGTGCAGGCCCAGGGGCGGCAGGTCCTGCAACGCTGGGGGCGGATCGATGTGCTGGTGAACAACGCCGGCATTTCGCAGCCCAAGCCCCTGCTGGAGATCAGCGAGGCGGAATGGGACCTGACGATGGCCATCAACCTCAAGGGCTACTTCAACTGGTGCAAGTCGGTGGCCCAGGCCATGGTGGACCAGCGTCGTGGGCGTATCGTCAACATCTCATCGGTCAACGCGCACACCGGCGCCGGCCCCAATGCGATCAGCAAGGTCGCCTATGTGGTGGCCAAGGCCGGCGCGCTGGGCCTGACCCGCGCGCTGGCCCGCGAACTCGCCCCGCACGTCCTGGTCAACGCCATCTGCCCGGGCGCCATCGAGACCGACCTGACACGCGAGCGCTTTGCGCCGCGGCGAGAAGCGATCGAACGTGGCATCCCCATGGGACGCATGGGCACGCCGCAGGACGTCGCCGAGGTGATCCTGTTCCTTTCAACGGCCGACCCTCTGTTCATGACGGGCGAAATACTCGACGTGGACGGCGGCCAATGGATCAACTGAGCTTGAGCTGGAGCCTTCCCACATGCTGATGACAAGGATCGCGGAGTACACCGCAGCACAGCGCACCGCCCCCATTCCGGCTCCCGTGCGCCACCACATCCGTCGTGCCGTGATCGACTGGTACGGCGCACTGATGGCGGGCTCCGTCGAAGCGCCGGCGACCTTGATGCGCAAGGCCTTTGCCGACGAGATCGGCAAAGGCCCAGCGGCGTTGTACCCGGAAGGCACGAAGGCACCGGCTCGCCTGGCGGCCCTGATCAACGGAACGGCTTCGCACACGGTCGAGTTCGACGATATCTTCCGCGACGCCATCTACCATCCCGCGTGCCCGGTGATTTCCGCGGCGCTGGCGACGGCGCAGGCGGTCGGCGGCGATGGCGATCGGCTCATGCGCGCGGTGCTGGCGGGCTACGAAGTGTCCACCCGCCTGGGGGCGGCAGTGGCGCCCGCCCATTACCGCTTCTGGCACCCTACCGGCACCGTGGGCAGCTTCGGTGCTGCGGCTGCCGCCAGCGTGCTGCTGGGCCTGGACGCTTCGAAAACGGCCCACGCCCTGGCCACCGCCGGCACCTTCGCCGCGGCGCTGCAGCAGGCGTTCCGGTCCGATGCGATGAGCAAGCCGCTGCATGCCGGCCGCGCCGCCGAAGCCGGCGTCACGGCGGCGTTGATGGCCCGCGAAGGCGTGACCGGGGCACTGGACATCCTGGAAGGCGAGGCGGGCTTCGGCGCCGCCATGGCGGATAGTCCCGATTGGGATCGTTTCTTCGCAGACCTGGGAACCCATCACAACATCACGCAGATGACGTTCAAGAATCACGGCTGCTGCGGGCACATTTTCTCCGCGATCGATGCCACGCTGGCGCTGTGCGAGCGCCATCGGTTGCGAGCCGCCGACATCGCGAATGTGCGCATCGAGAGCTACAAGGTGGCCTTGGACGTCACCGGGCGCCTGACGGCCAGCACCCCGTTCGAAGCGAAGTTCTGCCTGCGCTACGGCGTCGCCAACGCGGTGCTGTACCGGCGAGTCCGCAGCGAGGCCTTCCAGCCGGAACGCATCTGCACGCCGGAAGTCGCGGCTTTCATGGAGCGTGTCGACCTGGTTGAAGATCCAGAGCTGACCCGGGTGTTTCCCGGCCAAAGGGCTGCTCGCGCCATCATCACCACCGTATCAGGGGAGCGGCACGAGTACCTCCAGGCCCATCGCCACGGAGACCCAGAAGACCCGTTGACCGACGAAGAGCTGGCGGACAAGTTTCTGGAGCTGACGAATGCCACACTCGGCACGAGCGCGCCGGCCATGCTGGAGCGGCTGCGGGAGCTCGACCGGGCTACTGCCGCCGAGGTATCAGTCCTCGGCGTCCTGACCGGCTGAGGCCGCGGACAATCCGTCCTCGCCCGCTTCCGCGAATATCCAGTTGCGGAACGCCCGCAGCGCGGGCACGTGTTCGGAGGCCGGCCGGTAAACCAGCTGGTGCGAGTAAGGGCGCGCCAGCGGAAGCTTGAACGGCAGCACCAGCTGTCCGGCTTCCAGATGCTTGCTGATCAGCGGCACTTGCGCCATGGCAATGCCCAGGCCCTCGGCTGCTGCCTGATAGGCCAGCACCGAACTCTCGAACATGCGCACCTGCTTGTTGTTGTTGTCGAGCGAGGCGTGCCGCAGCCATACCGCCCAGTCCTGTCCACGGTGCACGGTCTGCAGCAGCGGAAACTCCTTCAGTTTTCGGAGATCCGGCGGGTTGCCCAGCTGCGCGGCCAGCGCCGGGCTGCAGGCAGGCTCGATGACGTCCTGCAGGAACGGTTCCACGATCACGCCACTTTGCCGCACCCGGCCGTAATGAATCGCCATCTGGACGTCGTCCCGGTCGAAATCGACCTCGTCCACCGAGGTGCGCAGATGCAGATTGACGTTGGGGTGAAGTTCGAAGAAGCGTGCCAGGCGAGGAATAAGCCAGCACTGCGCGAAGGTGTTGTAAGCCCGAACGTTCAGGCTTCTCGCGTGCGGACGCCCGATGGGCAGAACGTCGGTGGCGCTTTCGATGATGTCGAAGCCCTTGCTGATCGCCTTGGCGTAGCGCACGCCGACGTCCGTGATTTCAAGGTCACGGTTGTGCCGGCGGAACAGCTTGAAACCAAGGTATTCCTCCAATGCGGCGACCTGCCGGCTTACCGCCGCCTGGGTGACATGAAGCTCCTCGGCGGCGCGGGTGAAGCTGCGGTGGCGTGCTGCGGATTCGAAAGTGCGCAGCGGATTGAGCGGCGGGATCGAACGACGCATGGCAAGAACTTGACAACTTTGTCAATGGATGACGTATGGCCTGACCTTACCACAGCGCCTGCCCTGCCTCTGCCCTACCTATTGGTATGGCCCGCTTAACCAACGATTGCTTGCCGCTGTGATCGGGCCCACGGAAGATCGGCATAGCAAAACCCAAGGAGCTTTCGCCATGGCCAGCGCATCCGCCACCCAAACCGTTTCGTTCCGCCCCCTCGGCCGCGCCCTCGGCGCGGAGGTTCAGGGCATCGACATGAGTGTTCCCTTCGACGACGAAACAGCCACCAGCCTGCGCGAGGGATTCGGCAAATATGGGCTGCTGCTGGTGCGCGGCCAAAAGGTTTCGACCGCCGACCAAACCCGGTTCGCCGAACTGTTCGGGCAGGTCGTGATCCGCGAGAAGAACGTCGTCGCCAACGCCGAAGCCACTGCGCAGCATGTGTCCAACACGCGCAAGGACGGCATCCTCGGATTGGGTGAACTCGATTTCCACATGGATCAGCTGTTCCATGCCAAGCCGCTGCTGGGCCTGATCCTGTACGGCATCGAAATTCCGCCGTCCGGTGGCGACACGAAGTTCTCGAACTCGTGTGCCGCCTATGAATCGATGCCTGCCGCGCTGCGATCCAGGGTCGACACGCTGGAATGCCGTCATGCCTATACCTTCGCGGGTGAACTGGCGCAGGACTGGAACATCGACAGCGCCGAGGTACAGCCGCTTTCGGCCGTGCATCCGATGGCGCCGGTCCATCCGCTCTCGGGCCGCCGTGCGCTCTGGGTCAACAAGATGACGACCGTGGAAGTCGTCGGACTGGCAAAAGACGAAAGTGCCGCCTTGATGAAGGAGGTGCGCAGCTACCTGTATCCCGACGAGGTCACGTACACCCACAAGTGGCAGGTGGACGACCTGCTGGTCTGGGACAACCGCGCGCTGATGCATGCCCGCACGCCGTTCGACCAGTCCGTTCCGCGCACGCTGCGCCGCTCGCCGATCCTCTGATTGCCCTGGAGAATGCAAATGACCCAGCTATGGCCGGACGGCGTGAAATGCGCGGTGTGCATTACCGTCGATTTCGACGGCCCGTCCAACGAGACAGGCCTGAAGCGCCTGACCTACGGCAAGTTTTCCCATGGCCGCTACTCGGCCAAACGCGGCATCCCGCGCCACCTGGAGATGTACCGGCGCCAGGACATCAACGTCACCTTCTTCGTTCCGGGCTTCGACGCGGAGCAGCATCCCGAGTCGGTCAAGGCCATCGCCGACGCGGGCCACGAAATTGCCGCACACGGCTATCTGCACGAGTCGTTCGACCTGGGCGAAGAAGAGCCGCACTACCTGCGCAAGACGCACGAGATCCTGACCGCCATCACCGGCACTGCGCCGGTGGGCTGGCGCAACCCGGGCGGCGGCAAATCGGACAACACGCTGAAGGTGTTGCGCGAACTCGGCTACCGATACGACTCGAGCGAAAAGGATGCCGACCTGCCTTTCTACCCGATCATCGACGGCCGGGAAATGGAAGGCTTCATCAACCTGCCGGACAACACCAGCAGCCTCGACGACTTTCCGTTCTATCGCGTGAGCTATACGCCACCCTCCGAAGTGCTCACGCACTGGAAGCAGGAGTTCGATGCCGCGTACGCTGAAGGCGGCTTCTACGACCTGATCGTGCACCCACGCACAGGCTTCGGCTCCGGCTCCCCGACGCGCGCCAAGGTGGTCGACGAACTCATCACCTACATCAAGGGCTTTCCAGGCGTGCGGTTCTTCCGTATGGACGAACTGGCGCAGTGGTGCCTGGACAACCCTGGCCTGTGGCGCAAGTCCCCCGCCCTAGGAGCACACCATGACCGTTGAAAATGCGCTGCGACAAACCTTCAGCCTCACCGTGAACCTGCACGGTTCGTCGGTGGAACTTCGCACCGTGAGCGCCGCGCGGCTGGTGGGGCGATATGCCTACGGCAACTACATGCCGATCGGGGTCGAGCGGATCATGGCGCTATGCCAGCGCCACGGCATTGCCGCCACCTTCTTTGTTCCGGGAGCCGAAGCGCGGATGAAGCCGTCCCTGATCCGCGAGATCGCAGCGGCCGGCCACGAGATCGCCGCCCATGGCGATGCGCTGGAAGATCACTCGACGCTCGGCGACAACGAAGCGGACGTGCTGGCACGCGCGCACGATTCGATCGCCGATGTCGTGGGAACCGCGCCAGTGGGATGGCGGGCGCCCGACGGCATGCTCAGCCGTCAGACCCTGCCCTTGCTGGCCAGGCTCGGCTACCGGTACGACAGCAGTTTCCAGGACGACGACTTCCCCTACTCGCTGGCGCCGGAAGGCGGCGGGACCCTGTTCGAAGTGCCGCAAAACGAGATGCTGATCGATCAGGTGTTTTTCTCGATCCGCCAGACGCACGACCGGGTGTTCAAGAACTGGACCGAGGAGTTCGACGGTGCCAACGCGGCGGGGTGCTTCAGCTGCATGACGCTGCACCCGCGCCAGGATTACGGCATTGCACGCGCCAGCCGGATGGACATGCTGGATCGCTTCATCACCCACGTTCGCGGCACGGACGGCGTCGCCTTCCGCACCTGCTCGCAGGTGGCCGAGGCGGCACGGACCGCCCAGCCGGCCGCTCAGTGAAAGACGGCTCCGCCATCCACGCCGAGGGCGGAGCCGGTCACGAACGATGATTCGCCGCAGCTGAGAAAAAGCGCCGCGTCGGCGATTTCGTCTGCTGTCCCGAAGCGCTTCATCAGGCGCTTGTCCAGGAACGCCGCGACTGTCGCCTCGCGGTCCGGCGAGACATCCAACCGGCGTTCGACCATCGGCGTCATCACAATGCCCGGGCAGACGGTGTTGACGCGGATGTTGTCTTGGGCGAGATCCATCGCCAGCGCCTTGCCAAACAGCACCAGTCCGCCCTTGGACGCACAGTAGGCGCTGAAATCGGGCAAGGGCCGCAGGCCGGCCCCCGACGAGATATTGACTATCGTGCCGCCGCCGGCCTGGCGCAGATGCGGCAGCGCGCTGCGGCAGACATGAAATGGCCCGTCGAGATTCACTGCCATCACTGTCCGCCACTCCAGCGCAGTGGTTTCCGAGAAAGGCTTGCGCAGGCTGATGCCGGCGGCGTTGACCAGGCCATCGAGCCCACCCATCGCCTCTGCCACGGCCTCGACGGCCCGCTCCACCTGCTGTGAATCCGCGACGTCGGCCGCCACCGCACGGGCCCCGTGAAGGCCAGCCAGAGCGGCATCCAGTCTTCCCTGGTCTCGATCGAGCAGTGCCACTTGCGCACCCTGCCGCAGGAAAAGCGCGGCGGTAGCCAAGCCGATGCCGGAGGCGCCGCCGGTGACGAGAATACGGCGGCCTTCGAGGCGCTGGCCGCTCATCAAAGGAAGGCCCCGTCCACTGGCAAGCCGGTGCCGGAAACGTAGGAGGCATGCTCGGATGCGAGGAAAGCAATGGCTGCGGCAACTTCATCCGCCTGCGCGGGACGGTTCATCGGTGAAGCCGAAACCAGCCGCGCCCGCGCCTCCTCGGAGAGCTCGTCGTAGCGCTTGCGCACGCGCGAGCTGGCATCGCTGAGGGTCAACCAAGGCATCACGGCGTTGACCGTGATGCCGAACTGGCCCACATCCTTGGCGAGCTGCGCGGTGAAACCCAGAATGCCCGCTTTCGCAGCGGCATAGGCCAGCCGCGCGCCGGCTGTGCCGACGGGGCCGTGCTTGCCGCGCGCCACAGTGGAGGACATGTTGACGATGCGTCCGTACCGCTGCTCGCGCATGAGCGGAACGACTTCGCGGCACCACAGGTACGTGGACCGCAGGTTGAGAGACATGACGAGGTCCCAGTCAGCGGGTTCGATCTCGTCGATCTGATGCAGGTTGCGTGGCCCACCGCCGCCCGCGATGTTGACCATTGCGTCGACGCGGCCGAAGTGGGCGTGGGTCTTGGCCACGATCTGCGCCGCGGCGGCGGAGTCGGTGGTGTCGGCGACGGTGCACAGCACCTCCACACCCAGGGAGCGGCAATCATCGGCCTGCCGCTGAAGGGCTTCGCCCTGCAGATCGACCAGCGACAGGTTCATGCCCATCTCGGCAAGGCGGCGGGCCGATGCGCCCCCCATGCCCTGCGCGGCGGCCGTCACGATGGCCGTACGCTTGACTGCACTCATATTCACCTCGAAGTATCTGGATCAGGCGTCGATGCGCACGGGCTGCAACGCGGCAGCCATCCACCGCGCGATACCCACGGCGCGGGCGTCCTCATGCGGCTGCCCCACGATCTGCACGCCCAGCGGCATGCCGTTCACCGCCAGCAGCGGCACCGAAACGGCAGGAGCGCCCAGCATGGACGTGGCCGCATTGAAGCCATAGTCCCCGGTCGGCGTTGCGGCCAGCGGCTGGCCAGGCACATCGCCAAGCCATTCCGGGGCCGGCCCCGGCGAAGACAGGCTGATCATGGCATCCGCCAGCGGTGCCACGGCCGCCTGGCGGCGCCGCGCCTCTTCGCGCTGCTGCAGCCGCAGGCGGTAGCCGTCGATGCCGAGCGCCTGCCCACCGTGCATGCGCGCCAGCATCCGGGCGCTGACCTTGCCAGGATGGCGCTCCTCGAGCTCACGCGTCGACCACCGCAGCTCGTAGGAGCTGATCGCGCCGCAGATTGCCTTGGCTTGGGCGATGGACTGCTCGAACGACTCCACGAGCAGGCTGTCGGATCGCCGCACCACCTCCACGCCCTGCTCACCCAGCTGTGCCAGCAATCGGGCAAACGCCTCGTGCGACGCCGAATCGACAGACTTCCAGGATTCGGTCTCCATGACGATCAGCCGCTGCGGGCGGACCGGCTGCGGCGTCTCGAACGGGCCGAACAGGCCAGGATAGCCGGGGTCGCCGCCGGTGCGGCGCGCCACCTCGATGGCCACCAGCCACATGTCCTCGGGACACCCTGCGTGAGTACCGAGCACGGCCTGGCTCAAGCCCAGCCGCTCGCCGCGATTGAGTGCGCCCAGCGTGGGCTTGAGCGCATGATTGGCGCAGTAGCTGGCCGGGCGAATGATGGAACCACCTACTTGTGAGCCGATGGCGGCGGGCACCATGCCGGCGCCGACGGCCGCGCCCGAGCCGCTGGAGGACCCGCCCGGCGTGTGGCGCGGGTTGAACGGGTTGGTGGTCGGTCCGGGGTGCGACATGCCGAGTTCGGTGGTCACGGTCTTGCCGAGCACCACCGCCCCGGCCTCGCGCAGCGCACGCACCACCGGCGCGTCGCGGCCGGTTTGGTTGCCGGCGTACGCCTCGCATCCCATCTGCGTGGGCATGTCGCGCGTTTCGAACAAGTCCTTGATGCCGATCGGCATGCCGTCGATCGGCGACAAGGGGGCGCCCTGCGCGTAGCGTCGGGTGGCCGCGTCGGCGGCTTCCCGCGCCCCAGCGAGATTCAATGCCGCCCATGCCCGGACGACGGGTTCCCGCGCTTCAATATTCTCGAGGCAACGTTCGAGATACCGGCGCGGCGTATCCAGCGCCTCGATGAAACGCGGCACGGCATCGAAGAACGTGAGCGGCCTGAAAGTGGCCGGATCGTAGTCGCCCCTGCCCTTCATTGGGGTGGCCTGACCATCTCGGCGCCACGCCAGGCCGATGGATTGGACAGTTCGTACTGCATGGGGTACTGCACCTTGGCGCCCAGTGCCTGGGCGGCGTGCCAGACCCAGCGCGGGTTGTCCAGGAAGCCACGGGCGATGGAAATCATGTCGGCATGCCCCTGGGCGACGAGATCGTTCGCCTGGCGGGGGTCGACGATCATTCCCGTGACGAACGTCGCCACATCGGCATCGCGACGCACCTGCGATGCGTAGGGAATCAGATAGCCGGGGGCCGCCGGGATCTTGGCGTCCCCGGTGATGGCGCCGGCCGACACCGAAACATAGTCGCCGCCGCGCGCCTTGAAGGCACGGGCAATTTCCACCGTTTCCTCGATCGTCATGCCTTCCGGCAACCAGTCGTGGGCATTCAGGCGGATACCGAGCGCGCGGTCGTCAGGCCAGGCGCTGCGTACCCGCTCGACCACCTCCATCACCAGGCGCATGCGGTTGACCAGCGATCCGCCATAGGCGTCGCTCCTGCGGTTGGAAATGGGCGACAGGAATGAATGCAGCAGATAGCCGTGCGCGCCATGCAGTTCGATGACACTGAGGTCGAGCCGCGCCGCCCGTTCCGCGGCCTGGCCGTAGGCGGCAATCACGCGGTCGAGCGCCGCCCGGTCCATCTCCACCGGCGTCGGCCAGGCGGGTGAAAACGGCAGTGCGGTCGGCGCACTCAGCTCCCATGCGCCCTCATCGGGCCGCAGCGCGCGCCGACCCTGCGAGGGATCGGCGCCGCTGCCCTTGCGTCCGGAATGGCCGAACTGCACCCCGAGGGGCGTGCGGCTGTAGCTGCGGATCCTGTCGATCAGCTGGCGCAGGCCCTCTTCCTGCGCGTCGGTGTGCAGCGCCACGCAGGTCTTCGAACCGTACCCCTGCCGCTCCACCGAAGTCGACTCGATGCAGACGAGGCCTGGCCCCGAAACAGCCAGGCTGCCCAGGTGCTGCTCGTGCCACGGTTGCACCACGCCGTCCGCGCTGGAGTACTGCGCCATCGGCGACACCGCGATGCGGTTGGCGAACTCGACACCGCGCAGCTGAAAGGGCGTGAACAACGGCGGTGTCATGGGACCTGAATCCCTCTTCACTTCTGAATATTCCAGAAGACCGGGATGCCGACCGACAGCACGCCCTTGAGATTGGAACGATAGGCGCTGGACAAGGTGAACTGTCCGCCCAGCACCACCGACACGGTCTCGTGGGCGCGCTTCTGGATCTGGTCCACCAGCGCCTTGCGCTTCGCTTCGTCCGTCTCGACCGTGAACTGGGCCAGCAGCTTGGTGGTTTCCTCGTCGCATGACCAACCCGCATAGCCGTTGGTGCAGTTGTAGGCAATGCCGTAGTGAGTCAGCGGGGTGCCCAGATCAAAGCCGACCCACTGCAGCGGCATCAAGCTCCAGCCGCCCTTTTCAACGGGTTCCTTGTTGAAGCGGCGCTGGGCCACGGTGGCCCAGTCGGAGGCCTGCACGTCGAGATTGAAGCCCGCCTTGCGCATGGAGTCTTCCAGCACCGTGGCCGACAAATGAATGGTCAGGACGTCGGTCGCATGCAGCACCACCACCTTCTCGCCCTTGTAGCCCGCTTCCTTCATCAGGGCTTTCGCCTTTTCGATGCTGGGCTTCATCAGCTCCTGCGTGCCTGCGGTGGATGTGTAGGGCGCATTGCACATGAACATGGACTGGCATTGCGTCACCAGGTCCGGTGTGGCGCCGAGTGCGGCCAGGGTCGAGCTTTGGTCGACCAGCGCCTGCAGTGCCTGGCGCATCTTGATGTTGTTGAACGGAGGTTGCGTGTGGTTCGGACGTGCCGCCACCATCATGTTGCCCAGGCCCTTGCCGGCATCCAGCGAGATGTTCTTGGCCTTCTTGAGGATCGGCATGAAATCGAACGGCACGTTCTGCACGTAGTCGATTTCGCCGGACTGCAAGGCCGCCACCTTGGTGGCCGGGTCCGGCATGGCGATGATTTCGATGCGGTCGACCAGCGGGCGCTTTCCTCCCGCCAAGCCGTCGGCCGGTTCGGAACGCGGCTTGTACCTGGTATTCTTTTCCAGGACCATCCGGTCGCCGGGCACCCACAGGTCCTTGCGGAACACGAACGGCCCGGAGCCGATCAGCTCCGCCACGGGCTTGGCCGGGTCGGTCGCCGCCAGCCGGGCCGGCATCATCACCGGGATGTTGCTGCTGGGCTTGCCGAGCGCCTCGATGACGTAGCCGAATGGCTTCGCCAGCTCCAGTGTGAAATTGCTCTTGTCGACCACGGTGAGCGCCTTGGTGCTGGCCATCATCTGCTTGCCCAAGCCGTCGCGCGAAGCCCAGCGCTTGATCGAAGCCACACAGTCTTCGGCCGTGACCGGCGTGCCGTCGCTGAACTCGAGGCCCGGGCGCAGCTTGAAGCTGTACTTCATCCGGTCCGGGCTCATGGTGAACGATTCCAGCATCTGGGGCTTGTAGTTGCCCTTGCTGTCCATGGCGATCAACATGTCGAAGACCATGTAGGCCAGATCGCGGGTGCGGTAATTGGTCGTGGAGATCGGGTCGATGACCTGGATCTCGCCATCGAGCACGACTTTGAGCACCGACTGGGCGTGAACTGTGGTGGCCAGCAGGGCGGAGGTGGCCGCAATGGCCACGCAACGGCGGATGAAACGAGTGATTGCCATGAGACTCTCCTATTGAAACTATGCTCGGACCAGACAGGCTGCAAAGTGGCCTGGAGACACTTCCCGCAGCTGCGGTTGCTCCTGCGAGCAGCGCGCCTCGGCGATGGGACAACGGGTGTGGAACCGACAGCCAGACGGCGGGTTGATGGGGCTGGGCACGTCGCCCTTCAGGATGATTCGCCGCCGAGTCGCCTTGGGGTCTGCTTGCGGCGCCGCCGACAGCAACGCCTCGGTGTATGGGTGGATGGGGTTGTCGTAGAGGCTGGCCTTGTCGGCGATTTCCACGATCTGCCCCAGGTACATGACCGCGACCCGGTGACTGATGTGCTCGACCACGGCCAGATCGTGGGCAACGAACAGGAACGACAGGCCGTACTCCTCCTGCAGGTCCATCAGGAGATTGATGACCTGGGCTTGCACCGACACGTCCAGCGCGGAAACCGGCTCGTCGCAGACGATCAGCTTGGGACTCAGCGCCAGCGCGCGGGCGATGCCGATGCGCTGGCGCTGGCCGCCGGAGAATTCGTGCGGGTTGCGCTTCATCTGCTCGGCCCGCAATCCGACGCGCGCAAACAGCGCCGCCACGCGGTCCTGCAGTTCGCTGCCGCTGGCGACATTGAAGTTGCGAAGCGGCTCGCCCACGATCTCGCCGGCATTCATGCGGGGATTGAGCGAAGAGTAGGGATCCTGAAAGATCACCTGCAGCTCGCGCCGCACCTCGCGCATGTCACCCTCGCCCAGGTTGTCGATTCGCCGTCCGCCCAGCGACACCTCGCCCGACGTCGGCTTCACCAGCCGCATGATGGTCTTGCCCGCGGTGGACTTGCCGCAGCCCGATTCGCCGACCAGGCCCAGGGTCTCGCCCGCGCCGATCGTCAGCGAGATATCGTCCACCGCATGGACGCGGGCCACCTGGCGCCCGAGCAAGCCCTGCTTGATCGGGAAGTGCTTGACGAGGTTCTTCACCTCGAGGAGTGGCGTGGCGGAGCTCATACGGCGTGACAGGCAACCTGGTGCCCGATCTTGATGGAACGAAGTTCAGGCGACTCGACCCCGCATCGCGGCATGGCCAGCGGGCAGCGCGGAGCGAATGGGCACCCGGACATCCGCTCGCCGCGAAGCGAGGGCACCATGCCGGGAATCTCGGTCAGGCGAGTCCGTGCGCCCCCCGCCGGCCGATGGCCCAGTTTGGGAATGGCACCCATCAACCCACGCGTATAGGGATGCAGCGGCTCCTCGAACAGCTCGTGCACGCCGGCCTCTTCGACCTTGCGGCCGGCGTACATGACGACCACCCGCTGCGCCATCTCCGCCACCACGCCGAGATCGTGCGTGATCAGGATGATTGCGGTCCCCAGCCGGCTCTTGAGCTCGCCCATCAGTTCCAGGATCTGCGCCTGGATCGTCACGTCCAGAGCCGTCGTCGGCTCGTCGGCGATCAGCAGCTGCGGCTCGCAGGCCAGCGCCATGGCAATCATGACGCGCTGGCGCATGCCGCCCGACAGCTGATGAGGGTACTCGTCGACGCGCCGTTCGGCGGCGGGAATCTGCACCATGTTCAGCATGGCAATGGCCCGCTCGCGCGCGCCGGCGCGGGACATCCGCTGATGCACCATCAACGGCTCGGCCAGCTGCCGGCCGATGGTCAGCACCGGGTTGAGCGAGCTCATCGGCTCCTGGAAGATCATCGAGATGCTGTTGCCCCGGATGCCGCGCATCTGGGCCTCGGTCTTGGTCAGCAGCTCGTCCCCCTGGAACTTGACGCTGCCCCCCACCACCCGCCCGGGCGGCGAGGCGATCAGCCGCAGGATGGAAAGGGCCGTGACGCTCTTGCCGCAGCCGGATTCGCCCACTACGGCGAGGGTTTCGCCGGCGCCGACGGAATAGGAAACGCCGTCGACGGCCCGCACGACGCCGTCGCGGGTGAAGAAATGAGTCGCCAGATCCTCGATCTGGAGCAGTGGAGTATCGGCTGCAGTATTCATGTGGCTACATCAGGCGCGACAGCCGTGGGTCCAGCGCATCGCGCAGCCCGTCTCCCAGCAAGTTGACGGCGAGCACCGTCAACGACAGCAGGATGCCCGGGAAGAGAATGGTCGAAGGGGCCAGCTGGAAAATCGTCCGGCCCTCGGCCATGATGTTTCCCCAGCTCGGCGTCGAAGGCGGCGTCCCGGCGCCCAGGAAGCTGAGCGTCGCCTCCACCAGCATCGCGGAAGCGCAGATGTACGTGGCCTGAACCAGCACAGGGGCGATGGTATTGGGCAGGATGTGGCGCCACAGCATGGGCAAGAGGCGCGTGCCGCTGGCCGTCGCGGCCTCGACGAACGGCTGCTCGCGCAAAGTCAGCACCACGCCGCGTACCAGGCGCACCACCCGGGGTATCTCGGCGATGGTGATCGCGATCACCACGTTCTGGACGCTGGCGCGGGTCAGGGCCATCAGCGCAATCGCCAACAGGACCGACGGAATCGCCATCAAGCCATCCATCACCCGCATCACGACGGCGTCCACTGCGCGCAGATAGCCCGTGACCAAACCCACGATCAGGCCGATGCCTGCGGCCAGGGCAGCCACGCCAAGACCGATGGTGAGCGACACCCGCGCGCCATAGACCACCCGGCTGTACAGATCCCGCCCGAGCATGTCGGTCCCCAGCCAATTCTCGGCGCTGGGCATGCGAAGCCGCTTGGCCGGTGCGATCGCCTGGGGATCGACCGTCCCCACGAGCGGCGCGAACAGGGCGAGCAGCATCACTGTGAGCAGCAGCAAGCCGCCTATCGTGATGGTGGGATGCCGGCGAACCTGCGCCAGCAGGCCGGAAAAGGCAGAGCGCCTGGCCATGGTCGAGCCCGCGTCGATACGCGCCTTGTCGTCGGCCATGGCGGCCTCACTGGTTAGTACGGAAGCTTCCAATCTCACCTCAGTAGGAGATCCGCGGATCGAACAACGTATAGCTCAGGTCGACCAGGAGGTTGACCATGACATAGAGGAAGGAGAACACCAGGATCACACCCTGGATCACCGGATAGTCGCGCCGCAGGATGGCGTCCACCACCAGGCGCCCCAGCCCGGGAATGGCGAAGACCGTCTCGGTCACCACCACGCCCGTGATCAGCAGGCCAACCCCAATGCCGATGATGGTGGCGATAGGAACCGCGGCGTTCTTCAAGGCGTGCCTCGCCACCACGCTCCACATCGACAAGCCTTTCGACTTGGCGGTTCGGATGTAGTCCTGCGACAGCACCTCCAGCATGCTGGTGCGCACGATGCGGGCGATGAGCGCCGTGTAGACGATTCCCAAGGCGGCACTGGGCAGAATCAGATGCCGAACGAACTCCACCGGATCTTTGCTCAGGCTGACGAACCCCTGGACCGGCAGCAGATCGAGCTGAAGGGAGAACAACAGAACGAGTGCATAGCCGATGACGAACACCGGAACCGAAAACCCGAACACTGCAAAGCCCATGATCGAACGGTCGATCCAGTTGCCCGCGTTCACGGCGGCGATGACGCCGATCGGAATGGCCAGCCCTATGGCGATCAGCAGCGTGAACACGCTGAGCGACAACGTCGGCTCGATGCGCTGCGCGATCATGGTGCTGACCGGCACGTCGCTGAACACCGACACGCCGAAATCCCCGCGCACCACGGCGCCGACCCAGTGACCGAGCCGGACCACGAACGGTTCGTCGAGTCCCAGGCGCAGCCGGATTTCCGCGACCTGCTCCGGGGTGGCCGTATCGCCCGCGATGATGACCGCAGGGTCGCCAGGCGTGATGTAGAGCAGCGAAAAGACAAACAGGCCGACGAACGCCAGCACGGGCAGCGTCGCGAAAAGGCGCTTGATGACGTAAGTCAGCATTTGCCGGACCCCATGTTTCGCTTTTGCAGCGTTTCGCGAACGTGCTCGGGCGTTGGCCGCGGCATGTCGAACAGGTCGGTCGTGCGGGCATACCACCCCAGCCCATGCATGCGTGCGATCAGCCCGGACTTGTGCCCATGCACATGAAGCCGCTCCACGTCGATCAGGTCGTCGCGAATGTGCAGATAGACCACTTCGCCGATCACCACGTTGCGCCCGACGCCGATCTCCAGGTTGACGAGGCGCCGGCACTCGAATGAAATCGGCGCTTCGGCGACCCGGGGTGCCTTGACCTTGACGCCGGCAATTGCCGTGAAGCCCGCCAGCTCGAACTCGTCGTGGTCGGCTGGAAGCTCCGCCGAGCACAGGTTCATGCGAGCGGCCAGCGCTTCATCGACCAGGTTGACCACGAACTCACCCGTCGCGCGGATGTTCCTGGCAGTGTCCTTGGTGTGCGAAGGATCCGAGTTGACGCCGATCGCCACGGCGGGCGGATCGTCGCACACCGCGTTGAAGAAGCTGAACGGGGCCGCATTGTGCCGCCCGTCCAGCCCGATGGTGCTCACCAGCGCAACAGGACGAGGCACCAGCGAACCCACCAGGAGCTTGTAGCGCTCCCTGGGTGAAATCGTCGCGTAATCAATTTCCAATGCGCACTCCGGCAGCCCCGTCGCGCGCCTTGCGCTGTATGAGGCAATAGTTCATTACATCCGTGCCGCCAAGGGCGAACAACTGAGCTTTGGTTTGGATGCTCATAACAAAAAGTCGGCTGTGGCCGCTAGACGGCATGTGCCGACAGCAGTTTCAGGTTGCCCCTGCGCATGCCCGGCCCCCCCGCTTCGAATAACCTGTCCCGCGCCTGCGCGACGGTGTCGACATCGCGCTGGCGGGCCCAGAATCCCGGCCCGCCTTCCCAGGCCGGGAAGCCATAGGCATCCACCAGCAGCACGTCGATGTCGCCGGGCGTCGCCGCCACCCCGTCTTCGAGGATGCAGGCGGCCTCGTTGGCCAGGGCCAGCAACACGCCTTGCACGATCGAATCGCCATCGAGCGAGCCGGAAGGGACCACTTGCGAATCTGCAGCAGCCCCGGCTGCGACTTGAACCCAGGGCGCCACGCTGAAACCGAAGAGCCTGAGCGCCTCGTCGATTCGCGCCGGATCGGCCCCCTGCCCGGCGATCATTGCGCACTGGCGCCGGAGAGCCGTGAGCAGCCGGTGCCCGATGAATCCGAAGGCATTTCCAGCCACGATGGGAAGCCTGCCGATACGCCGCACCAAGGCAAAAGCCGCCGACAGCGTTGCGGGCGAGCTTTCGCTGGTGCGGATGACTTCCACCACACTTGCCTTGCTGGCGGAAGGCAGAAAATGCAGCCCGCACACCCTGCCCGCCCGCCCTGTCGCCGAGGCCAGCGCGTCGATGTCCAATGACGAGGTAGTGGTCGCCAGGAGGCAATCCGGGCCCAGCAAGGCGTCGAGCGCGATGAACACGCCCACCTTGGCCTCGTAGTCTTCCGAGACCGACTCGATCACGAAGTCGCAACCCGACAGGAGCGCCAGTTCAGAGCCGACGGCCAGCCGCTGCGATTTGATCGCCCGGGACGCTTTTTGAAGGACGCGCTTGTCGCGGTCGACCAAGACGACCTCGACGCCGGCGGCGAGCAGCCACTCGGCCAGCTGCGCGCCCATCGGTCCGGCGCCGACGACACCGACCTTTCTGGCCTCGGGCGCAGCCGTCTGCGGATAGGCACCTGCAGCCCGCCTTCGGGCAAAGAACTGATAACGCAGCGCCCTTGCCGCGTCGGAGACGCGAAGTTGGTGAAACAGCTGGCGCTCGAGCGCGAGCGCGGATTCCACCGGCATTGCGGTGGAGGCGGCAACTGCGCGAAGCGCCGCCTCGACCTGCGGCCTCACCTGGCCAGAGCCGCGCGCCAGGGCGGCGGCCCGCTGAAACGCCGCTTCATCCTCGACAGGAACCGGCAGATTGCGAATGCTTCGCTTGAACGGAGCGCGTTGCCGCGCATTGTGGATGGCGCACTGCAGCAGGTCGCCCTCGGCGATGCAGTCCACCAGGCTCAACTCGAGCGCCTCGTGGGCGTCGATCTGCCGCCCGCTGCAGATGATTTGCGCCGCGGCCGCCCGGCCTACGAGCCTGGGCAGACGCTGCGTGCCACCAGCGCCGGGAATGCCGCCGAGGCTGGTTTGGGGCAAGCCAAGGGTGGTGGTTGCGGTACAGACCCGTCCATCGCAAGCCATGGCCAGCTCGAACCCCGATCCCAACGCCGCGCCCTGCAGCGCCGCCACGAAGGGAATCGGGCAACGTTCGATGGCTTCAATCACCGCTGGCAGTTCCGGCGGATCGATTTCGTCATCGAGCTCTCGCAGGTCACCGCCGGCGACGAACGTATCCCCAGACCCGATCAGGATGGCGGCTGCGAACTGCGCTTTTCCTGTGAGTTCGCGGATCGCGTTCAGCAGTTCGCGCCTGACGGCAGACGTCAGGATGTTCAGCGGCCCGTTGACGATCGACAAGACCGCCACGTCCCCACGCACACTCATGCGGACCAGCGATTTTCGGGCCGGCCGGGTCCGTGCTACCGCCAGCGGCGCGATTTTCGGCGTTCCGAGTACTTCCATGACGCTGAGTATTTCGAACAGGGGAGGTGCAGGCAACCAAGCCCTGCTTATCTGCCGGATAACGTTTGGTAGGGGTGGGCCCGTAGCGGCCGCTCGCGGTGCGGCACACAACGATCGAAAAGAAAAAGGACCGACGCTTGCGCGCGGTCCTTGATTTTTTTGTTGTACCTGGTGGGCGATACATGGATCGAACATGTGACCCCTGCCGTGTGAAGGCAGTGCTCTACCGCTGAGCTAATCGCCCATTTCCGCTTGCGCGAAAACTTGTTTCCCTTTGCAGGAAAGCCCCGGATTATGCCACAGGCCGGGGGGCCGTCTCGATCCGCCACAGCGTCTTGCCGCCGCTGGCCTTATCGAGCTGCTTGAGCACTTCCTCGTGCGCCGCGGCCTCCTGGTCGCTGGCCAGCAGCACTGGCAGCGTGAAGGCCGTCAGGTCGACCCGCGTCGTGATGCCGCCGGCAATGCCGGTGTCGGCAATGTCGATCAGCAGCGCGTCCTGGCCGCGCGTGAGGTTGATGTACACATCGGCCAGCAGTTCGGCATCGAGCAGGGCGCCATGCAGCGTGCGGCCGGAGTTGTCCACCTCGAGGCGGTCGCACAGGGCGTCGAGGCTGTTGCGCTTGCCCGGATACATCTCCTTGGCCATGGCCAGCGTGTCGGTCACCCGGCCCACGCTGGTCTTGAACGGCGGCATGCCGGCCAGTTCGAGCTCCTTGTTCAGGAAGGCGACGTCGAAGGCGGCGTTGTGAATGATGATCTCGGCGCCGGCAACGTATTCCATCAACTCGTTCGCTATGGCGGCGAACTTGGGCTTGTCGCGCAGGAATTCATTGCTGATGCCGTGAACCTTCAGCGCGTCTTCGTGGCTGTCGCGCTCGGGGTTCAGGTAGAAATGCTTGTTGTTGCCGGTCAGCTTGCGCGCGACGAGCTCGACGCAGCCGATTTCGATGATGCGGTCGCCGCCTTCAGCGGACAGGCCCGTGGTTTCCGTGTCTAGAACGATCTGGCGCATTGGCGCCGATTGTACGGGGCTGATGGTGAGAGGGCGGAACTCAGTGCACTTCCTTGGCGTGGTTGATCGAATACTTCGGAATCTCCACCGTCAGGTCTTTCTGCGCCACGATCGCCTGGCATGACAGGCGCGAGTTGGGCTCCAGGCCCCAGGCCCGATCGAGCAGGTCTTCTTCGTTCTCGTCCATCTCGTTGAGCGAGTTGAAGCCTTCGCGCACGATCACGTGGCAGGTGGTGCAGGCACAACTCATGTCGCAGGCATGCTCGATGTTGATGTCGTTGTCCAGCAGTGCCTCGCAGATCGAGGTGCCGGCGGGCACGGTGAGTTCGGCGCCGCCAGGGCAGTACTCGGGATGCGGCAGGATTTTGATGATGGCCACTAGAGGGTCTCCACGTTCTTGCCCGAAAGCGCTTTCTGGATACTGTGATTCATGCGTTCCGCGGCGAACGATTCGGTGCCCTTGGCCAAGGCCTGGGTCGCGCTCTCGATCTCGGCCGCATCCTGGCTCTGCGCGGCGACCTGGCGCAACTGGTCCATCAGACCGCCGATGTGCTCGCGTTCTTCAGCCGGCAGCAAATTGCCATCGGCATCGAGCGCGCTTTGCGTCGCCAGCAGCATGCGATCGGCGTCGACCCTCGCTTCGGCGAGCGCGCGCGCCTCGATGTCCTGCTGCGCGGTGCTGAAGCTCTCCTGCAGCATTCGGGCGATCTGCTCGTCGGAGAGGCCGTAGGACGGCTTGACGTCGATGCGTGCCTCGACACCGCTGGCCTGCTCACGGGCGCTCACGCTGAGCAAGCCGTCGGCATCGACCGTGAAGGTGACCCGGATTCTTGCCGCGCCGGCGGCCATCGGCGGGATGCCGCGCAGCTCGAAGCGCGCCAGGCTGCGGCAATCCTGCACCAGGTCGCGCTCGCCCTGCACCACATGCAGCGCCAAGGCCGTCTGGCCGTCTTTGTAGGTCGTGAAGTCCTGGGCCTTGGCGGTGGGAATGGTTTCGTTGCGCGGCACGATGCGCTCGACCAGGCCGCCCATGGTTTCGATGCCCAGCGAAAGCGGTATCACGTCCAGCAGCAGCAGGTCGCCGGCCGCGTCGTTGCCCGCGAGCTGATTGGCCTGGATGGCCGCGCCCAGCGCCACGACTTCGTCGGGGTTGAGGTTGGTGAGCGGCTCATGTCCGAAGAACTCGGCAACGGCATGGTGAATCTGAGGCATGCGGGTCGATCCGCCGACCAGCACCACGCCCTTGACTTCGTCCCTGGACAACCGTGCATCGCGCAAGGCCTTGCGCACGGCCGTCATGGTTCGTGCCGTCAGGTGAGCGGTGAGACTGTCGAAGTCGGTGCGCCGAATCGACACAGAGGCAGACTTGCCGGCCGCCACACCGACTTGCGCAACGACGTTTTCAGCCTGGGAAAGTTGCTCCTTGGCCGCGCGTGCCGCCGCCTTGATCGCCGCCTTGTCGCCGGCGCTGGCCGCTTGCAGGCCGGCCTGGGCCAGCAGCCACTGCGCCAGCGCGCGGTCATAGTCGTCGCCGCCCAGCGCCGAATCGCCGCCGGTGGCGATGACCTCGAACACACCCTGCGTCAAGCGCAGGATGGAGATGTCGAAGGTGCCGCCGCCCAGGTCGTAGACCGCATAGACGCCCTGGCTGGCGTTGTCCAGCCCGTAGGCAATGGCGGCGGCGGTCGGCTCGTTGATAAGACGAAGCACGTTGATGCCGGCGAGCTGGGCCGCATCCTTGGTGGCCTGGCGCTGCGCTTCATCGAAGTACGCGGGCACGGTGATCACAGCGCCGTACAGGTCATCGCTGAACGTGTCCTCGGCGCGATAGCGCAGGGTCGCCAGAACTTCGGCGCTGATTTCCACAGGCGACTTCTCGCCGGCGCGGGTCTGCAGGGCCAGCATGCCGGGCTTGTCGGCAAAGCGATAAGGCAAGCGGCCACTATCGACGATGTCCGCGAGGCCCCGGCCCATGAATCGCTTGACCGATGCGATGGTGTTCTCCGGGTCCTCGGACTCGGCCGCCAGGGCGTCGAAACCAATCTGCCGCCCACCGTCCTCGAGGTAACGCACCACCGAAGGCAGGATCACCCTGCCCTTGTCGTCCGGCAGGCATTCGGCCACGCCGTTGCGCACCGCAGCCACCAGCGAATGCGTGGTGCCCAGGTCGATGCCCACCGCGATCCTGCGCTGGTGCGGATCGGGCGACTGGCCGGGTTCGGAAATCTGCAGCAGTGCCATGTCAGGGGTTTACGCTGAGGTGCTTCATCGGCCTATTGTCCCAGTTGCTCGAAGCGGGCCTGCACGTCGAGTCCAAAGCGCTCAACGAACATAAGGCTTCTGACCTGTTGGGCCGCGGCGGCGGAATCGTTCTGTTCGTCGAGCAAATGCTCGATCCGTTGCAGAACCTGCGTGCGTGCGCTGCGGAGCTGCGCGTCCAGCGCATCGAGGTCGGCCTCGCCTTGAGCCTCGTCCAGCGCTTCGCGCCAGGCCATCTGCTCCATCAGGAAGTCCGCGGGCATGGCCGTGTTGTTCTCTGCATTGATCGCGGCGCCGCGCAGTTCGCACAGATAGCCGGCGCGACGCAGGGGGTCCTTCAGGCGGCGATAGGCCTCGTTGATCCGCACCGACCATTGCATCGCGATGCGCTGGGCCGCCGGCCCCTGGGCGGCAAACTTGTCGGGATGGGCCTCGCGCTGCAAATCCTTCCAGCGCGCATCGATGGCCGCGCGGTCCTGCGCAAATTGCTCGGGCAGGCCGAACAGCTCGAAGTCGGTGGATTGCAGGTTCACGTTCATGGGTCAACAAAAAGCCGCCAGCACGGGATGTGAAGGCGGCCTTACCAGGGTGAGACGCGTCAGACGCGAAAGCTTTCCCCGCAGCCGCAACGGTCGCGCTCGTTCGGGTTGTTGAACTTGAAGCCCTCGTTGAGGCCTTCGCGCACGAAATCGAGCTCGGTGCCGTCGATGTAGGCCAGGCTCTTGGGATCGATCAGCACCTTGACGCCGTGCTCTTCGAACACGATGTCTTCAGGCAGGACTTCGTCCACGTACTCGAGCTTGTAGGCCAGGCCCGAACACCCCGTGGTCTTCACGCCCAGGCGCACGCCCACGCCTTTGCCGCGTTTGCCGAGATAGCGGGTGACGTGGCGCGCTGCTGCTTGTGTGAGGGAGATTGCCATCGTCCGGAGGTCAGTGCGTGTTTTTCTTCTTGTAGTCTTCCACCGCTGCCTTGATGGCGTCTTCGGCCAGGATCGAGCAGTGGATCTTCACCGGCGGCAACGCCAGCTCCTCGGCGATCTGGCTGTTCTTCAGCGCCGCGGCCTGGTCGAGCGTCTTGCCCTTCACCCACTCGGTGACGAGCGAGCTCGAGGCGATGGCGGAGCCGCAACCGTAGGTCTTGAAGCGGGCATCCTCGATCACGCCGGTCAGCGGGTTGACCTTGATCTGCAGTTTCATCACGTCGCCGCAGGCGGGCGCGCCCACCATGCCGGTGCCGACGGATTCATCGCCCTTGTCGAACGAGCCGACGTTGCGCGGGTTTTCGTAGTGGTCAACGACTTTTTCGGAATAGGCCATTTTGGGTACCTCTGTAATGCTGTCAATCTCTCAGTGCGCGGTCCACTGGATGGTGCTGATGTCGATTCCATCCTGGTACATCTCCCACAGCGGGCTCAACTCGCGCAGGCGCGCGACGTTCTGCTTGATGGTGGAGATCGCGTAGTCGATTTCTTCTTCGGTCGTGAAGCGGCCGATGGTCATGCGCAGGCTGCTGTGCGCGAGTTCGTCGCTGCGGCCCAGCGCGCGCAGCACGTAGCTGGGCTCCAGCGAAGCCGAGGTGCAGGCCGAGCCCGACGAAACCGCCAGGCCCTTGATGCCCATGATCAGCGATTCGCCCTCGACGAAGTTGAAGCTCATGTTCAGGTTCTGGGCCACACGGTGCTCGAGGTGACCGTTGATGAACACCTGCTCGACGTCTTTCAGACCGTCCAGCAGCCGCCGCTGCAACCCCCGGGCCTTGGCGTTGTCCTGTCCCATCTCCAAGCGGGCCAGCCGGAAGGCTTCGCCCATGCCGACGATCTGGTGCGTGGGGAGCGTGCCCGAGCGCATGCCGCGCTCGTGGCCGCCGCCGTGCATCTGCGCTTCCAGCCGCACACGCGGCTTGCGGCTCACGTACAGCGCTCCGATGCCCTTCGGTCCATAGGTCTTGTGCGAGGCCAGGCTCATCAAGTCCACCGGCAGCTTCTTGACATCGATCTCGACCTTGCCCGTTGCCTGCGCGGCATCCACATGGAAAACGATGCTCTTCTCGCGGCACAGCGCGCCGATGGCGGGAATGTCCTGGATGACGCCGATCTCGTTGTTGACGAACATCACGCTGACCAGGATGGTGTCCGGCCGGATCGCCGCTTTCAACACCTCCATGTCGAGCAAGCCGTCTTCCTGGACTTCGAGATAGCTGACTTCGAAGCCCTGGCGCTCGAGTTCGCGCATGGGGTCGAGCACCGCCTTGTGCTCGGTCTTCACGGTGATCAGGTGCTTGCCGCGGCTCTTGTAGAAGTTGGCTGCGCCCTTGATCGCCAGGTTGTTCGATTCGGTCGCGCCGGAGGTCCAGACGATCTCGCGCGGGTCGGCGCCGATCAGCTCAGCCACCTGCTCGCGCGCCTTCTCCACGGCAGCTTCCGCTTCCCAGCCCCAGGCGTGGCTGCGCGACGCCGGGTTGCCGAAATGCTCGCGCAACCAGGGAATCATCGCGTCCACCACGCGCGGGTCGACCGGCGTGGTCGCGCCGTAGTCCATATAGATCGGGAAATGCGGGGTCATGTCCATGGCTGGCTTTGTTTCTGGCTGAATCTCGAAAGTGGCGGCGAACGGGTCAGGACTTGGCGTACGAGTTGCCCAGTGCAAACACCGAATTCGGCGCATTCACGCGAATCGGCTTGACCACCGGCTGGCTGGAAATCGCACGCTTGACCGCCGGCTTGTCCTCGATCTGGATGCCCTTGGCCAGCTGGTCGTCGACCAGCTTTTGCAGCGTCACCGAGTCGAGGAATTCGACCATGCGCTGGTTGAGCGCCGACCACAGCTCATGGGTCATGCAACGGCCGCCGTCGCTGTCGCAATTTTCCTTGCCGCCGCACTGGGTGGCATCGATGGGCTCGTCGACCGACACGATGATATCGGCCACCGTGATTTCGGAGGCCTTGCGGCCCAGCGTGTAGCCGCCGCCGGGGCCGCGGGTGGACTCGACCAGCTCATGCCGGCGCAGCTTGCCGAACAACTGCTCGAGATACGACAGTGAAATCTGCTGGCGCTGGCTGATTGCGGCCAGCGTAACGGGACCGTTGTTCTGGCGCAGGGCCAGATCGATCATCGCGGTGACGGCAAAACGGCCTTTGGTTGTGAGACGCATCGCAAGCTCCTTATTGCTTGGCTAACCTTCAAATCCCCGAAAGTTGTGCCCCCGGGGTCGGTCTCCATCCATCTCAGCCGGCTCCCCGCCGGGTTGGCGCCACGGCCTCGGCCGCCGGCTCTTTGAAAATGGACTGTTCTTGAGTATTTTCGTCAAGTATAGCAGAAGACCCGCGGAAATGCTCGGGTAATCCCGCCCTGCGAGGCGCGGGCCGGTCAGCGGATAAGACGGGCGGTCCGGTACCTGCTCGACCGTCAGGCGCGGCCGGCGGTGATCGGGATCACATTGTCGTGGACCACGGCCCCGAAGGCCTGCTGCTTGAGCAGCGCCAGCTGGTCGCGCACGCGCGCGGCCTTTTCGAACTCGAGATTGCGCGCATGCTCGAGCATCTGCTTTTCCAGCCGCTTGATCTCCCGGGCCACGTCTTTCTCGGACATGTCCTGGGTCAGCGCCCGCTGCAGCTCCTGCTTTTCCATTTCCTTGCTGGCTTTTTCGCTATAGACGCCATCGATCAGGTCACGCACCTGCTTGACGATGCTCCGCGGGGTAATGCCGTGCAACGTGTTGTGGGCAATCTGCTTGGCACGGCGGCGCTCGGTTTCGCCGATGGCTTTCTTCATCGATTCGGTAATTCTGTCGGCGTAGAGAATCGCCCTGCCGTTCAGGTGCCGCGCGGCCCGGCCGATGGTCTGGATCAGCGAGCGCTCCGCGCGCAGGAAGCCTTCCTTGTCGGCATCCAGGATGGCGACCAGCGAAACCTCGGGGATGTCCAGGCCTTCTCGCAGCAGGTTGATGCCCACCAGCACGTCGAAGCTGCCCAGCCGCAGGTCGCGCAGGATCTCGACCCGCTCGACCGTATCGATGTCGCTGTGCAGGTAGCGCACCTTCACGCCGTTATCGGTCAGGTAGTCGGTCAACTGCTCGGCCATCCGCTTGGTCAGGGTGGTGATCAACACGCGCTCGTTCTTCTCGACCCGGATGCGAATCTCCTGCAGCACGTCGTCCACCTGGTGCGTGGCGGGGCGCACTTCCACCTGCGGATCGACCAGGCCCGTCGGGCGCACCAGTTGCTCGACCACCTGGCCGGCGTGTTCCTGCTCGTAGGCGGCCGGGGTCGCGGACACGAAGACCACCTGCCGCATCCGGGTCTCGAATTCCTCGAACTTCAGGGGCCGGTTGTCCAGCGCGGAAGGCAGCCGAAAGCCATACTCGACCAGCGTGGTCTTGCGCGCGCGGTCGCCGTTGTACATGGCGCCCAGTTGCCCGATCATCTGATGGCTCTCGTCCAGGAACATGAGCGAATCCTTGGGCAGGTAGTCGGTCAGGGTCGATGGCGGCGAGCCGGGCGGTGCGCCCGACAGGTGCCGCGTGTAGTTCTCGATGCCCTTGCAGTGGCCGATCTCGCTGAGCATTTCCAGATCGAACCGGGTGCGCTGCTCCAGGCGCTGGGCCTCGACGAGTTTGCCCTGCCCCACCAGCTCCTTCAGGCGTTCCGCCAGCTCCAGCTTGATGCTTTCCACGGCCGACACCACTTTCTCGCGCGGGGTGACGTAGTGGCTGGACGGGTAGACGGTAAAGCGCGGCACCTTCTGGCGCACCCGGCCGGTCAGGGGATCGAACAGCTGCAGCGATTCGATCTCGTCGTCGAACAGCTCGATGCGGATCGCCAGCTCGCTGTGCTCGGCCGGAAAGATGTCGATGGTGTCGCCCCGCACGCGGAAGGTGCCGCGGGCGAAATCCTGCTCGTTGCGGTTGTACTGCATGCGGATCAGCTGCGAGATGATGTCGCGCTGGCCGATCTTGTCGCCCACCCGCGTGATGAAGCGCATCTGCGTGTAGTCCTCGGGCGCGCCAATGCCGTAGATGGCGCTCACGGTGGCCACGATGATGGTGTCGCGCCGCTCCAGCACGCTCTTGGTCGCCGACAGCCGCATCTGCTCGATATGCTCGTTGATCGAGCTGTCCTTTTCGATGAACAGGTCGCGCTGCGGCACGTAGGCCTCGGGCTGGTAGTAGTCGTAATAGCTGACGAAGTATTCGACGGCGTTCTTGGGAAAGAACTCGCGGAACTCGCTGTACAGCTGGGCCGCCAGGGTCTTGTTGGGCGCGAACACGATGGCGGGCCGACCCAGGCGGGCGATGACATTGGCCATGGTGAAGGTCTTGCCCGAGCCGGTGACCCCCAGCAGCGTCTGGAACACCTCGCCATCATTGACGCCCTCCACCAGCTTGTCGATGGCGGCGGGCTGGTCGCCGGCCGGCGGATACGGCAGGAACAGCTCGAACGGCGAATCAGCAAAACTGATGAACTCGCCGTTTTTCTTTTCCGCAATGGCTTCGATGATCTCTGGCATGGATGGGCTAAGGCAGGCCGGCAAGCCGACGGTAAAATTGGGGGCAGCCGGAAAGCGTACAGCAAGCCCGGCAACCTGTGCTACTGACAATCTTTCAAGGAACCCCATGTCTCTGTTCACCGCCGTCGAAATGGCCCCGCGCGACCCGATCCTGGGCCTCAACGAGCAGTTCAACGCCGACACCAATCCGCACAAAGTCAATCTCGGCGTGGGGGTGTACTACGACGATCAGGGCAAGCTGCCCCTGCTGGAATGCGTCCAGGTCGCCGAAAAACAGATGATGGCGTCGCCCAAGGCCCGCGGTTACCTGCCGATCGACGGCATCGCGGCCTATGACGCGGCGGTCAAGAACCTGGTATTTGGGGCCGAAAGCGAGCCTGTCAAGGCCGGCCGCGTCGCCACCGTGCAGGCGCTGGGTGGCACCGGCGGCCTGAAGATCGGTGCCGACCTGCTCAAGCGGATCAATCCTGGCGCGAAGGTGCTCATCAGCGATCCGAGCTGGGAAAACCACCGCGCCCTGTTCAGCCAGGCCGGCTTCACGGTCGAGGCCTATCCCTATTACAACGCGGCGAAGCGCGGCATCGACTTCGACGGCATGCTCACCGCGCTGAACATGGCCCCCGAAGGTACCGTCGTGGTGCTGCACGCCTGCTGCCACAACCCCACCGGCTACGACATCTCGGCCGAGCAGTGGGACCAGGTCATCGCTGCCGTGAAGGCCCGCAAGCTGGTGCCCTTCCTGGACATGGCCTACCAGGGCTTCGGCTACGGCATCGAGGAGGACGGCGCCGTGGTCGGCAAGTTCGTGGCGTCGGGCCAGAACTTTTTCGTTGCGACCTCGTTTTCCAAGAGCTTCAGCCTGTACGGCGAGCGCGTCGGCGCCCTGTCGGTGCTCTGCCAGGACAAGGAAGAGGCCGGCCGGGTGCTCTCCCAGCTGAAGATCATGATCCGCACCAACTACAGCAACCCGCCGATCCACGGCGGACAGGTGGTGGCGACGGTGCTCAACACCCCCGAGCTGCGGGCCCAGTGGGAGAAAGAGCTGGGCGAGATGCGCCTGCGAATCAAGCAGATGCGCCTGGCCCTGGTGGAGAAGCTCAAGGCGGCCGGCGTCAAGCAGGACATGAGCTTCATCATCCAGCAGATCGGCATGTTCAGCTACTCCGGGCTGACCAAGGACCAGATGGTGCGACTGCGCAGCGAATTCGGGGTCTACGGCACCGACACCGGCCGCATGTGCGTGGCCGCGCTCAACAGCCAGAACATCGACCACGTCTGCGCGTCGATCGCCAAGGTGCTGTAGGCGGGCGACGCTCCGATCGCCAAAGAGCCGCCCTGGGGCGGCTCTTTGTTTTTCAGCGGGTGTTAATCAGCTGATGGCCCAAAAAACCCGGAGTGCCGCGCCAGATAAGGCTTTGCAGGCGATTCGCCCGTCTGCGGCCTGGTCGGCAAACGGGAAATTAGAGGAGTCGGCCGGCCGGTTCGCTGATGAGCGGCCGAGTTATAGGGTTGGCGTATAACTTTTCATAGTCGTCCCGCAGGGACTCGGCCGGCCGCACATTCTGGCCACCGTCCGAGGCAGGCCCCCGTTGGGGCTCGGGCTTTTATGCGTTGCGGCTGTCCTGCCACTTCTGCATCAGCCGACGGAACTCCACGGCCGTCCCGTCAGTGCTGTCCTCAAGCAAAGGGTGAGCGTATTCCTCGAGGTAACGCTCGCGGCAGTCCTCGAAGTCCCGCACATTGAACGGCAGATGGCGGCAAGAAGCGACGTCTTCCAGGACCTGGCGGCGGTCCTCGCTAGCTCGACTCGCCAGCCGGGAGCGGTTTTCACCCACCCAGCGGGAAAACGAATTCTCCCAGTCCTGGAGCACCTGCTCGTGCGACGTAGTGCGGCGGAACAGAACCAATTCGGTCTCGCCTGCCTGATACCAGGACCACTCGC
>JAKFEZ010000230.1:0-14718 GCA_036675435.1 Ramlibacter sp. | reverse complement strand
GTAATGCCATGGGACATCCAGTACTACGACGAGAAGCTGCAGGCGGCTGTGCTTGCTCTCCCGCCAGGCATCTTGGCCCGATATCTTCACCTCACCGATCGGATGGTTGAGTACGGCCCGGACCTTGGAATGCCACATACCAGGGCTATGGGTTCCGGATTGTTTGAGTTGCGCTTGAAGTCCGGTGAAGGAATTGGGCGAGTTTTCTACTGCACGCTTGTGGAGCGCAGAATAGTCATGCTCCACCAGTTTGTGAAGAAGACGGACAAGACTCCGCCGAAGGAGTTGGCCATTGCGCGCAGGCGCATGAAGGAGCGGAAAGATGCTGACGCATAAGCAGTTGCGTACTCAGGCGCTGAAGCGCCCCGAGGTAGCGGCCGAGTTCGAGAAACAGATCGAGGAATTTGCCCTGCTCGATGAGTTCCTGCGGGCACGCTCCGAGCAAGGGCTCACGCAGGCTCAGGTTGCCGAGCGAATTGGCACTACCCAATCTGCTGTCGCGAGAATGGAGTCCGGCCGTGGCAAACATTCCCCCTCCTTGGCAACCTTGTCGAAGTACGCCGAGGCGCTTGGTTGCAAGTTGGAGGTGCGCCTGGTTCGTGAGCGCGCGGCAAGGCGCGACTTTGGTCAATCAACACCGACGGCCAAGGGCACGCGCGCGCCTCGCGCACGTTAGACCGTGAGAATGCCAAGCGCCAAGTTGACTCTCGCCCTGCTGGCGGCAGGCTGCTTTCTGTTCGGGCTTCTCTATTACGCCGCACTTCGCTATGCCTGGCCGGAGGTTCTCGGTCCCGTGTTGCTCCCGTCGTTTGCTCCGCTTCTATGGGTCTGCGCGGCACCGCTACTGGCGAATGTGCTGGTCTGGAACCGTCTCAGTTGGTTTGGGGACTGGCGTTTGCTAATTGCTCCATTAACAATAGCCTTGGCTGTCGCAGGAGGGGTGTTTGGGTTCGTTTCATTCTGTGCCTTGGAGCTGGCTTGCAAATGAAGCGGTCACGGTCCATCAGCTTCTTCCGATGTGCCTGAAGTCCGTTGGTTTTTTGAAGCCTTGGTTGCCGAGAACCCTGGCTTCTTCTATTGGATTTAAGCGGCGTCCGCGGCTTCGCCGCATTCGGACGCAAGTCGCCGGTCAACTTCACGCTATCCATCAAAGGCCGCGCTTGCGGAGTTTTTAGCGATCCTGCCAATACCCGGGACGTCGACGTTGATGCGCGATTGCGAAGACGGTCACTTGCCGCGCGATGACTTCATACATCACCGTGTACGGGAAATGCTTGAGGTGGTAATGTCTCGTCCCCTCGTCGTCTTCGGGCCAATCGTTGGCTGTGGAGGCCAGTCCGTCGATGCCGTCAAACAGCTCAGTGCGGAACGCATCCGCGACAATCGGACTTTTGTCGAAATACCAGAGGAATGCCTCACGGGCTTCTGCCTCCGCCTCGGGCAGTACTTCGATGTCGAAGGACATCAAAGCGAGCCGAGTCGCTGTCGAACTTCAGTCCAAGGAGCAGCCAGTATTCGCCCTGCTCGCAGCTCTGCGCGGCGTCGGTTCATTTCGGCGCGCCACTGCTCAGACACTGTCGCCTCGTCGGCCGTTTCGAGGCTGTCGAGAAGGGCGACCGCCAATGCCGAACGTTCCTCGACCGGAAGGCCAAGGACCTCGTCCAGAAGGTGGTCGACGCGAGCATTCATGAGTGTCAGTCTAGCACCGCAGGTATCGCGGCGGAAGGGCTCGATGGATAACATGTCATTCGATCCGGACACACACCTGCTACGCAGATGTGCGCCAGTCATTTTCAGGACACACGCCCTCACTTGCAACGCTCACGAGGTACGCCAGTGGCGTTGTTTGCGAGCTTCAGATCGATTCGGTGCCACAAAAGTCGGCATGATGTCGAACAGTCCTGCGGCGCCGGTGAATTCCAACGTCCTCATAACTCCTATCATTCATGCCCAGTGAGTTCACACTCGTAACGCCTGTCGCGCTCCCCACGCAGTCCGGCATCGCTCACGTCTACAAGTCGGTGTGCCTCGCCGATGCGTTTTCGATTCAGCTTCCCTTGGTCACGTCCAGCGATCCCGATCTGTTGGCGCGATTCATCTTCGCGCAGCAGCCTTCCTGGGTGGGAGGCCTCATGAAAGTCCGAGACACACTGGTTGCACGGCTTGGCCTCAAGACTGGCAAACACCTGGCAACGCTGGCTGGTGATCCCAAAGCCAGACGGGTCGGCATCTTCAGGATCTACGGCACGAACGAGACCGAGATCGTATTGGGGGAAGACGACAAGCACCTCGATTTCAGGGTGTCGGTTCTATGTTCCACGGGGCCAGCGCCAGAAGGCAGCCGTCAGCTCATCGTCTCAACCGTTGTCCACTGCCACAACCGCCTGGGACGAGCCTACATCCTGGTCATTGCTCCCTTTCACCGCCTGGTCGTAAAGGCCAGCCTGCGCCGCGCGGCACGTATCGGTTGGCCTCGGGCGGCCAGCACGTAGCGACCTGCGATTCTCAATCCCCTAAAGCCTGACCTTCGGGTGCGAATCTTCTGGTTTCAGCGCAGGCCCGGATCGTAGACGCCGCTGGCGATGTAGATGCCGCCCATCAGCGCCGTCTGCACCTCCACCTCGCGCAGGTGGCGGGCCAACAGGCTCCAGGGCTGGCCCAGGCCTTCGAACGAGGTGACGGAATACATCGCCGCCAACATCACGAACGCATTGGCGGGCCAGGCCCAGGGCGCGGCCCATTGCAGGCCCGAAGCGACCACCCGCGCGCCGGGCGCGAGGTGCGCCAGGGTGTTGGCGAGCGCCTGCGGCTCGCGCAGCACGTCGTGGGTGAAATGGAACAGCGCCGCGTCGGCCAGCACGCGCGTGCGCGCCACGGCGGCCGGTGCGCAGAGCAGATCGACGTTGCGCCAGCCGGCCTGGCGCACGCGGGCCTGGGCCTTGGCGAGCATCTCAGGACACTGCTCGATGCCGACGATCCGGCCGCCCTCGCCGATTCGGCTTTGCAGCAGCGGGAAACTCAGGCCGGTGCCGCAGCCGACATCCAGCACCCGATCGCCGGGACGCAGCCGCAGGCTGGCGACTGCGTCCGCGCGGATGGGCTCGAAGAGAGACAGCTCGGCGTCGTAGAGGGCGGCGCGCCGTCGGTATTGCTTCAGCGCGGCGGCGCGGTCCGGCGCCCGGCGCGTGACAGCGGAAGGCATGGCACTGCTCGTGAGATTCAGTGCGTGATGACCACCAGCACGCTGCAGGGCGAGTGCTCGATCAGCGCGCCGGAGATCGAGCCGCGCCACCAGCGCGCGGCCCAGCTGTCGAGGTGCTTGTGGCCCACTACGATGAGATTGGCGTCGAGCTTGCGGGCGTACTTGGTGATTTCGTCGATGGCCTCGCCCACCAGCACCTCGCCGCGCGCGGCAAACCCCGCCTCGGCCAGCCGGCGCAGGCCGTCTTCGAGCACGGCCTGGTGCTTCTTTTTCTCGCGCTCCTCCAGCTCCAGGTCGTACACGCCGCCTTCGAGACCGACGAAGCTCATGGCCGACGGCATGACGGCGATCAGGAACAGCTCGGACTGGCTCCAGTGGGCGAGGTCCCGGCAATCGAGCAGCGCCTTCTGGCCGGCGTCGGAGCCGTCATAGGCCAGCAGGATTCGTTTGTACATGGCGCACTCCCTTCGACTGTGGGTTCAGGACAAGCATAGACGCATATGCAGCCTTTGTCACAACTTGAGGGGCCGGGGATATCAGTGCTTGCCCCAAGCACGGGGTTTATCAGGTTGCCGGTCGGTCAAGGCCGGGGCAGGCGGGCCAGCGTGGCCAGCACCGATGGATCGAAATGCGTTTCGATGAAATCGGCCAGTCCGTCGAAGACGCTGTCCAGCGTGGGCACCCCGGCGCCGAACAGCGCCTGCACCACCGCGGCGTCTTCGAACAGCCCGTGCAGGTACACGCCCAGCACGTTGCCCTGGTCGTTCTGCCAGGCCAGCGCGCCGGGCATCACGGCGCGCGCCGGCGACATCGCGGGATGCTGCGCCGATCGGCCATGGTGGATCTCATAGCCGGACGCTGCCACGCTGGACAGCGCCGCCCAGCAGCCCGTCAGTGGGCCGAACCGCGCCCGCGTCCGCTGCACGGTCTTGGCCGGATCGAACACCGTCACCAGCGGCAGCAGCCCGAGCCCGGGTCCGTTTCCATCGATGCCATGCGGATCGATCAGCGCCTCGCCCAGCATCTGCAGCCCGCCGCAGATGCCCAGCACCGCACCGCCGCGTTGCGCATGCTCGGCGATCGCCCGGTCCAACCCCTGTGCGCGCAGCCAAGCCAGGTCGCCGCTGGTGTTCTTCGAGCCGGGCAGGATGATCCAGTCGGCCTGCGCGACGTCGGCTGGGGCGCGCGCCCACAACATGCGCAGGCCGGCGATGTTGGCGAGCGGCTGGAATTCGTCGAGGTTGCTGATGCGGGGGTAGGCGACGATGGCGATGGTGCGAGGTTGATGCGGTGCGGTGCCCTCACCCCTGCCCTCTCCCAGAGGGAGAGGGAGCAAACCCGCAGAGGAAGAGAGTGAACCCGCAGGGAGAGGGAGTAAACCCGACGGGTGGAACATGCCGTCTTCTTCGGGCAGGCCGTGCCCCCACCACATCGGCAGCGTCGCCACGGTGGGCACGCCAGTCAGGTCCTGCAGCATTTGCGGGCCGGGGGCCAGCAGCGAAGCGTCGCCGCGAAATTTGTTGAGCACGAAGCCGTGGATGCGCTCGCGTTGCGCTGCGTCCAGCAGCGCCCAGGTGCCGTACAGGTGGGCGAAGGCGCCGCCGCGGTCGATGTCGGTCACCAGCAGGCAGCGCGCATCGGCGTGCGCGGCGACGCGCATGTTGACGATGTCGCTGGCCGCCAGGTTGATCTCGGCCGGCGAGCCGGCGCCTTCGATCACCACCACGTCGTTCTCCGCTCGCAGGCCATCGAGCGCGGCGGCGATGGCAGGCCAGACCTTCTCGCTGCGGCCACGCCAGGGCAGGCGTGTCAGGGCCTCGTCGACCTGGCCGAGCAGCACCACCTGGCTATGCGTGTCGCGCTCGGGCTTGAGCAACAGGGGGTTCATGCGCACCTCGGGCTCGGCCCGCGCCGCCAGGGCCTGGAAATACTGGGCACTGCCGATCTCACCGCCGGCGCCGGATGCATCCGCCACCACGCGCGCGTTGTTGCTCATGTTCTGCGCCTTGAACGGCGCCACCTTCAGCCCCTGGCGCGCGTACCAGCGGCACAGCGCCGTCGCCAGCCAGCTCTTGCCGGCGCCGCTGGTGGTGCCGAGCACCATGACGCAACGGGCCGGCTTCATGTCGGAAGGGACAGCCAACGGCCGGCCACCGAGTGCACGCTGATGCGTTGCTCGAACACCTGCTCCAGTGCGCGGTGCGTGGCGGCCTCCGCGCACAAGCCCTGATGCGTCACCCGCCCCGCGTTCATGACGACCATCTCGTCGGCATGGAGCGCCAGCGTGATTTCGTGCAGCACGCTCAGCGCCGTGCCGCCGCGGGCGACATGGCCGCGCACGATCCGCAGCCAGTCGGCCTGGTGCGGCGGATCGAGGTTGGCCAGCGGCTCATCCATGATGAGCAGCGGCGCCTGCACCGCCAGCGCCCGCGCCAGCAGGACGCGCTGGCGCTCGCCGCCAGACAGGTGGCCAAGCGGGCGCGCGCGCCAGTCCCAGCACTGCGTCTCGCGCATGGCCGCCTCGACCGCGGCCGCGTCGCTGTCGCTGGCGGTGCCCAGCCAGGGCTGGTGCGGCAGGCGGCCCAGCATCACGACGTCGCGGGCCAGCAGGTCTTGTGCCCCGCCCTCGTTCTGGCCCAGCCAGGCGACGGTGCGGGCTCGCTCGCGGTGTTCCCAGCCCGCCGCGTCGCGCCCCATCAACTGCACCCGGCCGCGATATGGCAGCAGCCGCGCCAGCGCTTTCAGCAGCGTGGTCTTGCCGGCGCCGTTGGGGCCGACGATGGCCGTCCAGCGCGCGGTTGGCAGGGCCAGGTCGATGCCGTGCAGCACCTCGGCGCCATCCAGGCTGACGCGCAGCCCCTCGGCACGCAGTGCAACGCCTCGCTCGATCACAGCGGCCTCCGGTGCATCAGCCACAGCAAGTAGCCGCCGCCCAGCACGGCCGTGAGCACGCCCACCGGCAACTCCTGGGGCGCCAGCAACCAGCGCGCCAGCACGTCGGCTGCCAGCAGCAACACGCCGCCGGTGAGCGCAGCCAGCGGCAGCAGCCAGCGGTGGGTGGGCTTGACGGCGGCGCGCACCAGGTGCGGCGCGACAAGGCCGATGAACGCGATCAACCCGACCTGCGCCACCGCCGCACCGGTGGCCAGCGCGATCAGGCCGACCAGCACCATGCGCACCGGCGTCAAAGCGACGCCCAGGCTGGCAGCCGTGGTTTCGCCCAGCGACAAGGCATCCAGTGCCCGGCTGAAGGCGACGGCGCCGGCCAGGCAAAGGGCAAACAGCGTTGCCAGCAACGCCACGCTGGGCCAACCCAGAAAGCTCGTGGTGCCGAGCAGGAACGCCTGCATCGCCCGCATGATGTCGGGCACCCAGAACATCACGAGCGCGGCGAACGCGCCGAACACCATGCCGACCACCACGCCGGCCAGCAACAACCGCAAGGTATGCTGCACGCCGCGCGCCAGCCCCAAGGTGACCAGCACCGCCACCACGGCACCGGCAAAGCCGGCGCCGGTCAGCCCGAGCCGCGCCGGCCAGCCCGAAGCGGCCATGGGCGACACCCCGATCAACACCAGCAGGATGGCGACGCCGAGCGCGGCGCCGGTTGCGCTGCCCAGCAGGTAGGGGTCGGCCAGGGGATTGCGAAACAGGCCCTGCGCCAGTGCCCCGGCCAGCCCCAGCAACGCGCCGGCCAGCCAGGCGCCCAGGGTGCGCGGCAGGCGGATGTCCCACAGGATGGCCGCGGAGGCGTCGCCGGCGCGGCCCCAGAGCGGCTCCCAGCCCAGGCTGCCCACCGCAGCGCCGACCGCGCACAGCATGCCGGTGGCGGCCAGCAACAGCCATGTGAGCGACAGCGGCGAGCGCGCGGCGATGGCGTTCACGGCGCGCTGCCCTTGGTCCGCAGGCACCGCACCATGATGCGTGCCGCTTCGGCCAAGCGCGGGCCGGGCCGCACGATCACGTCGCCCTCTGCCGGCGCCAGGCTGCAGACCCGGCGTTCGCGGATCGCGCGGATGCGGCTCCAGCCCGGCCGGTCTTTCAGCGACGCGGCGTCGCGCTCGGCCACCATGATCACCGCAGGATCGGCCCGCACCACGAATTCGGGATTGAGCTTGGGCACGCTGCCCAGGTGGCCGGGCACGATGTTGGCGGCGCCGACACGGGCCAGCAGTTCACCGATGTGCGAAGACTCGCTGGCCGCGAAGGGGCCGCTGCCGATCTCGAAGTAAACACGGGTGCCCCGCACGGCGAGCGGCAGCGAGCGCGCCGCCTCGTCGATGCCTGCGTTCATGCGCGCCCACAGCTGCGGCGCCCCGGGCGCATCGAGCACCTGCCCCAGCTTGACCAGCGTGCGATGCACGTCGGGCAGGGTCTTGAGTTCCACGCCGAAGACCTTGAGGCCCAGCCCCTCCAGCCGGGTCAGCGCCCGAGACGTCGCCGACAGCAGTACGACATCGGGCTTTAGCGCGACGATCATCTCGATGTTGGCATCCTCCAGGCCGCCCACATGCGGCAAGCCGCGAACGCGATCGGGCCAGTTGGAATAGTCGCTCACGCCGACCAGCCGATTGCACGCGCCCAGCTCGCAGACCGTTTCGGCCAGCGAAGGTAGCAAGGTCACGACACGCTGCGGCGGCACGGAGAATTCCACTGCGACGCCGCGATCGTCTGTCACCTGCACCGCACCGGCGGCGAGTGCCCATGCAGCGAGCAGCAAGACCAGCCACGCTTTCATGCCGAGCCCTTGAGCATGAGCGGCACGCCGGCCGACATCAGCGTCACCCGTTCGCAAGCCGCCGCGGCCGCCTGGTTCAGGCCGGCCAGGGCATCGATGAAAGCGCGCCCGTCGCGGCCGATGGGGATGGCTTCGAGGCCGGTTTCGTTGCTGACCAGAACGATCGGGCCGGCGCAGGCACTCAGCGCGGTGGAGAGGGTGGACAGGGGAGCCCTCACCCCCGCCCTCTCCCAGAGGGAGAGGGAGCCACACCCGTCCGCCCTCGTCGCGTCTCCCCGGGCACTCACTCTCTCTCCCCCACCATTCATCCCCTCTCCCTCCGGGAGAGGGTTAGGGTGAGGGCTGTCCGTCATCCCCTCCCCCTCTGGGGGAGGGTTAGGGTGGGGGCTCCTCCCCAGCCCGGCCGCCGGCAGCAACCGTGCCGTCAGCCACAACGTCAAACAATCCACCACGACCAGCGTGTCGCTTCGGCTGTGCTGGCCGATTGCATGCGCCAGCTCCAGCGGCTCTTCCACCGTTGTCATGCGGGGCACGCGCTCGGCCCGCTCGCGCTGTTGCCGCGCGATGTGCTCGCGCATCTCCTCGTCCCAGGCGCGGGCGGTGGCGACGTAGACCGCGCGGTGGCCGGGCGCGGCGGCCAGCCATGCAGCGGCCAGCGATTCGGCGCGCGCGGTCTTGCCGCTCTTCTCACCGCCCAAGATCAGCTCGCTGCGCGCCACCCTCAGCTCAGCCATGCGCCCTGCTCCAATCGGTGACGATGCGGTGCAGTTGCTCCAGGCCATCGGTCAGCGCGGCCGGGCCGGGCTGCAGGATGTCGGCGGACTTGATCTCGAACAGCTGGCCATGCTTCACCGCGTTGACTTCTTCCCAGCCAGGCCGCGCCGCCACTTTCTCCGGCCGGAACTTCTTGCCGCACCACGAGCCGACAATGATGTCGGGGTTGCGCCGCACGATCTCCAGGCCGTCCGCAATGATCCGGTCCTTGCCCAGCGATTGCACGGCGAGTTCGGGAAAACAGTCGTCGCCGCCGGCAATGCCCACCAGCTCGGAGACCCAGCGGATACCGCTGATGTGCGGCTCGTCCCATTCCTCGAAGAACACCCGCGGCCGGCGCGGCAAAGCCCGCCCGGCTTGCTCGATGGCCGTCAAGCGTTGGCGGATGCCGTCGATCAGCCCCAGCCCGCGCTCGGCCTGCCCCACCATGGCGGCCACCTGGTACAGCATCGAGAAGATTTCCTCGATGCTGCGCTGGTTGAACACCGTGACCTGCACGCCCTTTCGGATCAGCTCGGCCGCGATGTCCGCCTGCAGGTCGGAAAATCCGAACACACAGTCGGGGCGCAGTTCCAGGATCTTGTCGATCCTGGCAGACAGAAAAGCGCTGACACGGGGTTTCTCGTCACGGGCCCGGCGCGGGCGCACCGTATAGCCTGAGATGCCGACGATGCGGGCTTCCTCGCCCAGCAGGTACAGCCACTCGGTCGTCTCCTCGGTCAGGCAGACGATGCGGCGGGGTCCGAGAGGACTGGAAGCGTCGAGCACCGCATTCACCTTTGCTAGAAAGTCATTCGCAGCGCGGCCGTGACGGCACGGCCGGTCTCTGGATAGATTGCCGCGTTCACCCCTGCAGTGCAACCGAACGCCTGCGTGTAGTAATTCCTGTCGAACAGGTTGGCGATGCCCAGCGACAGCTCCAGCCGCTGCCACTGGTAAGCGTAGCGCAGGTCCGCGGTAGTGTAGGCCGGCACGGTGCAGGCGTTGTTGAAGTCCGGATGCTGCGACGATACCCAGTTCACGCCGCCGGTGACGCGGTGGCCCGCCGCCGGCGTCCAGTCGGCCCGAAGCGCGAGCGTGCGGCGCGGCGTCAGCGGCACCTCGCCGCCGGCGTACGGGCCGGAGCGGAACTTCGCCTGCCGCAGCGCCGCATTCAGCCGCAGACCCAGGGTGCGTGTGATGGCGTGCGAGGCGTCGAGCTCCAGGCCCTGCCGCCGCGTGGGGTCGAGGTTGCGGTTGGCGCCGGGCAGCCCGAACGGCCCAGCCACGTTGGGATCGAAGCCGATCTCATCATCGATGTCGCTGCGATACAGGCGCGCCTCCAGCTGGCCGGCGCCGTATTTCCAGCGCGCACCCAGTTCCAGGTCACGCGAGAGCTGCGGCTTCAGCACCACGCCGGGGGAAGTGAAGCTGAACTCGTCGACGTTGGCCAGCCGAAAGCTGCGGCCGGCCCGGCCATAGAGCGTGACGCTGTCGGCGACCGGATGGCTGGCGCCAAGTTCCCAGGCGTTCAGGCGGTCGGCCAACCCCGACAGCGCGCCGCTGTTGCTCTTCTCGATGCGGTCGGTGCGCGCGCCGGCGCTCAGCCGCGTGCCGTTGGCGAGCGTCAGATCGTTCTTGACGTACCAGGCGCGCGAAGTCTGCCCGGCCGTGGAGCCGAAGGCCCCCAGCACCTTGCGGGACCAGCGCGCATAGTCGGTTCCCACCAGCAGCAGGTTCTTGGCGCTGCCGAAGCCCGTTTCGTTGCGCGCGCGCAGCGAATAATTGCTGGAGTCGGTGTCGTAGTCGAAGGCAAAGCCGCGGTTCATGCTGACGAGGCTCTTGTCTCGCTGCCCTGCGTCGGCAGCCAGTTGCCAACTGCCCAGTTGCGCCTCGGCAAACACGCTGGTGCGCTCGTTGCGGATGCCGGCGCTGTCGTTGGGCGTGCTGGCCTGGCTCGGGTCGGCCTCGAACTGCGCCAGGCTCAACCCGCCGGGCAGCTCGGTATCGAGCGCATCGCGCGAGAACCGCGCGCCCAGGCGCAGCCAGTCGTTGGACCATTGGCCGACCACCGAGGCGGCGTCGGTTTCCGATCGGAAGTTGTCGCGATGGTTGTCGCTGTCGCGCTTTTGCCCGGCGACATCCAGCGAGAAGCCGCCGCCGGCCACAGTGGCGTTGGCGCGCAGGTCACGCAAGCCATGGCTGCCCGCGCCGCCATACACCGATGCGCTGTTGCGGCGCTCCCGGCCGGTGCCGGCCTTGGTGGTGACGATGATCACCCCGCCGGTGGCGCCCTCGCCGTACAGCACGGCGCCGCTGCCGCGCAGCACCTCGATGCGCTCGATCGACTCGATCGGAATGCCGGCCAGGCGGGTGCCGCCCAGGTCGGCCTCGCTGAAGCGCAGCCCGTCGACGATGACCAGCTGGTTGTTGTCGGCCGTCGTGCCGAAGCCCCGCAGGTCGAGGTTGTACTCGCCGCCGCCAAAGAAATCCTGGCGACCGACGATGCCCAGCACCCGCACCAGGGCGTCGTTGACGGTGGTGGCGCCGGAGTCCCGGATGTCCTGGGCGCTGATCACGCTGACACCGAAAGGAAGCGACTGCGCCGGCTCGGCAAAGCGTGTGGCGGTGACCATGGTTTCCCGCAAAGCGGGGGATTGGGCGAACGATGAAGGCCATGCGGCGGCGAGCGCCAGAGGCAGCAACGCTGCGCGTGGAGAGAACGAAGAAAATTTCATGCGGAACGGAAACGTTTCAATACCCGCACCGGCTTCCCCGCCAGTACATTGGGCGTCACGGCTGCGCGCCTTTTTACAGGCGCACGGCCACCGTGTTGGCCGGTATCCGGGCTGGCGGGTCGACTTCCATCGCCTTCCCAGGCGCGCTGTTCAGACGCGTCCAGTGGCTTCTTGTGATGGAAGCGGAATTTCCCTTAAGAAAATTCGTCCGCTTACCGTTGCGGGGGCAGCGCAGGTTAGGTTGGCCATAGACTGGCGTTCCCTCCTGCTTCCCGTTGAACTGCGGCATGCGAACCACACCGCGAGCACCAACGGGATCATTTTAAGGTTGAAACCTGTTTCAAAACCATACAATTCGGCTAGATATGCCTAGTGCCCCTCAAATCGACCAGATTGCGGAACGCGTCGAGCGCCTGCTTGTGCGTTACGAGGAACTGCAGCGCACCAATGCCTTGCTCGCCGAGCAGGTCGAGTTGCTGACGCACGAACGCGATTCGCTCAAGTCTCGCCTGTCGGCGGCCCGCTCGCGGGTCGACGCGCTGCTGGAGCGGCTACCCGAAATCAAGAGCGCCGCGGCGTGAGGCGCACCCCGTCATGACCGTGATGAAACAACTGGAAGTCCAGATCATGGGGCAGAGCTATCTGCTGGCCTGCCCCGAGGGCGGCGAGCAGCGGCTGCTGGAGGCGGTGGAGAAAGTCGACACCGCGATGTGCAAGATCCGCGATGCCGGCAAGGTCAAGGCGCGCGACCGCATCGCCGTGCTCGCCGCGCTCAACCTGGCTTTCGACGTCAGCGACCGCATCGCCATGCCGATCCAGGCTTCGGGCTTCGCGCCTTCGGAGTTGCCCGCGCAGAGCGGCAACAGTGCAGGCAGCAACGGCAACGGCCTCGCCGCCTCCGATCCCCGCCTGGCAGGGCTGCTGCAAAAGCTTGACAGCGCACTGGGCGACGACGGTCGCCTGCTCTAAAAAAACCCCTGTCAGTTGGGTTCGCGCCGGCGCTGTCAAGCCTTATATTTATTTGCTCGCCGGCGGTCGAGGAATTCCAGGCCCCGCTTGCCCACGCCGGCGGTCATGCCCCTACAATGGAAACCGTCTGCGGTGCATGCCGGGCTTTATATTTCCTTGAACCAATGCTCTCTGAGCAAGGGCTTGGAAAATCGCTTGGTGAGCGTGATCGTCTCGCGTCAGATGAACCCAACGCCAAGCTGACCTCGCCCACCTGAACCCTGGTTCAGGATGCCGGTCCGGTGGCACTTGCAGACACCTTTTTCTGTGGCGCTGCGGGCCTCGCCCGCGGTGCAGATAACGAGAACAACAACATGCCGCACATGACGGTAACGACGGTGACCTGCGGGCGCGGCCCCACGACAAAGCATTGCGGGCACGCCCCGCGATGACAGCCCTGCAACCCCTGCTCCTGGCCCAACTTGCCCTGCTGGGCGTGGGCACCGGTTTTCTCGCGGGCCTGCTGGGCATCGGCGGCGGCATGCTGATGGTGCCGTTCATCACGCTCATTCTTTCCATCCGCGGCGTCGGCCCCGATCTGGCCGTGAAGATGGCGATCGCCACCTCGATGGCCACCATCATCTTCACCTCCATCTCCAGCGTGCGCGCCCATCACGCGCGCCGCGCGGTGCGCTGGGACATCGTGCGGCGCCTGGCCCCTGGCATCGTCGTGGGCAGTTTCATCGGCAGCCTGGGTGTCTTCGCGCTGCTCAAGGGCTCGTGGCTGGCGATCTTCTTCGGTTTGTTCGTGGGGTTTTCGGCCACGCAGATGTTCCTGGACAAAAAGCCCAAGCCCACACGCCAGATGCCCGGCCCGGGCGGGCAGTTCGCGGCGGGCGGCTTCATCGGCTTTCTTTCGGGGCTGGTAGGCGCCGGCGGCGGGTTCATCAGCGTGCCCTTCATGGCCTGGTGCAACGTGGCCATCCACAGTGCCGTGGCCACCTCGGCCGCTCTCGGCTTCCCCATCGCCGCGGCCAACGTGATCGGCTACATCGTCAGCGGGTTGCGCGTCGAAAATCTTCCGCCGGCCTCGTTCGGCTACATCTGGCTGCCCGGTCTCGTCGTCATCGCAATCTGCAGCTTCCTCACCGCGCCGCTGGGCGCCAAGGCCGCCCATGCGCTGCCGGTGGGCAAGCTCAAACGCGTGTTCGCCAGCCTCCTTTATGCGTTAGCCGCCTACATGCTGTACAAGGGATTGATGAGCTGAAGCAAGGGCACAATCACTCGATGAGTCCTGTGTCCCCCGCCGCCCCCCTTCGCCTTCGCTATCGCGCCGAACTGCATTACCAGGTGCGCGCACCCGGCTGCGATTTCATCTTCAACGTCCAGGCCGCGCGCACCGCCCGGCAACGCATCGTCAGCGAAAAGCTGGAGATCAGCCAGCGCGTCGAGGCCCAGGCGTACACCGATCCGGCCACCCAGACGAGATTCTTGCGCCTGCGCGCGCAGGAAGGGCCGCTGCGTGTGTATTGCGAGTCGGTCCTCGACCTGGCGCACCACCGGGCCCGCCCATCGAGCTTGCCGGAAGTGCCGATCTCCGACTTGCCCGCCGAAGCGCTGGCCTACCTCTATCCCAGCCGCTATTGCCAGTCCGACCGGCTGCTGCGTTTTGCGTCCGCGCAGTTCGGCGGCTTGAAGCAAGGTTATGAGCGCGTGAGCGCGATTCGCGACTGGGTGCTGGGCCACGTCGATTTCGTCTCGAACAGTTCCGACGGCAACACCTCGGCCTGCGACACGCTGGTCACCCGGCAGGGCGTGTGCCGCGATTTCGCGCACCTGATGATCGCGCTGTGCCGCGCCGCGAACATTCCGGCGCGCTTCGCCACCGGCATCGACTACGGCGCCGACCCCGCGCTCGGCCCGCCCGACTTCCACGCCTATGTCGAGGCCTACGTCGGCGGTGGCTGGTACCTGTTCGACCCTTCCGGCACAGCCATCCCCATGGGCTTCATCCGCCTGGCCACCGGCCGCGACGCCGCCGACGCCGCCTTCGCGTCCATCTTCGGCAGCGTGGAGTGGCAAGCGCCCGTGATCGGCATCGAAGCAATTGCCGGTAAGGACGGCGTGCGACGGGTACCGGTGCATGGGAAGAGTGCGCTGTCTACGGATGTCGCTTTGCGATAGTCTGCCGCCTGTTAGCCGCCACTTGCTGCTGGTAGACCTCGCGGCAAAGTCGGGGCCGGGCGTGCCGCGTCGCATCGACAAGGCGGGTGGCGCTTCGCGCCACCTTCCCTGTGTTTGCTCGATTTCGAGGCCCGTCGTACAACTCACTGCGCGCC
>JAKFEZ010000275.1:0-14757 GCA_036675435.1 Ramlibacter sp. | reverse complement strand
TCGGCCGATGACGAAACTCGACAAGCTGGTCCAGGGCCTGGGCCATCCGGGCGTGCCGTTGGAGTTCGGCGTGCTGTTGGGCTGCCTGTTGCTGGCCTTCGCCATCTGCTGGCAGGCCGGGCGCAGGCAACCTGCCGATTCGGTCTGGTTCGGCCGGGCGGTTGTGGACGGGCTGCTGTTTCCGCTGCTGGCCCTGGTGCTGGCCTACAGCGCCATGCTGGTGCTGGCCCAGCGCCAGCCGGCGGCCCTGTTCAAGGTGGCGGTACCGATCCTGGTGTCGCTGGCCGGCATCCGCTTCCTGGCCCGGGTGTTGACCGTGGTGTTCCCGGGGTCCGGCTTTGCGCGGCTGGCCGAGCGGCTGTTCTCCTGGGTCGCCTGGATCGCCGCGGTGCTCTGGATCGTCGGCTTGCTGCAGCCGGTGATGGCCGAGATGGCGTCCATCGAGTTCGCTTTCGGCAAGACCCGCATCAGCCTGCTGGGCGTGGTCCAGGGGTTGCTGTCGTCCGGCGCGGTGCTGGTGCTGGCCTTGTGGGTATCGGCGGTGCTGGAGCGGCGCATCCTGCGCCAGGCGGTGAACGACCTGTCACTGCGCAAGGTGGCAGCCAGCGCCATCCGCGCGGCGCTGCTGCTGGTGGGGCTGCTGTTCGCGTTGTCGGCGGTGGGAGTCGACCTGACGGCGCTCTCGGTGCTGGGCGGCGCCATTGGCGTCGGCCTGGGGTTCGGCCTGCAAAAGCTGGCGGCCAATTACGTCAGCGGCTTCGTCATCCTGTTCGAGCGCTCGCTGCGCATCGGCGACACGGTGAAGGTCGACAATTTCGAAGGCCGCGTCGTGGACATCAAGACGCGCTACACGCTGATCCGGTCGAACAACGGCCGCGAGTCCATCGTCCCCAACGAAAAGCTGATCACGGAGCGCATCGAGAACTTGTCGATGGCCGAGCCGCGCATCCTGCTGACGGCCGACGTTGCCGTTGGTTATGAGAGCGACGTCGACGCGGTGCAGGCCATCCTGCTCGAAGCGGCGCAGGGCTGCGACGGCGTGCTGGCCGAGCCGGCGGCAGTGGCCCGGCTGGCAAAGCTCGGGGCCGACGGGCTGGAGTTCAGCCTGCTGTTCTGGGTGGCCGATCCGGCCAGCCAGTTGAAGGTGCGCTCGGATGTCAACCTGCGCATCCTCAAGTCGCTGAGATCGGCGGGCGTGGACATTCCCTATCCGCAGCGGGTGGTGCACCTGAAGGCGCCGCCGGCGGCTACTTCATCAGCGACGGCAGCCACAAGCTGAGCTGCGGGAAGGCGATCAGGATGCCCAGCATGCCCACCAGGATCAGCACGAAGGGCCAGCAGCCCCGGAAGATCTGGCTCAGGCGCACATCGGGCAGCAGCGAATTCAGCACGAACAGGTTCATGCCCACCGGCGGCGAGATCAGGCCGATCTGCACGATCATGACGATCAGCACGCCGAACCACACAGGGTCGAAGCCGAGGCCGATCACGATCGGAAAGAACAGCGGAATGGTGAGCAGCACCATCGACAGTTCTTCCATCACGGTGCCGAGCACCACGTACACCAGCATCATGGCCGCGACGATCATGGACGGGGACAGGCCGGACGTGGTGATCCACTCCTTCAGGTCGCCGGGCATGGTCGTGAAATTGACGAAGTTGGCGAAGATGGTGGCGGCGATCAGCAGCGTGAACAGCATGGCCGTGGTCCGGGCCGATTCGACCAGCACCTGGTAGAGAATGCGCCAGGTCAGGCGGCCGCGTCCCAGGGCAAACAGGAAAGCACCGGCGGCGCCGAAGCCGGCGCCCTCGGTGGCCGTGAACAGGCCGCCGTAGATGCCGCCGAGCACCACCACCACCAGCACGGCAACGCCCCAGATGCCCCGCAAGGCCCGCCAGCGGTCGGGCCAGGAGGTGCGCTCACCAGGGGGCGCGTGCTCGGGGTCGCGCGACGTGATCAGCGCGATGCCGCACATCAGGGCCAGGGCGGTCAACAGGCCCGGGATGACGCCGGCCGCGAACAACTTGCCGATGTTGGTCTCGGTGATCACTCCATAGATCACCATGATGGTCGAGGGCGGGATCATGATGCCCAGGGTGCCGCCGGCGGCCATCACCCCCGTCGACAGCGAGGCGCTGTAGCCCAGCTTGCGCATCGAGGGATAGGCCACCTTGCTCATGGTGGCGGCCGTGGCGATGGACGAGCCGCAGATAGCGCCGAAACCGGCGGCGGCGGCCACCGTGGCATGTGCCAGGCCGCCGCGAAGGTGGCCGATGAAGGCATAGGCGGCCTGGAACAGCTCGTGCGCGAGGCCGGCTCGCGCGACGAAGTTGCCCATCAGGATGAACAGCGGAATGACCGACAGGGTGTAGGCAAAACCGGTTTCGTAAACGACCTGGGCGGTGCTCGCCAGCGCGGGCTGCCAGCCCCGGGTCAGACCGATGCCGGCAATGCCGACCAGCGCCATGGCAAAGGCCAGCGGCATGCGCAGCAGCGCGAGCACGAAGATGCCGACGAAACCAAGCAGGGCTTCGGTCACAGGGCCACCCCATCGCCTTCGGCCAGCTCGGCCGGCGGTTTGCCGACCAGCGCCAGGTGCACCAGCCCGGTGAAGGCGCAGAGCAGCCCCATGCCGTAGATGAAGGGCGCCTTGAGAATCTTGAGCTGCGCGGTGGTTTCCCCGTTCTGCAGGAACTGCGTGCCGGTCTGCCACATCAGCCAGCCCAGGCCGAGCAGGATCACCGCGCACAGCACATTGACGAGCGCGGATTGCGCCCGCAGCGCCCACTCGGGCAGGTAGTGGTCGAGCGAGTCGAAGGCCACGTGCTCGCCGCGCTCGGAGACCAGCGGCAGCGCCGCGAAAATGACGACCACCATCAGCAGCTCGGTCACTTCCAGTGAGCCGGGAATCGAATTGCTGGCGAACTTGCGCCCGAGCACGTCGAAGAACGTGAGCGCCATGATGGCGAACAGTGCGGACCCGGCGAGCAGGCCGCACAGAAATTCAAGCAGCTTCTTCATTGTTGTTCAGTTTAGCCCCTCCATGACGGGGGGCGAGGTGGGAGGCGCCGCGGCGAGGCGTGCCCCCACCCCTGCCCTCCCCGGCGGGGGAGGGAGCAAGACACTGGCCGTTCCGGAGCGGCGAAGCCTCGGGCTACTTCTCGGCCTTGGCGATTTCGGCGCGGAACTCCGCCAGGACCTTGGCCGCATTCTTCAGCCCCTTGGCCTCGGCGTCCTTGATCCACTTCTGCTCCAGCGGCGCCGTCTTGGCCTTCACTTCGGCGACGAACTTGGGGTCGGCCTTGACCATGGTCACGCCGTTCGCCTGCATCAGCGCGACGCCCCGGCGATCCACTCGGTCCCAGTTGCGGCCCAGGATGCGCGCCGCGGTTTCGCCCGAGATGGCATCGACGGCTTTCTTATCTTCGGCGCTGAGCTTGTCGTACTTGGCCTGGTTCATCATGAAGACGAAGCTGGTGTTGTACAGGCCGCCGGGGAAGTAGGTGGCGTGCTTGATCAGCTTGTCGATCTTGAACGACTCGGTGGATTCGGCGGGGAACAGCGTGCCGTCCATGACGCCGGAGGACAGCAGCTCATACGAATCCGGTGCGGGCTTGAGGGTCACGTTCATGCCCAGCGCCTTGGAGATTTCGTTGACCATCCCGCCGCCCACGCGCCACTTCAGCCCCTGCAGGTCTTCTGCCTTCGTGACCGGCTTCTTGGTATTGAAGACGATCCCGGGGCCATGGGTGAAGTAGGCCAGCACCTTCACGCCCTGGTGCTCTTCGCCGAACTGCGGGTATTTCATCGCGACCTTGTTGAACGCGACCGAAATCGGCTCGGCCGTGTTCCCCAGGAACGGCAACTCGGCCATCTGGGTGTACAGGAAGCGGCCCGGCGTGTAGCCGTGCACCGTGAACGAAACGTCGGCCAGGCCGTTCTTGATGGCGTCGAGCGTGCCCGGCGGATTGGCGACCCCGCGCGGCAGAATGTTGCATTTGATCTTGCCGGTCGTGTTCTTCTCGAGCAGGTCGCACCATTCCTTTTGGGCGACACTCAACGAGTGCGTCGGTGGCACCCAGCTCGACACGGTCAGCACGGTCTGGGCAGCGGCAGGACCGGCGGCCAGCGCGGCGGCCGCGGCCAGGGACAACATGGACAATTTCATGCGGAAAACTCCTTCAATGGGTTGGCTTGACTGTAAGCCTGCCTGCCGCAGACGCCGGTCCAGACTTACCCGAATTGGCCGACCAGGCGGTCGGCCAATTGTCCGGTCAAGGACAGGTGTGGAGCGCCCTCCCGAAAAAGCGCCGGCAGGGGGTGCCTATAATAAAAAAAGAACGACCGTTCCTTTTTTCACGGATCGCCCCGGGCGCCGCAAAGCACAATGGCTTGTGCAGTGCCGCATAGAATTCCAGCTTACGTAAACGTCAATCAGCAAAACTCTTAGGAGCCACAAGCATGAAGGTCCTGGTACCGGTCAAACGCGTGGTCGACTACAACGTGAAGGTCCGCGTGAAATCGGACAACACGGGCGTCGACATCGCCAACGTGAAGATGAGCATGAACCCATTCGACGAGATCGCGGTCGAAGAAGCGGTGCGGCTGAAGGAGAAGGGCGTGGTGACCGAGGTCATCGCCGTCTCCTGCGGCGTGCCCCAGTGCCAGGAAACCCTGCGCACCGCCATGGCCATCGGCGCCGACCGCGCCATCCTGGTGGAGACCACCGAAGAGCTGCAGCCGCTTTCCGTGGCCAAGCTGCTGAAGGCCCTGGTCGACAAGGAGCAGCCCGGCCTGGTGATCCTGGGCAAGCAGGCCATCGATGACGACTGCAACCAGACCGGCCAGATGCTTGCGGCGCTGTGCGACTTGCCGCAGGCCACCTTCGCCAGCAAGGTGGAAATTGTCGACGGCCGCGCCCGCGTCACCCGCGAAGTCGACGGCGGCCTGGAGACAGTGTCGATCAGCCTGCCGGCCATCGTCACCACCGACTTGCGCCTGAACGAGCCGCGCTACGTCACGCTGCCCAACATCATGAAGGCCAAGAAAAAGCAGCTCGACGTCTTCAAGCCCGCCGACCTGGGCGTGGAGATCAAGCCGCACCTGAAGACCCTGAAAGTCACCGAGCCGCCCAAGCGCTCCGCCGGCATCAAGGTGCCCGATGTCGCCACGCTGGTGGCCAAGCTGAAGAACGAAGCCAAGGTGATCTGAACATGACCGCACTTGTTATTGCCGAACACGACAACGCCTCCGTCAAGGGCGCCACCCTCAACACCGTCACCGCGGCCCTGAAGTGCGGCGGTGACGTCCACGTGCTGATCGCCGGCCACAACGCCGGTGAAGCCGCCAAGGCAGCCAGCCAGATCGCAGGCGTGGCCAAGGTGATCCATGCCGAAGGCGAGCATTTCGCGCACGGCCTGGCCGAAAACGTCGCCGCCCAGGTGCTGGCGTTAGTGACAGATTCGGCGGCCAACTACAGCCACATCCTGTTCCCGGCCACCGCCAGCGGCAAGAACATCGCCCCGCGCGTGGCCGCCAAGCTCGACGTCGGGCAGATCTCCGACGTGACCCAGGTCGACAGCCCCGACACCTTCGAACGGCCGATCTACGCCGGCAATGCGATTTCCATCGTGCAGAGCCTGGATGAGAAGAAGGTGATCACCGTGCGCACCACCGGGTTCGACCCTGCGGCGGCATCGGGCGGATCGGCCGCCGTCGAAACCGTGAACGCCGTCGCCGACAGCGGCAAGAGCCGGTTCGAGGGCAACGAGATCGCCAAGACCGACCGGCCCGAACTCACCGCCGCCAAGATCATCGTCTCGGGCGGCCGGGCGCTGGGGTCGGCCGAGAAGTTCAACGAAGTGATGACGCCGCTCGCCGACAAGCTCGGCGCCGCGCTGGGCGCCAGCCGCGCCGCGGTGGACGCGGGCTATGCGCCCAACGACTGGCAAGTCGGCCAGACCGGCAAGATCGTCGCGCCGCAGCTGTACATCGCCGCGGGCATCTCGGGGGCCATTCAGCACCTGGCCGGCATGAAGGATTCCAAGGTGATCGTGGCGATCAACAAGGACCCGGAGGCGCCGATCTTCTCGGTCGCCGACTACGGGCTGGAAGCCGACCTGTTCACGGCAGTGCCGGAATTGATCGCGGCACTTTGAGGCTGCTCACTCCCTCCCCCTTCGGGGGAGGGCGGCGGGTGGGGGCGCGGCACGCCAGGATCTGCCCCCATCCCAACCTTCCCCCGGAGGGGGAAGGGGCAAGACACGGAGACTACACATGAGCTACACCGCCCCTCTCAAAGACATGCTGTTCGACATCCAGCACCTCGCTGGAATCGACGAGATTGCGAAGATGCCGGGCTTCGAGGAGGCCGGTCTCGAGACGGCGCAGGCCGTGCTGGAGGAATGCGCGAAGTTCAACCAGGAGGTGGTCGCGCCCTTGAACGTCGAGGGCGATCGCAATCCTTCGAGCTGGAGCGAGGGCAAGGTCACCACCACCCCCGGGTTCAAGCAGGCCTACCAGCAGTACGCCGAGGGCGGCTGGCAGGGCTTGCAGCATCCCGCGGCTTTCGGCGGCCAGGGCTTGCCCAAGACCATCGGCGCGGCTTGCGGTGAAATGCTCAACTCGGCCAATCTGAGCTTTGCGCTGTGCCCGCTGCTGACGGACGGCGCCATCGAGGCGCTACTGACGGCGGGCTCGGACGAGCTCAAGGCGACCTACCTGGAAAAGCTGGTGTCCGGCGAGTGGACGGGCACCATGAACCTGACCGAGCCGCAGGCCGGCTCGGATCTGGCGCTGGTGCGCACCCGTGCCGAACCGCAGCCCGACGGAACCTACAAGATCTTCGGCACCAAGATCTTCATTACCTACGGCGAGCACGACATGGCGCAGAACATCGTGCACCTGGTGCTGGCGCGGGTCGTCGGAGCGCCGGAGGGCGTGAAGGGCATCAGCCTGTTCGTGGTGCCGAAGTTCATGGTCGGCCAGGACGGCGCCCTCGGCGCGCGCAACGACGCGCATTGCGTCAGCATCGAACACAAGCTGGGCATCAAGGCCTCGCCGACGGCGGTGCTGCAGTTCGGCGACAAGGGCGGGGCCGTTGGCTACCTGGTCGGCCAGGAGAACCGCGGCCTGGAGTACATGTTCATCATGATGAACGCCGCCCGCTATGCCGTGGGCGTGCAGGGCATTGCCATCGCCGAGCGCGCCTACCAGCAGGCAGCGGCCTACGCCCGCGACCGCGTGCAGTCGCGCCCGGTGGACGGCTCGATCAATGCCAGCGCGGCCATCATCCACCACCCGGACGTCAAGCGCATGCTGATGACCATGCGGGCCTACACCCAGGGCTGCCGTGCCATGGCCACCGTGGCGGCGGCGGCTTACGACGCCGCGCACCACCACCCCGATGCGCAGGTGCGCAAGCAGAACCAGGCGTTCTACGAGTTCATGGTGCCGCTGGTCAAGGGCTACAGCACCGAGATGAGCCTGGAAGTCACGTCGTTGGGCGTGCAGGTGCATGGCGGCATGGGCTTCATCGAGGAGACGGGCGCGGCGCAGTACTACCGCGACGCGAAGATTCTCACCATCTATGAAGGCACCACGGCGATCCAGGCCAACGACCTGGTCGGCCGCAAGACCGCGCGCGATGGCGGGCAGGTGGCCAAGGGCATCGCCGCACAGGTCGCGGGGACCGAGGCTGAGCTGGCCGAGCGCGGCAGCGAAGCGGCGCGCGCCGTGCTGAAGCGGCTGTCGGCCGCGCGTGCGGCCTTCGTCGACGTGGTGGACTTCGTCGCGGGCAATACGAAAGCGTCGCCCAACGCGGTGTTCGCCGGCTCCGTGCCTTACCTCATGCTGGCCGGAAATCTCATGGCGGGCTGGCAACTGGCGCGCTCGCTGCTGGTGGCCGAGGAACTGTTCGCCAAGGGCGAGGACACCCAGTTCATGCAGTCGAAGATCGCCACTGCGCGCTTTTATGCCGACCACATTCTCAGCAAGGCACCCGGCATGCGCGACGCGATCGTCGAGGGCGCGGACAGCGTCACGGCCCTTGCGCCCGAAGCCTTTTGATCCACACGAAAACCTCATGTCCAAACTGCCCGCCGCCCTGCGCAACCTCTCGCTTCCCGTCATCGGCTCGCCGCTCTTCATCATCAGCAATCCCAAGCTGGTGATCGAGCAGTGCAAGGCCGGCATCATCGGTGCGATGCCCGCGCTCAACGCCCGGCCGGCCTCGCAGCTGGACGAGTGGCTGCACGAAATCACCGAGACGCTGGCGGCGCACGACCGGGCGCACCCCGACAGGCCGGCTGCGCCGTTCGCGATCAACCAGATCGTGCACAAGAGCAACGACCGGCTGGAGCACGACATGCAGATGGTCGTCAAGTACAAGGTGCCGGTCATCATCACCTCGCTGGGCGCGCGCACCGACGTGAACGAGGCGATCCACAGCTACGGCGGCGTGGTGCTGCACGACATCATCAACAACATGTTCGCGCGCAAGGCGATCGAGAAGGGCGCCGACGGCCTGATTGCCGTGGCGGCCGGAGCCGGCGGCCACGCGGGCGTGAAGAGCCCGTTCGCGCTGATCCAGGAGATCCGCGCCTGGTTCGATGGCCCGGTCGCGCTTTCGGGCGCCATCTCGACCGGCGGCGCCGTGCTGGCCGCGCAGGCCATGGGCGCGGATTTCGGCTACATCGGCTCGGCCTTCATCGCGACGCATGAAGCCCGCGCATCCGACGCCTACAAGCAGGCCATCGTGGACGGCAATTCCGACGACATCGTCTATTCCAGCCTGTTCACCGGCGTGCACGGCAACTACCTGAAGGCCAGCGTCCGCGCGGCCGGGATGGACCCGGACAATCTGCCGGAAGGGGACGTCAAGACCATGAACTTCGCCGGCGGCGAGGGCAGCAAGACGAAGGCCTGGAAGGACATCTGGGGCTGCGGCCAGGGCATCGGCGCAGTGACCGAGGTGACCAGCGCGGCGGAGATGGTGGCCCGCCTGAAGCGCGAGTACCGCGAAGCGCAGCTACGGCTGGCGCCGCGGGATACAGTGCTCGAAGTCGCCTGAGAGAGGCCCCACCCCAACCCTCCCCCAGAGTGGGAGGGAGCCTTCATCGGTCCTCAGCTTCCCGGTCCGTAGCTGAGGGTGGTGGCCCGGCCCCAGAACACGCGGTACATGAAGATCGTATAGATGATGATGGCCGGCAGCGTGATGGCGACGCCGACGAAGATGAACAGCAGCGACTTGGTGGCGCTGGCCGCCTGCCACACCGTCATCCGGTCGATCACGATGTAGGGGTAGAGGCTGTAGGCCAGGCCCAGGAAGGCCAGCACGAAGATCAGCACCGTGCTGGCAAAGACCACCCAGCCGTAGCCCGCGGCCACCACCTTGGGCTTGGCGATCACATGGAACGCGGCATAGAAGGCTGCCGCGCAAGCCACCGGGATCGGCAGCAGGCCGATGAACTGAGGCATGCTGAACCATCTGTCGAAGACGGTCTGGCTGACCAGCGGCGTCGCCACCGAAATCCCCACCAGCGCGGCGCCCATCGGCCAGAGCACCTTGCGAGCCCAGCCCACCGCCTTCAGTTGCAGCGCGTCGCCGGTCTTCATGATCAGCCAGCCGGCCCCCAGCATGGCATAGGCCGTGGGCAGGGTCAGCGCGATGCCCAGGCTGAACAGCAGGCCCCACAGCTCGCGGTCGAAGCCCGTGAGGTAGCTGCCCAGCATCCAGCCCTGGGCAGTTGCGGCCATCAGGGAGCCGATGGCGAACAGGCGATTCCACAAGGCCTTGCGCTCGGCCCGCGCCTTGACCCGGAAGTCGAACGACACGCCGCGCAGGATCAGGCCGATCAGCATCACGGCCACCGGCAGGTACAGGGCCGACAGCACGATGCCGTGCGCATGGGGAAACGCGATCAGCAGGATGCCGATCCCCAGCACCAGCCAGGTTTCGTTGGCGTCCCAGAACGGCCCGATGCTCGACACCATGACGTCCTTTTCGTCGTTCGTGGCGAATGGCAGCAGGATGCCGACGCCCAGGTCGTAGCCGTCCAGCACGACGTAGGCGAGCAGCGCCAGCCCCATCACGGCCATGAAGAACAGCGGCAAAGTGTCAGCCCAGGTGAACGCCATGATCTGATCCTTTCAGGCCGGTCCGCGCACCGGCGTGGCGGCCTTGGCGCTCTGCGGCGCGTCCGGCGTAGGCATCGCCGGATGCGACACCATGTAGCCCAGCACCAGCACATAAGCGGCGAGCAGCAGGACATACACGGTGAGGTAGGCGATGAGCGTGCCCAGTACCATGCCCGGCGGGTGGTCGGCCACTACGTCCGCCGTGCGCAGCAGGCCGTACACGATGAAGGGCTGGCGCCCGATCTCGGTGACGTACCACCCGGCCAAGGTGGAAACCCAGCCCGAGAATGTCATGGCCGCCAGCAGGCGGAGCTGCCAGCGCGACAGGCGCGGGCGCTGCTCGTCGCGCGGCTGCGTGTCGCCCGCCGGCTGCGCGCGCCGGCGCCACAAGGTCCAAGCGCACCACCACGACACCAGCAGCATCAGCATCCCCATGCCCACCATCACGCGAAAGCTCCAGAACACCGCCGCCACGGGCGGGTGCGCATCGGGAAACTCGTTCAGTCCCTTGAGTTCGGCGTCGATGTCGTGCGCCAGGATCAGGCTGGCCAGCTTGGGCACCTGGATCGCATAGTCGGTGCGCCGCTCCTTTTCGTTGGGCCAGCCGATCAGGGTCAGAGGCGCGCTTTTTTCGGTGTGCCAGATGCCCTCGATGGCGGCGATCTTGGCCGGCTGGTGCTCCAGCGTGTTGAGGCCGTGCAGGTCGCCGGCCAGTATCTGCAGTGGGATGGCGATGGCGGCAGTGACCACCGCCGCGCGCAGCGCCCGCGGCGTGCCGCCGTTGCCCGTGTTTCGCAGCAGCTGCCACGCCGAAAGCCCCGCGATCAGGAACGACGCCGTCAGCGTCGAGGCCAGCAACTTGTGCACCAGCCGATAGGGAAACGACGGGTTGAAGATGACCTCCAGCCAGTTGGCGGCGTGGAACTGGCCGTCGATGATCTCGTGGCCGGTGGGCGTCTGCATCCACGAGTTGAGGCTGAGGATCCAGAACGCCGACAGCGTGGTGCCGGCGGCCACCATGAGTGTGGCGAAGATGTGCACCCGATCGGAGACGCGGCTGCGCCCGAACAGCATGATGCCCAGGAAGGTGGCTTCCAGGAAGAACGCCGTGAGCACCTCGTAACCCAGCAAGGGCCCGGCGATGTTGCCGGCCCGTTCCATGTAGCCCGGCCAGTTGGTGCCGAACTGGAAATGCATGGTGACACCCGACACCACGCCCAGGGCAAAAGTCAGGGCGAAGATCTTGGTCCAGAGATAGTAGGCCTCTTCCCAGCCCTGGGCCGCGGCCGTGCCCCGGGCGGCGTTGCCGCGCAGGCGAAAATACACCAGGAACCAGCACAGCGCGATGTTGATCGTGGGAAACAGGATATGGAAGCTGATGTTGGCCGCGAACTGGATGCGCGAGAGAATGAACGTGTCCATGTCATGCCTTCCTGGGCCCGGCTGACGCCGACTTCCCGGTGATGCGGTCCTTCAGCTCCAGCACCTTGGTGACCTGGGCGCCCATGCCCATGAGCTGCATTGCGGTTTCGGGGGCCAGTTTCTGCACGTCGTCGAACCACGCCATGAGCCGGTCGATCAGGTCGTGCATCTGGCGCATGCGCGCCTGGGCGTGGCGTTCCGCTTCGCTGGTGGGCGCCTCCAGCAGCGCCATGCGCAGCATCGACAGCGTCGGCTCGATCTCGCGCCGGCGCCGCTCTTCGGCCAGCACCCGAAAAATTTCCCATACGTCGCCGGGCGCCTCGAAGTACTCGCGGCGGTCGCCCGGCAGATGGCGCAGGCGCACCAGGCGCCACGACTGCAATTCCTTCAGGCCCATGCTGACGTTGGAGCGCGAGAATTCCAGCGCTTCGGCGATGTCGTCCGCGTTGAGCGCACGCTGCGAGATGTAGATCAGCGCGTAGATCTGGCCCACGGTGCGATTGATGCCCCAGCGGCTTCCCATTTCGCCGAAGTGGGCCACGAACTGGCTGGACAGGGGAGGCAGGTGTTGCTGCAGCGGCATGCCGGCATTATGGGCAATTCCGTCTTCAAGTTTCAGTAATTACTGAAACTTGATGAAAACGGATGGGTATGCCGGATGCCGCTGCTCAGGTTACGGCAGGCTGAGCCGCCGTCAAGCCGGCATCCAGCGCATCGAGCAACGCCATCAGGGTTCCTTCGAACTGGTGCAGATGGCGGTCGACTTCACTGCGCCCGCGCTTGTTGCGAATCGCGAGTTCCAGCGCCTCGGCGAGGTCGGGCATACGGATCGCGCCCACGGTCCCGGAGAGGCCCTTGGCCGTGTGCGCCAGCCGTTCCGCGGCGCTCCAGTCGCCGCGGTCCAGCGCCAGCCGCAGCTCGGCGGGGCAATGGCGCTGGCCCTCGACGTAGCGCCTCAGCATGGCCAGGTACAGCGGGCGCTTGCCCATCATGCGGCGCATGCCGCCCGCCACGTCCAGGCCGTGCACCGCGACCAGCGGGTCCACCGGCGCCGCGCAGGAATCGGCATTGATCGGGGCAAGCTGCGGCGCCGCCGCCGCCGGCTGCGCGCGCGGCTTGATCCAGCGCAGCAGCACGGTGCACAGGCCGTCCGGGTCGATGGGCTTGGTGACGAAGTCGTTCATGCCCGCATTCAGGCAGCGATCGCGATCGCGCTGCATGGCGTTGGCGGTCATCGCCACGATCGGCAGGCCCGCCAGCGAATCGATCCGGCGAATCTCCGAGGTGGCCGTGACGCCATCCATCACCGGCATCTGCATGTCCATCAGCACCAGGTCCCAGCCGCCGCGCCTGGCCATGTCGAGCCCGATCTGGCCGTTGTCGGCGATCTCGACCACGAAACCAAGGTCTTGGAGGATCTCGCCTGCCACGCGCTGATTGATGTCGTTGTCTTCCACCAGCAGGATGCGCGCGCCTTTCACGGCTGCGAGTCCGGCGGCCAGCGGCGATGGTGCGCCCACGGCTTGCCGCGGCTCGAGCGAAGCGCCGCTCAGCGCGCCGATGGTGGTATCGAACAGGACGGAAGCATTGATCGGCTTGATCAGCACGTCCTCGATGCCGACGGCTTCAGCCTGGCGCAGAACCTCTTCGCGGCCATGCGCTGTCGCCATCACGATCAAGGGCGCGTGCTGCAGCTCCAGGGCCTTGAGGCGGCGCGCCGTCTCGATGCCGTCCATGTCCGGCATGCGCCAGTCGAGATAGACGATGTCGAACGGCTCGCCACGTTCCACCGCATGCCGCACGGCCTCGATGGCAGCCTTCCCGGATGGGGCTTCGACCACCTGGAATGTCATGTCGTGGAGCATGTCGCACAGGACCGTCCGCGCGCAGTCGCTGTCGTCCACGATCAAGGCGCGCCGATGGCGCAGGTCGGGCGCCGGAAGCCACTCGCGCGGCTTGGCGCGGCTGATGCCGGCGCGGACGGTGAACCAGAACGTGCTGCCTTCGCCGATACGGCTTTCCACGCCGACCTCACCGCCCATCAATCCGGCCAGCTGTTTGGAGATGGCCAGTCCCAGGCCGGTGCCCCCGTACTTGCGCGTGGTCGAGCTGTCGGCCTGCTGGAAGCTCTGGAACAGCCGCGCCTTCTGCTCGGCGGTCAAGCCGATGCCGGTATCGGTCACCGAGAAATGCAGCAGCGCATGGTCGTCGTTCTTCTCCTGGACCCGCACCGCGACCACGATCTCGCCTTTTTCGGTGTATTTGACCGCGTTGTTGGCGTAGTTGATGAGAATCTGACCCACCCGCAGTGAGTCGCCTACCAGCCGGCGCGGCACCTCGGAGCCGACGTCGAACACCAGCTCGAGCCCCTTGGCACTGCTCTTGTCGATGATGAGGTTGGCCACGTTGTCCAGCAGTTTCTCCAGTTCGAAATCGGCATGTTCGATTTCAAGCTTGCCGGCCTCGACCTTGGAGAAATCCAGGATGTCGTTGATGATGCCCAGCAGATGCTGGCCCGAAGCCTGCACCTTGCCGATGTAGTCGCGCTGGCGCGGCGTGAGGTCGGTCTTCATGGCCAGGTGCGACATGCCGATGATGGCGTTCATCGGCGTGCGGATCTCATGGCTCATGTTGGCCAGGAAATCGGTTTTCATCCGGGTCGCCTCCTCGGCGAGTTCCTTCGCCCGGCGAACTTCTTCCTCGACCTTCTTTCTCGCCGTCACGTCGCGGCCTATGCCCAGGATGCCCAGAAAGTTGCCATCCCGGTCGCGCAGGGGACTGCGCAGCGTCTCCATCAACACACGCGTTCCGTCGGGGTAGGTCACCCAGTCTTCCACGCTGACGTTTTCCAGCGTGGCCAGCGACAATGCGTCCTGCTCGCAGATGGTCTTGGCCCGCTCCGGCGGGAACAGATCCTCCGCCAGCAAGCCCGCCACTTGGTCCTGGCGCCTGCCGGAAAGCCGCGAAAAAGCTTCGTTGCACCCCAGGTACACCCCTTGCGGATCCTTGTAGACGATCACGTCGGGGATGGAGTCGATGAGGGCGGCCATCAACGCCTGCTGGCGAATCTTTTCGCGCCAGGCATTCTTCTGGTCGGTGGTGTCCTTGAAGCTGGTGATGTAGATGGTCCTGTCGCCGTCCTCCGCGAGCGACACCGTGACGTCGACATTGCGCAGTCCGCCGTTCTTGTGGCGGTA
>JAKFEZ010000188.1:0-2660 GCA_036675435.1 Ramlibacter sp. | reverse complement strand
CAGGGCTTGTTCTTGCAGCAAGGGCGGCGGGCCTTCGCCTCCGGGCGGTGGCGGGCTTAGCCGCACGGCCAGGTCGATGCCTTCGCGCTCCAGGTTCACCTTGGCTTCCGAGGCGTCGACGCGCACGTCAATGGCGGGCTCCAGCAGCTGGAACTTCGCCAGCTTGGGCGCCAGCCACAGCGCGGCGAAAGACGGCGTGGTGGTGATCGACACCGACACCCGGTCTACGGCCAGCAGGCGGTCGACGGCCGAGGCCAGTTGCGCCAGCGACGCACGGGCCGCCTCATAAAGCTGCCGGCCCTCGGGCGTCAGGCTCAGCCCCTTGCCGCCGCGCAGGAACAGCGCTGCGCCCAGCGCGTCTTCCAGGCTCTTGACCTGCTTGCTCACGGCCGATTGCGTGATGAACAGCTCTTCGGCCGCAGCGGTGAAGCTCAGGTGACGCGCGGCCGATTCGAAGCCGCGTATCGCATCAAGCGACATGGCGCGCAGCGCGCTGGAGGAAGAACTGTTCAGCATGGCATGAATGATTGGAATACCCCGGATGACAAACCATCCGGCCGCGCGGGCCGGTTCAAGGGAAGAATGAAACCACACTTTCGAAAGCCGCGATGATGATTACATTTCAATCCCCGCTGAAGCTCGGGCCCATCCCGAAACCCCTCCGCCTGCGGCGCGGCCAGGTCCTGACCTGCACCCTGGGCTGCCTCTGGATCACCAGCGATGCGCTGGCCGGGCGCGGCCGGGACAGCGACGTCGTGCTGGAGAGCGGCCAGTCCTTTGTCACGCCGCAAGCCGCGACCTACTTTGTTGGCGCCCCGCGCGGTTGCGGCGTCCTGTCATTTTTATCACCGGACACCCCTGCCCGAAACCCTCTGGAGACTACATGTTGATAGAAACCGAACGCCGTGGCCAGCATGTGGTGCTGACGCTGAACCGCCCCGAAAAACTCAACGCCCTGAGCTACGAACTCATCGACGAACTGATGGACCGGCTCGATGCGCTGGAGCGCGACGACACCGTGCGCTGCCTGGTGCTGACCGGGCAGGGCAACAAGGCCTTCAGCGCCGGCGCCGACATCGCAGGCTTTGCGCCGGATGTGGCCGCATCGCCCGAAACCGCCTGGCGCCGCTTCGTCGCGCGCGGCCAGGCCATGACGCGCCGCGTCGAGAACTACCCCAAACCCATCATCGCGGCCGTGAACGGCATGGCTTTCGGCGGAGGCTGCGAAACCATGGAGGCCTGCAGCCTGGCGATTGCGGCGGAACATGCGACTTTCGCCAAGCCTGAAATCCGGCTGGGCTTTCCGCCGCCGTTCGGCGGTACGCAGCGCTTGCCGCGCCACATAGGCCGCAAGCGCGCCAACGAAATGATCCTGACGGGGGAGGCCATCAGCGCGGAAGAGGCATTGCTGATCGGGCTCATCAACCACGTGGTGCCGGCTGACGACCTGTTGCCGGCCTGCCTGCGCATGGCGGACCTGATCGCCGCCAATTCGGCCGTCGCCGTGACGGCCTCGCTGCGTGCGGTCACACGCGGGGTGAACGTTTCCATCGACGAAGGCCTGGCGATCGAAGCCGCGCAGTTCATGATCGCCGCGGCCTCGCCTGATGCGAAGGAGGGCACGGCGGCCTTTGTGGAGAAGCGGAAGCCGGTGTTTTGCCATCGTTGAGGCCGCCGGCCAGTGGGACCACAGCGGGGTCACCGTGGGGCTATTGAGCGGCTGGCCGGGCCTCGCGCCGATAATCGGTGCATGACCTCCTCTTCCTCCGACTTCAGCTCCCTGTCCCTTCCGGCCCATGTGCTGGCCAACCTGCAGCAGCTGGGCTACCTGCAGATGACCCCCATCCAGGCGGCCAGCCTGCCGGTGGCGCTGCTCGGCAAGGACCTGATTGCGCAGGCCAAGACCGGCAGCGGCAAGACCGCGGCGTTTGGGCTCGCGCTGCTGGCCAACCTCAATGCACGCCGCTTCGCCGTGCAGGCCATGGTGCTGTGCCCGACGCGCGAACTGGCCGACCAGGTGGCCACGGAAATCCGCCGGCTGGCGCGCGCCGAGGAAAACATCAAGGTCGTCACGTTGTGCGGCGGCGTGCCGCTGCGCAACCAGGTGGCGAGCCTGCAGAACGGCGCGCACATCGTGGTGGGCACGCCGGGCCGCATCATGGACCACCTGGAGCGGGAGACACTGGACGTCGACGCGCTGAACACCCTGGTGCTGGACGAAGCCGACCGCATGCTGGACATGGGCTTTTACAACGACATCGCCACCGTGGCCAAACAGTGCCCCGACGAGCGGCAAACCCTGCTGTTTTCGGCGACCTACCCCGAGGGCATCGCCAAGCTCAGCCAGCAGTTCATGAAGGAGCCGCAAACCATCACGGTGCAGGCGCAGCATGAAAAAAGCAAAATCCGCCAGCGCTGGTATGAGGTGCCGGAGAGCGACCACGACGAAGCGCGCCTGAACGCGGTGGCGCTGCTGCTCAACCATTACCGCCCGGCCAGCACGCTGGCTTTTTGCAACACCAAATCGCAGTGCCGCGCGCTGGTCGCCTATTTGAAAAGCAAGGGCTTCAGCGCGCTGGCGCTGTACGGCGAGCTCGAGCAGCGTGAGCGCGACCAGGTGCTGGTGCAGTTTGCCAACCGCAGCTGCTCGGTGCTGGTGG
>JAKFEZ010000243.1:0-14775 GCA_036675435.1 Ramlibacter sp. | reverse complement strand
CTGGCCGAGAACATGCAGAACGAAGGCAAGGGCAGGGTGCTCGACCAGTTCGCCAACGCCGACAACCCGCGCATCCACTACGAGACCACCGGCCCTGAGCTGTGGGACGACACCCGCGGTGCGATCACGCATTTCGTGAGCGCCATGGGCACCACCGGCACGATCACCGGCGTGTCGCGCTTTCTCAAGGAAAAGAATCCGGCGGTGAAGATCGTCGGTGCCCAGCCCAGCGAGGGCTCGCGCATCCCGGGCATTCGCAAGTGGCCGCAGGAGTACATGCCCAAGATCTACGACCCGGCCACCGTGGACGAACTGGTCTATGTGAGCCAGGACGAAGCCGAAGAAATGTGCCGGCGGCTGGCCCGCGAGGAAGGCATCTTCGCAGGCATCTCCGCCGCGGGAGCGTGCTGGGTAGCGCAGGAAATCGCCAAGACGGTGGAGAACGCGACCATCGTGTTCGTGGTGTGCGACCGCGGCGACCGCTATCTGTCGACCGGCGTCTTCCCCGCCTGAGCCCGGCCGGCCATGAGCGAGCAATTCAAGTTCTGCCCCACTTGTGCGACCCCGCTGGCGCTGATTGCCCAGCTGGAGGACAGCGGCGAGAAAGAGCGCCTGCGCTGCGCGGCATGCGGCTGGACGCACTGGAACAACCCGACGCCGGTGCTGGCCGCGGTGATCCAGTACCAGGACAGGATCCTGCTGGCCCGCAACGCCGCATGGAGCCACAAGGCATACGCGCTGATCACCGGCTTCATGGAAGCGGGCGAGACGCCGCAGGAGGGCATCGCCCGCGAAATCAAGGAGGAGACCAACCTCGATGCGAGCGAGCTCAACCTGATCGGGGTCTACGATTTCCAGCGAATGAACCAGGTCATCATTGCCTACCACGCGATGGCACAGGGAGATGTGAAGCTGTCGCCGGAACTGGTGGATTACAAGCTGTACGAGTACGATGCGGTCAGGTGCTGGCCGGCGGGGACAGGCTACGCACTGGCGGACTGGCTGCGCAGCCGGGGCCACCAGCCGCAGTTCATCGAATGGCCCAGGCGCGAAGGATGAAGGCGATGAATATCGACAAGGAAATCGACACCCGCGGCCTGAATTGCCCGCTGCCCATCCTCAAGGCCAAGAAGGCGCTGACCGACATGGAGTCGGGCCAGCTGCTCAAGGTGGTGGCCACCGACGCCGGTTCAGTGCGTGACTTCCAGGCTTTTGCCAAGCAGACCGGCAATGAGCTGGTGGAGCAGCAGACCGTGGGCGAGGATTTCGTCCACGTCCTGCGGCGGCGCTAGAAGCGCAGGCCCGACAGGTACTCCTGGAATCCCGGGCCTACCTCGGGGTGCTTGAGCGCCAGTTCCACCGTCGCCTCCAGGAAGCCCTGCTTGCTGCCGCAGTCGTAGCGCTTGCCCTGGTATTCATAGGCGTGCACGCCTTCGGTGGCGATCAGCTTGGCGATGCCGTCGGTCAGCTGGATCTCGCCGCCGGCGCCGCGCGGATTGTTGCGGATGTGGCCGAACACGGCCGGGGTCAGGATGTAGCGGCCGGCCACTCCCATGCGGGAGGGCGCGGCCTCAGGCGCCGGCTTCTCCACCATCTGGGCGACCTTGATCAGCCGGTCGCCCGCGGGTTGGCCCGCCACGATGCCATAGCGGCGCACGTGATCGGCAGGCACTTCCTGCACGGCCAGCAGCGACGTCGGCGTTTTCTTGAAGACCTCGACCATCTGCGCCAGTACTGACGCACCGTTGTCGGGGCCTGTCATCAGGTCATCCGCCAGCAGCACGGCAAAGGGCTCGTCACCGACCAGGGCCTGCGCACATAGAACGGCGTGTCCCAGGCCCATCGAGCGGGGCTGGCGCACATAGGAGCAGTCCATGTCGTCGGGCTGCATCGAGCGCACCAGCGACAGCAGTTCATTCTTGTGGCTCGCCTCCAGTTCGGTTTCGAGCTCGTAGGCCGTGTCGAAATGGTCTTCGATGGCCCGCTTGTTGCGCCCGGTCACGAAGATCATGTGGCGAATGCCGGCGGCATAGGCCTCTTCCACGGCGTACTGGATCAAGGGCTTGTCGACGATGGGCAGCATTTCCTTGGGCTGCGCCTTGGTGGCAGGCAGGAACCGGGTGCCAAGACCAGCCACCGGGAAGACGGCTTTGCGAATTTCTGTGACTTTGTTCATGGACTACAAGGTTGTTTACCGCTAAAGTTTGCAGACTTTTTGAGGCCGCGAGCCTGAGTATCTGACTGAACGTCAGCGGTTTTTGTAAGACAAGGACGCATCCGGGGTGGACATCTTACTTCTCGAACGGTTGGTGCCTGAGGCGCTGGCGTGGCTCGAAGCCCGTCATTCCGTGGCTTGCCGCCCGGAGCTCGCCCCCGACCCGATCGCGTTGCGCAAGGCCGCCTACAAGGCGCAGGCCGTGGTCTTGCCGCGCAAGGTGGTGGTCACCAAGGAGTTCCTGGATTTCGCGCCGCTGCTCAAGGCCGTGGCGCGCATGCACGTCGGCACCGACAACACCGACCTCGAGGCCTGCCGGGAACGCAAGGTCCGCGTCATCCAGGCCACCACGGCCAACGTCCGCTCCAACGCCGAATACCTGCTGGCCAGCCTGCTGCTCTTGTACCGGCGCGGCATCGGCTCCTCGCTCATCGGCGACCGGCACGCCGACATCCGCCTCGGCCGCGAGCTCAACGGCAGTGTGGTCGGCATCTTCGGCCTGGCGCCAACGGCCCATACCTTGGCGCCGATGCTGCATGGGCTCGGCGCCAAGCTGGTCGGCTACGACCCGGCCGTGCATCACACCGCCCCCATCTGGGGCCGGCTGCGCATCCAGCCGGTCAGCCTGCAGGAGCTCATGGCCCACGCGGACGCGGTATCGGTGCAGGTCCTGTATGCCTCGCGCTACCAGGGCTTCATCAACGACAAGGTGCTGGCTCACTGCAAGCCGGGCCAGATCTGGGTGGGCATCAGCCGCTCGCATCTGTTTGATACCGATGCCCTCGCCAGCGCCCTGACCGACGGCCGGATCGAAGCCTGTCTGCTGGATGGCGCAGAAGCCGGCTTCGCCTCGCGGGAGAGCCCGCTGCATGCCTTGAACAACCTCTTCCTGACGCCCCGCCTGGGCTCGCATACGCGCGAATCGAAGTTGAGAGCCAGCTGGTATGTGGCCCATCGCATTCACGAAACCCTGGCGGCCCCTCGCGCTTCCAGCCTTGACCAACTCCCCAGCGCGCCCATGGACCTGGAGGGCGCGGCGGCGGATGGTGCGGCGATGACCCCGCAGTTCATCATCCGCTGAAGCCCGCGCCGGCAATGCCATCGCAGCGCGCCTGAAAAAATCGGGCCCGCCGCGGCGGTTATCCCAGCCGTGCCAGCTGATCCCGGATCTTGCCCAGCGTGGCCGTGAAGTCGGCGATGCGCTTGCGCTCCTGCTCGATCACCGCGGGAGGCGCCTTGGCCACGAAAGCCTGATTGGCCAGCTTGCCTTCGGCCTTGGCGAGCTCGCCGGTCAGCCGATCGGCTTCCTTCGCCAGCCTGGCCTTCTCGGCCGCCACGTCGATTTCCATGAACAGGCACAGGCGGGCTTCGCCGACCACCGCCACCGGTGCGGCCTGCGCCGCTTGTGCCCAGGCTGCATCGTCGTCGAACACCTTCACCTCGCTCAGCTTGGCCAGCGCCTGAAGCACCGGCGCGGCCTGGCGCATGAAAGTAGCTTCACCCGCCACGTAGGCGGGCAGACGGGTGCCCGGCGACACGTTCATCTCGCCGCGCAGGTTGCGGCAGGCATCGACCACCGCCTTCAACTGCGCAACCCAGGCCTCGGCCTTTGGATCGATGGCCGAGGTGTCAGCGACGGGGTAGGGCGCGACGCTGATCGATTCGCCGCGCTTGCCGGCGACCGGCGCCACCTTCTGCCAGAGTTCTTCGGTGATGAACGGTATCACCGGATGGGCCAGCCGCAGGATGGCTTCAAGCACGCGCATCAGTGTGCGGCGGGTGCCCCGCTGCTGGGCTCCACCGGCCATCGTGTCCTGGTTCTTTTCGCCGGCCTGGATCTGCACCTTGGCGATCTCCAGGTACCAGTCGCAGAACTCGTCCCAGACGAACTGGTAGATGGTGTTGGCCACGTTGTCCAGGCGGTATTCGGCAAAGCCCTTGGCGACGTCGGCCTCGGCGCGCTGCAGCGCGGAGACGATCCAGCGGTCGGCCTCGGTGAATGTGCCGCCGTCGCCGGTCAGGTCGTGGCCTTCGCAATTCATCAAGGCGAAGCGGGTCGCGTTCCAGAGCTTGTTGCAGAAGTTGCGGTAGCCCTCGCAGCGCTTGGTGTCGAAATTGATGTTGCGCCCCAGCGATGCCAGCGAGGCGAACGTGAAGCGCAAGGCGTCGGCGCCGAAGGGGGGAATGCCGTCCGGAAACTCCTTCTCGGTATTCTTGCGCACCGTGGGCGCGGTCTCGGGCTTGCGCAGGCCGGTGGTGCGCTTTTCCAGCAGCGGCGCCAGGGCGATGCCGTCGATCAGGTCGACCGGGTCGAGCACGTTGCCCTCGGACTTGCTCATCTTCTTGCCGTGCGAATCGCGCACCAGGCCGTGGATGTAGACGTGGCGGAACGGCACCTGGCCCGTGAAGTGGGTGGTCATCATGATCATCCGGGCGACCCAGAAGAAGATGATGTCGTAGCCGGTCACCAGCACCGACGAGGGGAGGTACAGGTCCAGGTCCTGGGTCTTGGCCGGCCAGCCCAGCGTGGAGAACGGCACCAGCGCCGATGAGTACCAGGTGTCCAGCACGTCCTCGTCGCGGCGCAGGGTCTTGCCCGGCGCCTGCGCCTGGGCCTGGGCTTCGCTGCGGGCGACGTACAGCTTGCCGTCCTCGTCGTACCAGGCGGGGATCTGGTGGCCCCACCAGAGCTGGCGCGAGATGCACCAGTCCTGGATATTGTTCATCCACTGGTTGTAGGTGTTGACCCAGTTCTCCGGCACGAAAGTCACGGCGCCGGACTCCACGGCATCGATGGCCTTCTGGGCGATGGATTTGCCCGTCGGATCCTGGGGGCTCACCTTGCTCACGGCCACGAACCACTGGTCGGTGAGCATGGGCTCCACCACCTGGCCCGTGCGGGCGCAGCGCGGCACCATCAGCTTGTGCTTCTTCGTCTCTACCAGGAGGCCCTGGGCTTCCAGGTCGGCGACCACCTGCTTGCGCGCGGCGAAGCGGTCCAGCCCCTGGTAGGCCGCCGGCGCGTTCTCGTTGATCTTCGCGTCCAGCGTCAGCACCCCGATCATCGGCAGCCGGTGGCGCTGGCCCACGGCGTAGTCGTTGGGATCGTGCGCGGGAGTGACCTTCACCACACCGGTGCCGAACGCCTTGTCGACGTAATCGTCGGCGATGACGGGAATGTCGCGGTCGCACAGTGGCAGTCTGACGGTCTTGCCCACCAGGTGCCGATAGCGCTCGTCCTCGGGGTGAACCATCACGGCGACGTCGCCCAGCATCGTCTCGGGCCGGGTGGTGGCGACCACCAGGGCAGTCGTGCCCGCAGCTGCCAGGCTGCCGTCCGGGTCCACCAGCGGGTAGGCGATGTGCCAGAGGAAGCCGTCTTCCTCTTCGCTTTCAACCTCCAGGTCGCTCACGGCGGTCTTGAGTTCCGGGTCCCAGTTCACCAGCCGTTTGCCGCGGTAGATCAGGCCCTGCTCGTAGAGCTGGACGAACGTTTCGGTGACGACCTGCGACAGGTTCTCGTCCATCGTGAAGTATTCGTGCGACCAGTCGACGCTGTCGCCCATGCGGCGCATCTGGGTCGTGATGGTGTTGCCCGACCGCTCTTTCCATTCCCAGACCTTGGCCACGAAGTTCTTGCGCCCGAGGTCGTGCCGCGAGAGGCGCTGCTCTTGCAACTGCCGCTCGACCACGATCTGGGTGGCAATGCCCGCGTGGTCCGTGCCCGGCACCCACAGCGTGTTGAAGCCCCGCATCCGGTGGTACCGGGTCAGGCTGTCCATGATGGTCTGGTTGAACGCGTGGCCCATGTGCAGCGTGCCCGTGACGTTGGGCGGCGGCAGCTGGATGGCGAAGGCAGGCTCGCCTTCTCTCGCCTGGCCCGTGCCGCGATGGCCGGCGCGCGCGTAGCCGCTGCGCTCCCACTGCGGGCCCCAGCGGGCCTCGATGGCGGCGGGCTCGAATGATTTGGAGAGGCTGTCGAGGCCGGGTTGCTGCAGGGGCATTTGGCTCATGGCTCGGAAAATGAAAAAGCGGCATCGAGCGATGCCGCGGGGCTGGTCACGACCGCCATTTTATTCGCCTTCCCCTTTCCCTCGGTGGACAGGGGTGGCGGGCGGCTTGCCCGCTAGTCGAACAGTTCGCAGGCGGGCCACAGCGCGGCTGCTGCGTCCTTCGCCGACAGGGTGGGGCCGCCTGGGATCTGTTCGAGCGGCCACTGAACGCCGACATGCGGATCGTTCCAGGCCAGTGCCCTTTCGTGCTTGGGCGAATAGTAGTCGCTGGTCTTGTAGAGGAGGTCGGCGTGGTCCGACAGCACCAGGAAGCCGTGCGCGAAGCCGGCCGGAACCCACAGCTGGCGCCTGTTCTCGGCGCTCAGCTCGACGCCCGCCCATTGGCCCAGCCTGGGAGAGGATCGCCGCATGTCCACCGCGACATCGAACACTCGGCCCGAAACCACGCGAACCAGCTTGTCCTGCGCCTGCCGCACCTGGTAGTGCAGGCCCCGCAGCACGCCGCAAGCCGAGCGCGAATGGTTGTCCTGCACGAAGCGTGCGCTGCGGCCCAGCGTCTGCTCGAATCGTTGCTGGTTCCAGCTTTCCATGAAGAAGCCGCGGTCGTCGCCAAAAGCCTGGGGCTCCAGCACCAGCACCTCGGGCAGGCGGGTCGGCTGCACGGCGAGCATCAGGACGCTTCTTTCACCAGTGCCCGCAGATAGTCGCCATAGCCGCTCTTGCCCAGCGGCTGGGCCAATGCCAGAAGATCGTCGGCGCCGATCCAGCCGTTGCGCCAGGCGATCTCCTCGGGGCAGGCCACCTTCAGGCCCTGGCGCTTTTCCAACGTCTGGATGAAATGCGAGGCTTCCAGCAGGCTCTCGTGGGTGCCGGTGTCCAGCCAGGCAAAACCGCGCCCCATCGACTGGACCTGCAGCTGCCCGCGCGCCAGGTATTCCTGGTTGACGCTGGTGATTTCGAGCTCACCCCGTTGAGAAGGCCGCACCGCGGCGGCGATCTCGCAGACCTGGCTGTCGTAGAAGTAAAGCCCGGTGACGGCGCAGTTGCTCCTGGGCACGGCGGGTTTCTCCTCGATGGAAGTCGCGTTGCCCCGAGCGTCGAACGCCACCACGCCGTAACGCTCCGGATCCTTCACGTGATACGCGAACACCGTCGCGCCCTGCGGCTGTGCGTCGGCCTGTCCCAGCAGCTTCACCAGGTCGTGGCCGAAGAAAATGTTGTCGCCCAGCACCAGCGCGCTGGGCGAGTCGCCGATAAAAGTCTTGCCGATCACGAAAGCCTGGGCCAGGCCTTCGGGCCGCGGCTGCACTTCATAGCAGATGCGCATGCCCCAGCGGCCGCCGTCGCCCAGCAATTGCTGAAAGCGCGGTGTGTCCTGCGGCGTGCTGATCACCAGCACTTCGCGGATGCCGGCAAGCATCAGCGTCGCCAGCGGGTAGTACACCATCGGCTTGTCGAACACCGGCAGCAACTGCTTGGAGATGGCCAGCGTGGCCGGGTGCAGGCGCGTTCCCGAGCCACCTGCCAGGACGATGCCCTTGCGCGCGGTTTCGGTGGTCATGCGAAGTGTGTCTGGTGCATCAGGGCGATTGTCGGCGTGAAACGTATTGCTGGTCCAGCCATTGCCGGTAGCTGCCGCTGGTGACCGAAAGCACCCAGTCAGCGTGGTCGAGATACCAGCGCACCGTCTGGCGGATGCCGCTGTCGAACGCCGTGGAGGGGCTCCAGCCGAGGGCCGCGTTGATCTTGCCGTCGTCGATGGCGTAGCGGCGGTCGTGCCCGCGGCGGTCGGCCACGTGCCTGATCAGGCCGGCATAGGCGCGGCCGTCGGCCTGCGGCCGCATCTCGTCGAGGGCTGAGCAGATGGCGTGCACCACAGCCAGATTGGTGCGTTCGGCGCGCCCGCCAATGTTGTAGGTCTCGCCAGGCACGCCCCGCTCCAGCACAGCGCGCAGCGCGGCGCAGTGATCGTCAACGTGCAACCAGTCGCGCACCTGCAGGCCATCGCCATAGACCGGCAGCGGCGTGCCGTTGAGCGCGTTGTGAATCACCAGCGGAATGAGCTTCTCCGGAAACTGGCGCGGTCCGTAGTTGTTGGAGCAATGGGTGGTGAGGGTCGGCAGCCCGTAGGTCTGCTGCCAGGCCCGCACCAGGTGGTCGCCCGCGGCCTTAGAGGCCGAATACGGGCTGTTGGGCTCGTACCGGTGCGTCTCCGAAAACGGCGCCTCGCCCGGTTGCAGCGAGCCATAGACTTCATCGGTGGACACATTGAGGAAACGGAAGGCCGCCGCTTCCGACGGGTTCAGCGTGCGCCAATACGACGCCGTCGCCTCGAGCAGTTTGACGGTGCCGGTGACGTTGGTCTGCACGAACGCCAGCGGGCCGGCGATGGAGCGGTCGACATGGCTTTCGGCGGCAAAGTGAATCACCGCACGCGGCCGGTGTTCCGCGAGCAGCCGCTCGACCAGGGCAGAGTCGGCGATGTCGCCATGCACGAAGCGGTAGGCCGGGTCGGCGCTGACGCCCTCGAGGTTGCCCAGGTGCCCGGCATAGGTCAGCAGGTCGAGGTTGACGACCTGCTCCTGGCTTGCCGCCAGCCATTCAAGAACAAAAGCCGACCCGATGAAGCCGCAGCCCCCTGTGACCAGTAGCATATGTCGCCCATTCCGCCTTAAGCCCCGACGATAACAAAACGGCAGGGCTCCAGCCTCGCCGGGTTGCCGACGCCGCGCCTATTGCGGCATTTCCCGCGCCGCCTGCACGCACTCCTTGAGCACCTTGGCGTCGCCGACCTGGTTGGCCAGCAGCAAGATGAGCCTCGCGTTCAGCAGCTCCGACTGCTGCGGCGACAGGCCCTGGTGCGCATCGAGCAGCTGCTCGTAGAAGCTGTCGGCATCCTGGAAGTTCAAGGCGGTTTTCATGCGGCTTCCTGTGCTGCCCGGGTGACGCCCAGGGCCTGACCCACGGCACGAACCAGGGCCGAGTCGATGCTTTCACCGGTCGCGGCGACGTAGCTGTCGGGGCGAAGCAGCGCCCAGGCGTGACCGAACACATGGCAAGCGCCCTGCAAATGCCCCTTCTGATCGCGCACGTGTTCCACCGTACTGGCCCGGTCGTCCGTTCCGAGCACCTGGACGCAGCGCAGCGGCGAAGTGCGGGCGAGAGCGGCCAAGCGCTGCAGGCTGGCTGGGCCGACATCGCCGAACACCAGTAGCAACAGCCGGCCATCGGCCCACTGAAGCAGGTCGTTCACCGTGCCTGGCGTGCCGTCCGCCCATTGAAACGAGACGTTTTGCACCGGCTGGCCGCCCGTGGGCTCGCAGGCGCTGGAGCAGGTGTAGGGATTGGCGATGGCCATGCGCCCGGTGTTGACCAGCTGTCTGGCAAACACATGCTGGCGCGCCAGGCTCAGCGCCGCGTCGCGAAACAGCTTCTCGACCCCTTCCGCCGGGCGCAGGAAGCGCGCCGTGCGGCTGGTCACCAGCACGTTCTGGCGGGCAGCTTCATGCCGCTCCTCGTGGTAGCTGTCCAGCAGCGTAAGAGCGGCGCGGCCCTTGAGCACGGCGGCAAGCTTCCACCCCAGATTGTCGGCATCGGCGATCCCGGTGTTGCCGCCGCGGGCGCCGAACGGGCTGACCACCTTGGCCGCGTCACCCATGAAAAAGACCCGGCCATGGCGCATGCGGTCGATGCATTCGCTGCGGTAGGCGTACGGCCCGACCCAGACGATCTCGACGTCGCAGTCGCTGCCGAATTGCCGGGCCAGGCGTTCCCGCACCACGTCTTCCCGGCTCACATGGTCCGGATCGCAGTTGGGGGCCATCTGGTAGTCGATACGCCAGACGTCATCGCCCATCAGGTGTTGCCAGACAGCGCGGTTTTCGTTGAAGGGCGCCTCGATCCACGTGTGGCGCTCCACCGGCGGATGCTTGGTGAAACGCACGTCGGCAATGCACCAGCGGTCGTCGCCCTTGCGGGCGTTGACCGTGGCACCGGCCCACCGGCGGAAGGGACTGTGCGAGCCGCTGGCGTCGATCACGTGGTCGGCGCGGATCCGGTAGTCGCCGGCCGGAGTGGTCACGGTCAAGGTGGCACATTCGCTGTTCTGCTCGAAGGCCGTGACGCGGCTGCACCAGCGCACATCGACATGGCCGAGCTCCTGGATCCGGTCGACCAGATAGCCCTCGATGTAGAACTGCTGGATATTGATGAAGGGCGGCTGGCTGGACAGGTTGTAGGCGCTCTGCTGGCGCAGGTCGAACGAATAGACCTCGTCGTTGCCGGCAAAGGTGCGGCCCACGCTCCACTGGATTCCCTTGGCCGCGATGCGGTCATAGACGCCCAGGCGGTGAAAGATCTCCAGCGATCGCTGGGTGTAGCAGATGCCGCGCGAAGAGGCGCCTTTGACGCCCACGGTGTTGTCCTCGTCCAGCAGCACGGCTGCAATGCCCAGGCGCGCCAGCGAGCAAGCCAGCGTCAGCCCCGCCAGGCCACCGCCGACGATCACGATCGGGTGGTGGCTGGCCTCGCCACTGCCCAGCTCGGGTGGCGCCACGAACGGGTATTCGGGCAGGCGATAGCCGCTGCCCTGGCTGAACTCGTAGCCATTGGTGAAGGCGGTTCGCTCATAGCGCTCAGCCATGTCGTCTCCTCTGTTCTTGTGGTCCGGCCGGGCCGGGGTTCGCCCATCCGGGCGCAGTGCCTGAATGGCCTCGCTAGCGGGTGGCTTTGGCGGCGACTTCCGGACGGTCATTTTGCTGCGGTTTGAGCATTTCCGGCGCTTTCCCCGCGGCGCGATCCCGGCGCCATTGTTCCTTGCGCGCAGTCCACTCGGCGAGCCGGGCATGGGCGGTCTTGCTTTCCTGCAGCATCTGGAACTCATCGGCCAGCTGCGCCGTCAGCTCCAGCCGGACGCCGTTTGGATCGAAGAAGTAGATGCTGTGGAAGATATGGTGATCGGTGATGCCGAGCACCTCGATGCCATGGGCTTCCAGCCGTGCCTTCATGTCGCGCAGCGCCTGCTGCGAGTCGACCCGGAACGAGATGTGGTTGACCCAGGCCGGCGTGTTGGGGGATGGCAGAGCAGCCTCGTCGTTGCCCAGGTCGAAGAAAGCGATGAACGAGCCGTCCTGCAGCCGGAAGAAGAAGTGCGTGTAGGGACAGAACTCGCCGGTGCTGGGCACATGGTCGCTCTGGATGATGTGGTACAGCGGCAGGCCCAGGATATCTTCGTAGAAATGCCGGGTTTCCTCGGCATCCTTGGCCCGGTAGGCGAAGTGGTGCAGCTGGTGGATAGGGGCCGGCGCCGGCAGCGCGGTGGCATCGGTGAGAACGGCAGCCATGAACTCTCCTTCGTTTACTAATGCGTAATGAGTTTACTATATCGTAATTCAAAGTCCTGTCCACGTGAACCCTCGGGCCCCGCATGGACACACTATTGATCGCGGCAGGGCAATAGGTATGATCAAAGAAGCCGATTGACGCGACCAATTAGACGGGCGCCTTTGCAAGGACTACCCTCTTTGGGTCTTCGACCCCGTGTTCAAGGCGAACCAGTCACTTTATCAACCCACTAGGAGATTTCCCATGGCAGCACTCAAAGGCTCCAAGACGGAAGAAAACCTGAAGGCCGCCTTCGCCGGCGAATCCCAGGCCAACCGCCGTTACCTGTACTTCGCAAACAAGGCCGACGTGGAAGGCCAGAACGACGTGGCAGCCCTGTTCCGCTCGACCGCCGAGGGCGAGACCGGCCATGCGCATGGCCACCTGGAGTGGCTCGAGCAGTGCGGCGACCCGGCCACCGGCTTGCCGATCGGACCCACCCGCGACAATCTGAAAGCAGCCGTTGCCGGCGAGACCCACGAGTACACCGACATGTACCCGGGCATGGCCAAGACCGCGCGCGAGGAAGGCCACGATGAAGTCGCCGACTGGTTCGAGACGCTGGCCAAGGCCGAGCGCTCGCACGCCAACCGCTACACCCGCGCCCTGAACGAGCTGGTCGACTGAGGCAGAGTCTTTTCCCTCTCCCTCCGGGAGAGGGTTAGGGTGAGGGCTCTTCGCGCCCTCACCGTAACCTTCAACCCTCTCCCAGGCGAGAGGGAGAAAGATCACTGACAAACATGGCCGCACCCCGCGAAGGCAATCTGGAAGCGCCGACCCGGCACCCCATCGACTGGAAGAACCCCGAGTTCTACGACGAAGGCGCGGCCTTCAAGGAGCTGGAGCGCATCTTCGACATCTGCCACGGATGCCGCCGCTGCGTCAGCCTGTGCGCCTCCTTTCCGACCTTGTTCGACCTGATCGACGAGGGCCAGTCCGGTGAGGTCGACGGCGTGGACAAGAAGGACTACTGGAAGGTGGTCGACCAGTGCTACCTGTGCGACCTGTGCTACATGACCAAGTGCCCCTACGTTCCGCCGCACGAGTGGAATGTCGATTACCCGCACACCATGCTGCGGGCCAAGGCCATCAAGTTCAAGAAGGGCGAGGTCACCCTCGGCGAAAAATTCCTGTCGTCGACCGATGTTCACGGGCAGTTCGCGGGCATCCCGGTCGTGGTGCAGGTCGCCAATGCGGTGAACCAGACCAAGCCGGCCCGGGCGGCGATGGAGAAAGTGCTGAACGTCGATCGCAACGCCTGGCTGCCGGCCCTGGCCACGCGCAAGTTCCGCTCCGGCGCGCCGAAGTCGCGCGACTTCAGCGTGAAGGACGGCGTCAAGACCCCCGGCAAGGTGGCGATCTATTCGACCTGCTATGTCAACTACAACGAGCCGGGCATCGGCATGGACCTGCTCAAGGTGCTGCAGCACAACGAGGTGCCCTATGTGCTGGTGAGCAAGGAGAAATGCTGCGGCATGCCCAAGCTGGAGCTGGGTGACCTGGAATCGGTCGATCAGTCGAAGCAGGCCAATATTCCGGTGCTGGCGAGGTATGCCGCCGAGGGCTACGCCATCTTGTCGGCGGTGCCCAGCTGCACCCTGATGTTCAAGCAGGAGCTGCCGCTGATGTATCCGGACGAGCCGGACGTGCAAGCGGTCAAGGAAGCGATGTGGGACCCGTTCGAATACCTGATGGCGCGCAAGCGCGACGGCCTCCTGAAGACCGACTTCAGCCGCCCGCTCGGCAAGGTCAGCTACCACGTTCCCTGCCACAGCAGGGTGCAGAACATCGGCAAGAAGACCGAGGAGATGCTCAAGATGGTGCCCGGCACCTTCGTGCACACCAACGAGCGCTGCTCCGGCCATGCGGGCACCTATGGAGTCAAGCTGCCGTCTCACGAAACCGCCATGAAGATCGGCAAGCCGCTGTTCAAGCGCATGGCTGAACACCCCCAAGGCGGCCAGCCCGACTACATCAGCTCCGATTGCCCGCTGGGCGGCCACCATATCGACCAGGGGTTCGATCGGAACTCCCTGGGCACGCCTCAACTGGCGCATCCGCTGTCGCTGGTGCGGATGGCCTATGGGCTAACCTAAGGACTGCGGCAGATCGCAAGCTCTGTCCCCAACTGATCAAATGAATCTCACCGGAAAAATCACGCGCGACAGCCTCATGACGCTGGAGGCGTACAGCAAGTACCGCAAGGCCCACAAGGCCGAAGTCATCGCGCACCGCAAGCTGCGCAGTGTTCCCCTGGGCGATCACGTCACGCTGCAGTTCGAAAGCGAAACCAGCATCCGCTACCAGATTCAGGAGATGCTGCGTATCGAAAAGATTTTCGAGGAAGAAGGCATCCTGCAGGAGATCGAGGCTTACGCGCCGCTGATGCCCGACGGCAGCAACTGGAAAGCCACCCTGATGATCGAGTACCCCGACGAGAACGAGCGCCGGCGCGAGCTGGCGCGGCTGATCGGCGTGGAAGACCGCATGTTCGTCGAGGTCGAAGGCCACGAGCGCGTTTACGCCATCGCCGACGAAGACCTGGACCGGGAGAACGACGAGAAAACCTCGGCCGTGCACTTCGTGCGCTTCGAATTCACGCCGGCCATGGCGGCGGCCATCAAGGCGGGCGCCGCCGTGAAGCTCGGCTGCGATCATCGCAACTACCCCGCCCACACCACCATTGCTCCCGAGGCGCTGGCCTCGCTGGCGGGCGACTTGCGCTGACTCAAGCCGGCCGGAAAAGGTCGACCCGATCGGTGATGATGCCGTCGGTGCCCAGGTCGATCAGCCGCTGCGCGGTCCATTCGTCGTTGACCGTGTAGCTGAGGCATCGGAAGCCGGCGCTCCGGGCCTGGGTGACCGTGCTGGCGTCCCACAACGCCTGATTGCAGACGATGGCCGTGCATTCGAGCGTCAGCGCGGTTTCGAGCCAGCCTTTCCACAGCGTATCCAGCAGCAGCCCACGCGGCAGGCTCGGCGCCGTCGCCAGCGCACCATGCAGGGCCTCGGGCCGAAACGAGGTAAGCAGCGGGGCAACGGGAGCATCGCTCCAAAGCCGGTCCGCATGCCGGGCCACCACCTCACCGGTGTGCTGCTCCAGGCCGGGTGTGGGCTTGATCTCGATGTTGAGGAAATGCCCGTTGGCCAGGCAGAACCCGGAGA
>JAKFEZ010000081.1:0-14938 GCA_036675435.1 Ramlibacter sp. | reverse complement strand
TTCGACCTGCTCGAGGTCAAGACCCGGATCCGCAACATGCTGGAAGCCAGGTTACTGTACCGGCGGCTCGAGGAGCACAGCAAGCAACTCGAACTGACGGTGCGGGAGCGCACGGCCGAGCTGCGCGAGAGCGAAGCTCGCTACCGCAGCCTCACCGAATTGGCGTCCGACTGGTATTGGGAGCAGGACGAGCACGGCGCTTTCACCAAGGTCTTCGGGCCGGTGCTGGAGATGTTGGGTATCCGCGCCGACGGCCAGGCGGCCCCGGCGCAAGCCGGCTGGGACGAGGCGAAGCGCGGCGAGCTGCAAGCCGCCATTGCGCAGCGGCAGCCGTTCCTGGATTTCGTCTTCAGCCGCGTCCATCCGGACGGCTCGCAGCAGCGCTTCCAGGTGAGCGGCGAGCCGATGTTCGGGCCGGCATGCCAGTTTCTGGGCTACCGCGGTATCGGCTTTGAAATTATTAGGCCATAGTGGCTGGGTAAGACGCCGCGCCTTCTGTGGCGCACAATCGCTGCACAAGCTCGTAGCGAGATGCAGCCTGAGGAGCGCCAAATAGCCAAGACCTTAGTACCACTGGCCGCAGGCGGCGCGGATGCCCGGCATGTCGCCAGAGCGGCTGTGACCATCTGGCGCGCCATCGACGATGCCCTGTCCCCCGTCATCGGCCTGCGCGGCAGCAGCGCGCTCTACCGACGCAGCCTTCACCTGGCGCGCGGGGCTTACCCGTGCCTGGCGGCCGCGTACGAGGGTACCAGCCAGCCCGGAGATTTCAGCGCGCTGGAGGCCGCCCTGGCGCAACAGACGAGCATGGACGCCGCGTCCGCGCACGACACGCTACTTCAAACCTTTCACGACTTGCTGGCCGACCTGATCGGCCGCTCGCTGACGCAGCGGCTGCTGCAAGCCGTTTGGGAACCACATTCAAGCGGCAATGCCGTTCAGGACGACTCGCCATGACCACCGAAAAAGCCACCATCAACCGCCTGCGGACGGGCGTGCAAGGACTGGATGAGGTGCTCGGCGGCGGCTTGCCCGAGTTCTCCTTCAACGTCATCGCCGGCTCACCTGGCTGCGGCAAGACGACGCTGGCGCACCAGATCATGTTTGCCCTGGCCACGACCGAGCGTCCGGCGCTGTACTTCACGGTGCTGGGCGAGCCGCCGCTGAAAATGCTGCGCTACCAGCAGCAGTTCGATTTCTTCGACGATGCCAAGGTCAACGACTGCGTCCGGTTCGTCAACCTCTCCGACGAGACGGTCTCGGGCGATCTGCAGAAGGTGCTGGCCCGCATCGAGGCCGAGGTCCAGGCGCATGGTCCGGGGCTGGTGTTCGTCGATTCGTTCCGGTCGGTCGTGCTGACACAGGAAAGCGGCAAGTCATTCATCGGCCTGCAGGAGTTCGTGCAGCACCTCGGGCTTTTGATGACGAGCTGGCAGGCCACCACCTTCCTGATCGGCGAATACTTCACCGAGAACGACCCGAACCCGGTATTCACGGTGGCCGACGGCCTGATCTGGCTGCGCCAGAGCGTGCAGCGCAACTCGGTCGTGCGCAAGATGGAGATCATGAAAATGCGCGGCCAGGCCACGTTGGCGGGGCTGCACACCTTCCGCATCAGCGCGAACGGACTGCATGTGTTCGCTCCGCCCAAGCTGGACGAGGCGCTGGAAGCCGCGGCGCCGGCCCTGGGTGAGCGGTTGACCATGGGCGTTCCGGGCCTGGACGAGATGATGGGCGGCGGTTTGCCGCGCGGGTACTCGCTGCTGGTCGCCGGCCCGACCGGCTCGGGCAAGAGCATCATGGCTTCAGCTTTCCTGGTCGAAGGAGCGCGCCGCGGGCAGACGGGGGTGCTCGCGGCCTTTGAGCAGCGTCCCAACCGCTCGCGCGGCGCTGCCATGGCGAGTCTCATCGCCGGCGGCCAGGTGGGCGTGATCGACGCCCGCGAGCCGGGGCTGTCGGTGGACGAGATCGCGACGCTGCTGATTACGGAAATCCGCCGGCTCAAGGCGAGCCGGGTCGTCATCGATTCACTGTCGGGCTTCGAGCTGGCGCTGGCGCCGACCTTTCGCGAGGACTTTCGCGAATCATTGTCGCGCATGGTGCTGGCGCTGGCCAGCATGGGCGTCACCGTGCTGATGACCTCGGAGCTGGAAGACCGCTATGATGACCTGCGCTTCAGTCCCTACGGCACCGCCTTTCTCACCGACGCGATCGTCGTGCAGCGCTACATCGAGGTCGACAGCCGGCTGCAGCGGGTGATGGCCGTAGCGAAGATGCGCGGCAGCATGCACTCCAATGAGCTGCGGCGGTACCGCATCGTCGATGGCGGCATTGAGATCGGCGAGACGCTGGACGATTACGAAGGCTTGCTGGGCGGCCGGCCCACGCTGCGCGAGGGCAAGAACCCGCCGTCCAGTGGGGCCGACGATGGCTGAACACGCAGGAAGGCCGTCGTGGTGAACGACTCGTCCGGCCAGAAGGTGACGGCGGCCACCCGGACGCTGGCGCTGCTCAATCAGCAGGCCGATGCCGTGCGCGCCGAACTGCTGGCGCTGCGCCAGGACCTGGCGCGGGTGGAGCGTGACTTCACCGGAGTGCCGGCCGCGCAGCTGCTCGAGGCCAATGAACAGCTTGTGCTCGGGGCCATGCGGGCGCAGGCCATCGCCGACACGGCCAGGCGCCGCCTGCTCGAACTGACACGGCCCGAGCCGGATACGGCGCCGGCGCACCGATCGGGATCGCGCGAACTGGCGCGCGCCGAGTACCGGGCGCGAGTTGAGGATTTGCGGCAGGCCAACGAACAGCTGGTCCTCGCGGCGCTGAGCGCTCAAGAGGCGGAAGCCGACGCCGAGCAGTCGCACAGCCGGCAGATCACGTTCCTGGCAATGGCCGCCCACGAGCTGCGCAACCCTCTGCTGCCGCTGCGGCTGGCGGCCCAGATGATCACCGGGGGCCGCACGGACGAACAGCTCAAGAAACTCCAGGCGACCATCAACAGCCAGGTCACGCACATGGCCAGGCTGATCGGCGATCTGCTGGATGGATCGCGCGTCAGCACCGGAAAGCTGAGGCTTCAAAGCGCCGTAGTCGATCTGCACGGCATTCTCGAACTCGCCATTGAAACCTGTCAGCCGGCGCTGGACGCGCGCCATCATCGATTCACGCAGCTCGTGCCATCGGAGCTCCCCAGCGTCTACGGCGACCCGCAGCGGCTGGTCCAGGTGTTCAGCAATCTGCTGGAAAATTCGGCCAAGTACACCCCGGAAGGCGGCGAGATCTCGCTGCGGGCAGCTCTAGAGGGCGAAGCGGTGACGGTCACCATCACCGACAACGGCATCGGCATCACCCCACACGGGCTGCTGCATGTGTTCGATCTGTTCGTCCAGGACGAGCACGCCGCGCTGCACAACCACGGCGGCCTGGGAATTGGCCTGGCGGTGGTGCGAGAGCTGGTCGCGGCGCACGGCGGCAGCGTCGTCGCCAGCAGCGCCGGCAAGGGTCTCGGCAGCCGGTTCGTGGTGACGCTGCCGCTCGCGGCGCGCAGCGCCGTTGCAATGTCAGGCTCCACGCAAAGCGGCCCCTGAGGGCCGCTACGTGATGGCGCCAGTGCAGCCTTACTGCCTGGGTTCGCCGTTGCGGTTCACCGCGATCGTCTTGCCGGGGGCCTCGCTCATCTGCAGCTGGTGGTCGCGGCCGCGGAAGTTGTAGGTCACGTCCCAGTAGGCCGGCGTGCCGCTGGTGGTGTTCTCGCAGCGACGCACGTCACGGCTGCCCGTCACGCCATTGCCGCGCCCGACGTTCGAGCCGATCACGCCGCCGGCGACCGCGCCGCCCACGGTGGCGATATCCTTGCCGGAGCCGCCGCCGACCTGGTGGCCCAGGATGCCGCCGATCAGCGCGCCGGCGATGGCGCCGCCCACGTTGCGATTGCTATCCTGCGCGGCAACCTGCTGGCGCTCGACCCAGCACTGCTGGCTCGGCGCGCCCATCACGGCACGCACGGCAGTGACCGGCGCCTCGTACACCCTTTCGTTGGCACGGCGCCGGTAGGCATAGTTGGCGGTGGCCATCGACGGTGCGACCTCGTCGTTGCGTCGGCGATTGTCGGCCGGCCTGACCGAGGAGACCTTGTTTTCCATGCCCAGGGCTCGCAGCGAATCGTAGCTGCCGCGGCGCAGCACCACGCAGCGTCCGTCGAAGCGGGCGTTCTCGCAAACTTCCCAACGGCCCTTGTCCACCACCACCGATGAGGCGCGGTCGTTGAAGCCCGAGCGCTCGAAGTTGCCGACCTGCTTGCTGGTGGTGAATGCCCGTCCGCGAAAGCCCTCGGCTTCGTAGAACGTGACTTGCGCTGCGGCCTGGGTGGTTGCCAGAGCAAGCGCTGCGAGCGCAAGCGCTGATTTGAGTTGTCGATTCATGGATGTCTCCGTTGGAAAGCTATTGCTGAGATCGCTACGGTGCGCGCTTGCTGATGAGCCGTCTGTGCGGCCGACCACATAGCGCAAGACGCGGCTTTCTCCTACACGCCTCAGGCTCATCGGTACGCCAGCGCACAGACCGGCCGCCGCGTTGCGCGCACTGTGCATGGGTTGACGCCGTCATCCGCCCTGGTGAGTCAATTACCGGGCCGCTCATCGAGATACCTGGAGATTCACCCATGAACAAATTCACCCGCGTTTCCGTCCTGTGCGCCGTGCTGGCGCTGGCAGGCCTGGCCGGCTGCGCCTCGACCCAAAAGCACGAGAGCACCGGCCAATACATCGACGACACCGCCATCACCACTTCGGTCAAGGCGGCGATCTTCAATGAGCCGACGCTCAAGTCGGCCGAGATCAACGTCGAAACCTTCAAGGGCCGCGTTCAGCTGAGCGGCTTCGTCAGCAGCCGCGCGAACATCGATCGCGCGGTGCAGGTCGCCAAGGGCGTGAATGGCGTGAAGCAAGTCGGCAACGACATGAGGCTCAAATGAACGGCGCCCTCAAGGCCGGTGCCCTGGTGGCAGCAGCGCTGATGTTGGGCGGCTGCGCCGGCATGTCGACGCGTGACAAGAACATCGTGGGCGGGGCCGCCATCGGCGCCGCCGCCGGCGCGGTGCTCACGGGCGGAAGCCCCGTTGGCACCGTGGGTGGCGCTGCCGTGGGCGGCGTGATCGGCAACGAGGTCGGCAAGCGATAGCCCGCTGCGGAGGCGGTCCGGCCTTGAAGCCGGCTGCCGCCGCGGTCCAAACGAGAACACCATGAAAAACTATTCCAAGACAATGGCCGTGACCCTGGGCGCAACGGCCGCTCTCCTGCTGGCTGCCGGTGCCGCCACCGCAGCCAAAGGTTCGGAGGCGCAACTGCGCTACCAGCAGGAACGCGCAGTGTGCATGAGCGGATCATCCAATCAGGACCGCGCCACCTGCCTGCAGGAAGCCGGCGCGGCACTGCAGGAAGCCAGGCGCGGCAATCTGTCCACCGGCAACGCGAACGACCTCGGCCACAACCGCAGCGTCCGCTGCGATGCGCTGCCCGTGCAGGACCGCGAGGACTGCGCCTTGCGCATGCAGGGGCAGGGCAGCGCCAGCGGCAGCGCCCAGCAAGGCGGCATCCTGCGCGAGCTCGCCAGGCCGGTCCCCGCCCGCTAACCCGATCTTCACGCCCGGAGCCTTCCATGACCCTCACCCTTGCACCCACGGCATCCGTCACGCCTGGCAGCTTTGTCGCTGCCTTGCGCGCCTTGCCGCCTGCGGCCCTGCCGTTCTTCGCCGCCGCCGTGGTGTTCAGCACGGTGGCCATGGCCAGCGCACCTGTCAGCTGGCTGTATCACTCATCGATAGATGCGGTGGCTGTGCAGGAACTCCCGGATCAGGCGCCAATGGTCGCGTCTGCGGCAGGCACGTCCAAGGTGCGGGGGCGGGGTCGATGCGACACCTGCGGCGTGGTGGCAACCATCCGGCGAATCGAGCCGATCGGCGACCTGCTCGCGACTTACGAATTCACGGTGCGGTTGCGCGACGGATCGACCCGGGTCAGCAGCGCTGCCAGCCAGTCGAAGTGGCGCGTCGGCGATTCCATCATGCTCATCGGCAGCACGCAGCCGATCGTTCAATAACTCACTCAGTCAGAAAAAATCATGCTCTATACCATTGCCGTCGTTCTGCTCATCCTTTGGGCGCTGGGACTCGTCACTTCCGTCACCATGGGCGGCTTCGTGCATGTCCTGCTGGTGATCGCCGTCATCGTCGTTCTGCTGCGCGTGATCAGCGGCCGCCGCGTCCTGTAGCCGATACGGCAGAATCTGGGCACTAGCGCCCAGACCGATGCAACTCGCCAACCCGGACACCCTCGCATTTCAAGCGGCCATCGTCGACCTCGACGGAACCCTGGTCGATACGCTGGGCGACTTTGCCGCCGCCCTGAACGGCATGCTGGCTGAACTGGGCCTGCCCGCCATCGCGCCCGCCGCGATCGAGCCGATGGTGGGGCGCGGCTCGGAGCATCTGATTCGTTCGGTGCTGGCTCACGTGCAGGCCCCGGAGTCCCTTTACCAGCCGGCCTGGGACGCGTATCAACGCCACTACCTTGAGATCAATGGCCGGCACTCGGCGGTGTACCCGGGCGCCGTGGAAGGCCTGCGGGCACTGCGCCGCGCCGGCCTCAAGCTCGCCTGCCTGACCAACAAGCCCACCGCGTTTGCCGTGCCTCTGCTGCAGGCCAAGGGCCTTGCCGGATTTTTCGACGAGGTATTCGGCGGCGATGCTTTCGAGCGCAAGAAACCCGACCCGTTGCCCTTGCTCAAGGCCAGCGAGGCCCTGGCCGCCGCGCCGCAGCAGACGCTGATGATCGGCGACTCGAGCAATGACGCGCGGGCGGCGCGGGCCGCCGGCTGCCCGGTGCTGCTGGTGACCTACGGCTACAACCACGGCGAGCCGGTGCGCGGCGTCGACGCGGACGGTTTCCTCGACTCCCTGGCCGAAGTTGCAAGCTGGCTCAGGCCGGCTTGCCCAGCAGCGCTTCCTTGAGTTTCCAGTCGGCCGGGTTGGGGCCGAGCCAGATGCGCAGCAGCGCGTTGAAGAATTCGGGCTCCTTGAACGGCTCTCCTTGTGTCATGCCCTTCACGGTGATGATGGTGCCGGTGCCCGGCAGCCAGTCGATCTGGAAGCTCTCGCCGCTGTTGAGCTTCTTGTGCTGCGAGAAGATGTCGCTCATGCGGATCACGCCGGGGATGATCTTGGAGAAAGCGGCCTTGTCCATGTTGTCTTCGACGCCGCGAGTGAACAGCTTGCCGAGTTCAGCCGTGTCGACGTCGCGCAGCATGGTGATGCTGATGCGCTTGGCGCCGGGACTGGCCAGCGCCTCGGCCGGCGTATCAGCCTTTTTGCCAAGGTAAAGGCCCGCGGTGTACACCTTGAAAACGGCCTTGTACCGAACTCCGGCGCCGTTGAGCTGCAGCTTGTTGCCGCGCAGATCCGTGGCCTCGTCGTATTTCACGCCCGACACGGTGACCTGGGCGAGCACGGCCGGCGCAGCCACAACCACGGCCGCCGCCAGCAGCCATTTCTTGAGCGAGATCATCTTGCCTCCTGAAAAAGAACGGTCGTTCGATTTTTGCGATTGTCGGGCAACGAATCCACGAAGCACAACAGGGTTTTCGCGTAACCGGATGTTTGCAACGCGATCCGGCAGGCGCTCCCGGCCCGCTTTGCTACACTTTGGGCCATGTTCATCCACCGCACCAACCTGACGGGCCGCAAGAGCCGGGGAGCCTGGCCCTGGCGTAAGCCTCAGTTCGTGCGTTTCTGATTGCACGGGGCAGCCCGTGCCCCGCACCTCCCCACGGGAGGCAATCCTTGAAAGTATGGCGGCGCCGCGCCGCCGAGCTTGTGGAGGCTCACCCCATGATCACCGAACTCGAATTCAAAAGCCTTGCCTTGCAGGGCCACAATCGCATTCCCCTGATGGCCGAGGCGTTTGCCGACCTCGAGACGCCACTGTCGCTCTACCTCAAGCTGGCCCACGCCAAAGGCGGAGGCAAGCACAGTTTTCTGCTCGAGTCGGTGGTGGGAGGCGAGCGCTTCGGGCGCTACAGCTTCATCGGCCTGCCCGCGCGCACCCTGCTGCGGGCCAGCGGTTTCGGCGCCGACGCCACGACCCAGGTGGTGACGGACGGCGAAGTCGTGGAAACCGCGCATGGCAATCCGCTGGATTTCATCGCCGCCTACCAGAAGCGCTTCAAGGTTGCCCTGCGGCCGGGCCTGCCGCGGTTTTGCGGTGGCCTGGCCGGCTACTTTGGCTACGACACGGTGCGCTACATCGAGAAGAAGCTGGAAAAGAGCTGTCCGCCCGACACGCTGGGCTGCCCCGACATCCTGCTGCTGCAATGCGAAGAGCTGGCGGTGATCGACAACCTGTCGGGCAAGCTCTACCTGATCGTCTATGCCGACCCCGGCCGGCCAGAGGCCTATGCCAATGCCAAGAAGCGGCTGCGCGAGCTGAAAGAGCAGCTCAAGTATTCGGTGAGCGCGCCGGTCATCCGGCAGACCCAGACCTTTCCGAGCGAGCGGGAGTTTGCCAAGGCGGATTACCTGAAGGCGGTGGAACGGGCCAAGGAGCTGATCGCCGCCGGCGACTTCATGCAGGTGCAGGTGGCGCAGCGCATCAGGAAGCGGTACACCGAATCGCCGCTGTCGCTGTACCGGGCCCTGCGTTCGCTGAATCCCAGCCCCTACATGTATTACTACGACTTCGGCGACTTCCATGTGGTGGGTGCTTCACCGGAAATCCTGGTGCGCCAGGAGCAGACGCCCGAAGGCCAGAAGATCACCATCCGGCCGCTGGCCGGCACCCGGCCGCGCGCGGCATCCCCGGAGCAGGACAAACTCGTGGAGCAGGAGCTGATCGACGATCCGAAGGAGCGGGCCGAACACGTGATGCTGATCGACTTGGCGCGCAACGACATCGGTCGGATCGCCAAGACCGGCACCGTGAAGGTGACCGAAGCGTTCGCGGTCGAGCGCTACAGCCACGTCATGCACATCGTCAGCAACGTGGAAGGCATCCTGCCGGATGGGATGACCGGCATCGACGTGCTCAAGGCCACGTTCCCCGCCGGCACGCTCACCGGCGCGCCCAAAGTTCACGCCATGGAACTGATCGACCAGCTGGAGCCGACCAAGCGCGGGCTCTATGGCGGCGCTTGCGGCTACCTGAGCTACGCGGGCGACATGGATGTGGCCATCGCGATCCGCACCGGGATCGTCAAGGACCAGATGCTGTACGTGCAGGCCGCTGCCGGCGTCGTGGCCGATTCCGTGCCCGAGCTGGAATGGAAGGAAACCGAAGCCAAGGCGCGCGCGCTGCTGCGGGCTTCTGAGCTGGTCGAAGAAGGGATGGAGTAAGCGATGAGGCTGCTCATGATCGACAACTACGATTCGTTCACCTACAACCTGGTGCAGTACTTCGGCGAACTCGGCGCGCAGGTGGAGGTGTTCCGCAACGACGAGATCACCGTCGAAGGTGTCGCCCAGCGCGCGCCCGAAGCGCTGGTGATTTCGCCCGGGCCCTGCACGCCGGCGGAGGCGGGCATCTCGGTGCAGGCCATTCGCCACTTCGCCGGCAAGCTGCCGATCCTGGGTGTGTGCCTGGGGCACCAGTCCATCGGTGCGGCCTTCGGCGGCAAGATCGTCCGGTCGCGCCAGCTGATGCACGGCAAGACGAGCGTCATCACGACCACCGGCCAGGGGGTGTTCAAGGGGCTGCCCGGGCAATTCACCGTCAACCGCTATCACTCGCTGGCCATCGAAAAGTCTTCCTGTCCGGCCGAATTGGTCGCCACGGCCTGGACCGACGACGGCGAGATCATGGGCGTGCGGCATAGCGAACTGGAAGTCGAAGGCGTACAGTTCCACCCCGAGTCGATCCTCACCGAACATGGTCACGCGATGCTGAAAAACTTCCTGGAGCGTGCGCAATGAGCGGCGTCGTCGATCTGCGCAGCGACACCGTCACCCGGCCGACGCCCGGCATGCGTGCCGCCATGGCCGCCGCGCCGCTGGGCGACGATGTTTTTGGCGACGACCCCAGTGTCAACGCCCTGCAGGACAAGATCGCCGGCATGCTCGGATTCGAGGCGGCGCTGTTCGTGCCGACCGGAACCCAGGGCAACCTCTGCGCGATCCTGTCGCACTGCCAGCGCGGTGACGAATACATCGTCGGCCAGATGGCGCATTGCTACCGCTGGGAAGGCGGGGGCGCCGCGGTGTTCGGCAGCGTCCAGCCTCAGCCCCTGAGCCATCAGCCCGACGGCTCGCTGGCCCTGGCGGACATCGAGGCTGCAGTCAAGCCAGACGACCCGCACTTTGCCCGGACCCGGCTGTTGGCCCTGGAGAACACCTTGGGCGGCAAGCTGCTGCCGATGGCCTATGTGGAGCAGGCTACCGCGCTGGCCCGCCGCAAGGGCCTGGCGCGCCACCTGGATGGCGCGCGGCTGTTCAATGCCGCGGTAGCGCAGGCGGCCCTGGCCGGCAGCACGCCGCTGGCGCAGGCCCAGCGCATCGCTGCCTGCTTCGACAGCGCGTCGATCTGTTTCAGCAAGGGCCTGGGCGCGCCGGCTGGCTCGGCCGTCTGCGGCTCGCGGGAATTCATCGCGCGGGCCCGGCGCGTTCGCAAGATGGCCGGGGGCGCGATGCGGCAGGCCGGCATGCTGGCCGCAGCAGCAGCTCACGCTTTGGATCACCACATCGATCGCCTGGCCGTCGACCACGCGCTGGCGCAGCGGCTGGCGGCAGGGCTCGCCGGCATCGAGGGCCTTCAGGTGGAGCCGCCGCAGACCAATATGGTGTTTGCCGACCTGGTGGGCACTGCGCGGGAGCGGTCCGAGGCGCTGCTCCAGCACCTGGCGCAGCAGGGTGTTCTGGCCACCGGCTTGTATCGGTTGAGGTTTGCCACCCATCTCGACGTGGACGAGGCCGGCATCGACCGCGCGGTCGTCGCCATACGCCGATTCTTCGGGAGCTGAGCACCATGCCGGATTTTCAGCAACTGCTGCTGTTCATCGCGGCCGGCTGGCTGCTGAACCTGACGCCGGGCCCCGACGTGCTGTATATCGTGACTCATTCGCTGCGCTCGGGCGTGCGGGCCGGGATCGTTGCCGGTCTGGGCATCACGGCGGGCTGCTTCGTCCATATCTTTGCCGCGGCACTGGGTGTGGGCGCCTTGCTGGCCACCTCGGCGACGGCATTCACGGTGCTCAAGTACATCGGCGCGGCCTACCTGCTGTGGATGGGCACGAGGATGCTGTTGGCCGGCACGCCTCGGGGCACGCCAGCGTTGGCGGCGGGTGCCGGCCTGCAAGCCAGGGCCGACCTGCGATCGGTGTTCACGGGCGGCTTTCTCACCAACGTGCTCAATCCCAAGGTCGCCATCTTCTTTTTGGCTTTCGTGCCCCAGTTCATCGCGCCCGAGACGGACAACAAAGCCCTGGCGTTTGTCCTGCTGGGCGTCATCTTCAACCTCAACGCCATCCCGGTGAATTCGGGCTGGGCCGTCGCCGCGGCCTGGATGGCCGGCAAGTACGACCGGACTGGCCGCAGCGGGGCCAAGCCGGTTCGCGCCAGGGGTGGAAACCTTTTCCGCTGGCTGGACCGCGCGGCGGCCGTCATGTTCATCGGCTTCGGGCTCAAGCTGGCCCTGTCGGACAATCCCACACGCCACTAGGAGAGCCTCATGCCCATCACCCCCCAGGAAGCCCTGCAGCGCACCATCGAGCACCGGGAAATCTTTCATGACGAGATGCTCAGGGTCGTGCGGATGATCATGAGCGGTGAGCTGTCGCCGGTGATGATGGCTGCGCTCATCACCGGGCTGCGCGTGAAGAAGGAAACCATCGGCGAGATCACCGCCGCGGCCCAGGTCATGCGCGAGTTCTCCACCAAGGTCGAGGTGGCCGACAAGCGGAACCTGGTCGACATCGTGGGCACGGGTGGGGACGGCTCGCACACGTTCAACATCTCGACTTGCTCCATGTTCGTGGCGGCGGCGGCCGGCGCCAAGGTCAGCAAGCATGGCGGGCGCAGCGTCTCGAGCAAGAGCGGCAGTGCCGACGTGCTGGAAAGTTTGGGTCTGAACATCAACCTGCCGCCTGCAGCCATCGCCCGGTGCATCGCCGAAGTCGGCATTGGCTTCATGTTCGCGCCCAACCATCATCCGGCCATGAAGAACGTGGCGCCCGTGCGCAAGGAGCTGGGTGTGCGCACCATCTTCAACATCCTGGGGCCACTGACCAACCCCGCCGGCGCCCCCAACATTCTCATGGGCGTGTTCCATGCCGACCTGGTCGGCATCCAGGTCCGCGCGCTGCAGCGGCTGGGCGCAGATCACGCGCTGGTGGTCTACGGCAGGGATGGCATGGACGAGGTCAGCCTGGGAGCGGCCACCCTGGTCGGCGAACTGAAAAACGGCGAGATCAGGGAGTACGAGATTCATCCGGAAGACTTCGGCCTGCCGATGGCGAGCAACCGGGCGCTCAAGGTCGAGACGCCCGAGCAGTCGCGCGCGATGCTGATGAGCGTCCTGGAGAACCAGGCTGGGCCGGCGCGCGACATCGTGGCTTTCAACGCAGGCGCCGCTCTGTATGCCGCCAACGTCGCGGACAGCATCAAGAGCGGGATCGCCAGCGCCCAGGCCGTGCTCGAATCGGGCGCGGCCAAGTCCAAGCTGGAGCAGCTGGTGGCCTTGTCCAAGTCTCTCGCGGCCTGAAGCGCCATGTCTGACATCCTGAACCAGATCGTCGCCGTCAAGCGCCAAGAAGTCGCCGCCGCGCAGAAGAAGATTGCGCTTGCCAGCCTGCGCGCCGACGCGGAAAGCCGTGTCCTTACGCGCGACTTCGAGGCCGCCTTGCAGCGCAAGATCGACGCCGGCCACAGCGCGGTGATTGCCGAGATCAAGAAGGCCAGCCCCAGCAAGGGCGTGCTGCGTGCCGATTTCATCCCGGCCGACATCGCCCAGAGCTACGCCGAGGGCGACGGCAAGACCAGTGCCGCCTGCCTTTCGGTGCTGACCGATCGCCAGTTTTTCCAGGGCCAGGTCGACTACCTGAAGCAGGCCCGCGCCTCCTGCGACCTGCCGGTGCTGCGCAAGGATTTCCTGATCGACCCTTACCAGGTCTACGAGTCGCGGGTCATGGGCGCCGACTGCGTGCTGCTGATCGCCGCCTGCCTGGATGACGGGATGATGGCCGAGCTGGAGGCGATCGCGCGCAGCCTGGACATGGCGGTGCTGGTGGAGGTGCACGACAAGGCAGAGCTGGAGCGGGCCTTGCGACTGAAGACCCGGCTGGTCGGCATCAACAACCGCAACCTGCGCACCTTCGAGGTGTCGCTGGACACCACCCTTGGCATGCTCGCCGAGGTGCCGAAAGACCGGCTGGTGGTCACCGAATCCGGCATCCTGGGCCCGTCCGACGTGAAGAAGATGCGCGCAGCCGGCGTCCATGCTTTCCTGGTGGGCGAGGCTTTCATGCGAGCAGCGGAGCCGGGGCGGGCCCTGGCCGAGCTGTTCGCAGACTGATCACCGGGGTTGCCGTGGCAGAGCCATCCACTTCGGGAGGGCGGGACCAGGCACAGAGCGAGCTCGGCTTTGCGCCGGCTGCAGCCGACCGCCTGGTCGCCTGGGAGCCTGAGCGCTGGCCGCTGGCTGCCGGCTGGGGGCCGGTGGTCGAGGCGTTTTTCGACAGCACGGCTGGCTTGCAGCTCGCCTCTTTCATTGGCGAGCGGCTGGCGGCCGGAGCCGTGATCTATCCACCTCGGCCCCTGCGGGCGCTCGAACTCACGCCGCTGCACAGCGTCCGGGCGGTGATCCTGGGGCAGGATCCCTACCATGGTCCGGGGCAAGCCGAAGGCCTGGCTTTTTCGGTGCGCAGCGGCGTCAAGCTGCCGCCGTCCTTGCGCAACATCTTCAAGGAGCTGCGCGGCTCGCCCGAGGAGCCGCTGCCGGTCAATGGGTCCTTGAAAACCTGGGCCCAGAGCGGCGTGTTGCTGCTCAACACCAGCCTCACCGTCGAGGATGGCCAGCCGGGCAGCCATGCCAGAAAGGGCTGGGAATTGCTGACCGACGCGCTGCTGGCAGAGGTGGCCACCCATGCCTCGCCCTGCGTCTACATGCTCTGGGGCGCGCATGCCCAGGCCAAAGCCGGACTGCTGCAGGACCGGGCCGCATCCCACGGCCGGGAGGCCTTGGTGCTGCAGGCCAACCATCCCTCCCCGCTGTCCGCCAGCCGCCCGCCAGCGCCGTTCCTGGGCTGCGGCCATTTCGCGCAGGCTCGTGAGTGGCTGGCCGCCCGCGGCTATCCGGATGTGTTCTAGCCAATCACCCGGGGTCTGCAGTGCGGGAAAATCGTGCTATATTTCGAGGTTCGCCGGAGGGGTGCCCGAGTGGCTAAAGGGGGCAGACTGTAAATCTGTTGGCTTACGCCTACGCTGGTTCGAATCCAGCCTCCTCCACCAGCCTTAAAAGGTGGCGAAAGTGTTGTCCGAGTGCGATTTGTGTAGAGCTTTTGGAAAGCCTGCGAGGGTTGTTGAAGTTCACCCCAGGCGGGAGTAGTTCAATGGTAGAACCCTAGCCTTCCAAGCTAATGACGCGGGTTCGATTCCCGTCTCCCGCTCCACGGATCGCCGGGCCTTGAAGTTGAGAATTTTGCCCTTGTGGCTCAGTGGTAGAGCACTCCCTTGGTAAGGGAGAGGTCGCGGGTCCGATTCCCGCCAAGGGCACCACTTATGTATGCGCGCGGCCGGTGCCGCGCCAGTGAGAGATCGTCTAGTTACCTTTTCGGAGTCGAAAAATGGCAAAAGGAAAATTCGAGCGTACCAAGCCGCACGTCAACGTCGGCACGATTGGTCACGTGGACCATGGCAAGACCACGCTGACGGCGGCCATCACCTCGGTGCTGGCGGCCAAGTTCG
>JAKFEZ010000280.1:0-2753 GCA_036675435.1 Ramlibacter sp. | reverse complement strand
CGCGGATTGATGGTGTGGCACACGAGGCCGGAGCCGGAACTGCCGTAGTAGATTTCCAGGTGCCGGTAGCCGTTCCAGGCCAGTGTGCCGACGCGGTCGCTGCCGGTGCAGCCCAGACGCGCAAGGGCCTGCGCGAGCTTCCTCGAGCGCAGTTCGCAATCAGCATAGGTATAGCGGTGCAGGTCGCCCTCGACACGCTTGGAGACGATCTCGGTGTCGCCGTGGTGGCGGGCGGCATGCACGATCACCGAAGAGATCAGCAGCGGCATCTGCATCATCTGGCCCATCAGGCGTGCCATGGTTCGTGTCTCCGGCAAGTAAGGGAGCGCAAATCATAGGAAGGGCCCCACGGGGCCGGCTGGGGGTAAGCCCTAGCGGTCGAACGGCTCGCTGGGCGTCGATAGACTGCCCGCATGACTGTTCCGCACGAGCTGCTCGATCTGCAGGAAGACAGGGCCGCCCCGCCGCTGCGCTGGCTCAACAGCTACGCCCGGCTCGGCCCGGCCTTCTCCACCCTGCTGCCGGCGCAGGCCCTGCCCGAACCGCACTGGGTGGCGCGAAGCGACGACCTGGCTGCCGCCCTCGGCTGGCCCGAGGACTGGGCCGAGCGAGCCGACTGGCGCACGCTGGCGGTGCTGGCCGGCGCCGAACCCTGGCGCGGCGCCGAGCCGCTGGCCAGCGTTTACAGCGGCCACCAGTTCGGCGTGTGGGCGGGCCAACTCGGTGACGGCCGCGCGCTGCTGCTCGGCGAGATCGACACCCCCGTCGGACCGATGGAGCTGCAGCTCAAGGGCAGCGGCCTGACGCCCTACTCGCGCATGGGTGACGGCCGCGCCGTGCTGCGCTCGTCCATCCGCGAGTTCCTGTGCTCCGAGGCGATGCATCACCTGGGCATCCCGACCACGCGGGCCCTGGCCGTCGTCGGCTCGCCGCTGGCCGTGCGGCGGGAGACGGTCGAGACTGCCGCGATGGTGCTGCGGGCGGCGCCCAGCTTCCTGCGTTTCGGGCACTTCGAGCACTTTGCCCATCACGATCAACCGGCTTCGCTGCGCGTGCTGGCCGAGCACGCCATCGCACGCTACTTTCCCGACTGCACTGATGCCGCCAACCCGTATGCCGCCTTGCTCGAAGCGGTGGCGCGCCGCACGGCGACGCTGATCGCCGACTGGCAGGCGGTCGGTTTCTGCCATGGCGTGATGAACACCGACAACATGTCGCTGCTCGGTCTGACCATCGACTACGGACCGTTCGGCTTCCTCGACGGTTTCGATCCGGGCCACGTCTGCAACCACTCCGACCACCAGGGCCGCTACGCCTATGCGCGACAGCCGGGCGTGGCATGGTGGAACCTGCATGCGCTGGCGCAGGCCCTGCTGCCCCTGATCGCCCAGGGCGAAGAGGTCGGCGATGCGACTGGAGAGCAGGCGCTCGAGGCCATCGAACCCTTCCGCGGCGCTTTCGCCGAAGCCCTGCAGTCGCGCATGCGCGCCAAGCTCGGCCTGTCCACAGTGCAAGACGGCGACCCGGCGCTGATAGACGACTGGCTGAAACTGCTCGCCGCCGAGCGCACCGACTTCACCATCGCCTGCCGCCGCCTGGGCGGCTGGACAGCGGCCGACCCGAGCCCGGTGCGCGACCTCTTCATCGACCGGGCCGCCTTCGACGCCTGGGCCGCGCGTTATGCGGCGCGCCTGCAATCCGAGGCCAGCGTCGACGCCGAGCGCGCCGGGCGCATGAACCGCGTCAACCCGAAGTTCGTGCTGCGCAACCACCTGTGCGAGAACGCCATCCGTGCCGCAAAGGCGGGCGACTTCGACGAGACGGCGCGGCTGCTGAAAGTTCTGAAGCGTCCCTTCGACGAACAGCCCGAGTACGCGGCCTATGCCGACTTCCCGCCCGACTGGGCGCAAACACTGGAGGTTTCCTGTTCATCATGAGTTCTTCAGGCGCAAGCAACGACGACAAGCCCCGCAAGGTCGAGAAAACCGAAGCCGAATGGCGCACCCAGCTAGACCCCCTGCAGTACGAGGTGACGCGCAAGGCCGCCACCGAGCGCGCCTTCACCGGCAAGTACGCCGATCATTGGCAGGAAGGCGTCTACCATTGCGTCGCCTGCGGCGCCCCGCTGTTCGCCTCCGATACCAAGTTCGACGCGGGCTGCGGCTGGCCGAGTTACTTCCAGCCCCTGCGCGGCGAGATCATCGAGCGCGTGGTCGACAAGACTCATGGCATGGTCCGGGTCGAAGTGCGCTGCCAGGACTGCGGCTCCCACCTCGGCCACGTGTTCGAGGACGGCCCCGCGCCCACCGGCGAGCGCTATTGCATCAACTCGGCCTCGCTCGATTTCAAGCCGAAGGGCTGAAGCGGCCCCGGCTTCGGCACCGGAGCGGCGCCGGGGGACAATCCTCAATTGACCGACGCACGGCCCCCGGCCCACCTCGCCCGATGAAGCTGCTGTTCGATATCTTTCCCATCGTCCTGTTCTTCCTGGTCTTCAAGCTCGCAGAAGGCCAGCCCGACGCTGCCGCGGCCTTCGCGACCGAGCACTTCGGCCTGCTGGTGGCCGGCGGCGTGATCAGCGCCAAGCTGGCCCCGGTTCTGCTGGCAACGCTCGTGGTGATCGTTGCCACATTCGCGCAGATCGGCTGGCTGATGGCGCGGCGCAAGAAGATCGCCACCATGCTGTGGGTCAGCCTGGGCTTGGTCACCGTGCTCGGCGGCGCCACCATCTGGTTTCAGAATGAAACCTTCAT
>JAKFEZ010000284.1:0-15180 GCA_036675435.1 Ramlibacter sp. | reverse complement strand
CAGCGCCACGGCTGCGAACAACGCCGCTGCCACCCCGCCCGCATTCACCATCCACGCGCTGCGACGCGCCGCTAGCAGCGGAGAGCCCACGCCAAAATCGGATAGCAGGTGCCGCCCCCCCGCAAGCAGGTGGTGCGAAAACGCCCAGATTGAGGTGACAGCGAACACTTTCACCGGCCACCATCCCAACCACGTGGTGACGACAGCGAAGTGCTGCTCGCTGCGCAGCGATAGATCCAGCAGGTACACGCCTATCGGGGCTGCTGCAGCGAGAAGAATGCCGGTGACCCGGTGCCCGATTGAGGTCCACGCGCCCACAGGCATCCGAATACGCATCGGGTTGAGGAAGATGGGGCGTTGGGATTTCGTCACTAGCGGTACCCAACACCCATCACGTAGTCACGTAGCAGAGACTCCTCGTATTCCTCCTCAGTCAGGAGTGCGCGCAGCGCATCCCGTGCGTTCACGACTCCTATCGGCCTGGATTGCTCGTCCAAAACAGGAACGTGGACAAAACCGCGCTCCGCCATACTGGACAACACATCTGCCAGCGAGTCGTCGGAGCCGCAATAGGTGACATCACACACCATCACCTGAGACGCTGGGATCATGCAGCCGGCACCGTGGCACTGCCCAATCTGCTTGACGATGTTTGACTTCGTGATGATGCCGGCCATGGCCCCGTCCCTGTCGCAAACAACAACCAGGCTAACGTCGGAACTCGACAGCAGTTTCGCCACATCGACGAGCCGGGAATTGACACTCGCTGTCGCCAAGCGCGACCGGGTCGTCTCGCAGATGCTGTTAACCCGCTTCGTATTCATCCGGCATCCTACGCCGTTGAACGGTTCTATGTGCCCTGCTTTTAAGGAAGCGGCTTTCACGAGCGTGTTGTCCGGCCTGCGCCCATGGCGCCCGCTCAGATCGTCGTTTCGCGCTATCCAAACGGGACAGGGCAAAACTTGCCGTTTCAGTTCTTCCACTCAGCACGTGGGGGGATCGCTTCAATGGTGTCCAGTGCTCCGCAATCTTACCGTTCTGCACGCGGAAAAGGACGTAGAACGACGTCGCCTTGCCGGCGAACCGGCCTTCACTGACGACCAGAACGAAGTTGCCTTCTCCTAGCACCTTGTGCGTTTTGTGCTGATTGTGTGCAGGTACACAGCGTGTCCCAAGCGCAAAACAGCGTACTTAAGTGCGGCCGAAGCGGGCTCGACAGCGTCTGGGATAATCCGACAAGCCCCTGCATTACCCCTCAAGACCATGACGACGACCATCAAAGCCGACGATCTCATCGAATCCATCGCCGCCGCGCTGCAGTACATCAGCTACTACCACCCCGCCGACTACATCGCCCACCTCTCGCGTGCCTACGAGCAGGAGCAAAGCCCGGCGGCGAAGGACGCAATCGCGCAGATCCTGACCAACAGCAAGATGAGCGCCACCGGACAGCGGCCGATCTGCCAGGACACCGGCATCGTCAACGTGTTCCTGAAGGTCGGCATGGGCGTGCGCTTCGAGGGTTTTGCCGGCGGCCTGGACGACGCCATCAACGAAGGCGTGCGGCGCGGCTACAACCACCCGGACAACACGCTGCGCGCCTCGGTCGTGGCCGATCCGCAGTTCGACCGCAAGAACACCAAGGACAACACGCCGGCCGTGATCTTCACCGAGCTGGTCCCCGGGGACAAGCTGGACATCACCGTGGCCGCCAAGGGCGGCGGCAGCGAGAACAAGAGCAAGTTCGCGATGCTCAACCCGTCTGACTCGCTGGTGGATTGGGTGCTCAAGACCGTGCCGACGATGGGCGCAGGCTGGTGCCCGCCCGGCATGCTGGGCATCGGCATCGGCGGTACGGCCGAAAAGGCGATGCTGATGGCCAAGGAGTCGCTGATGGACGACCTCGACATGTACGAGCTGCAAAAGCGCGGGCCGGCCAACAAGACCGAAGCGCTGCGGCTGGAGCTGTTCGAGAAGGTGAATGCGCTGGGTATCGGCGCGCAGGGCCTGGGTGGCCTGGCCACGGTACTGGACGTCAAGATCCGCATGTATCCCACTCACGCGGCGAGCAAGCCGGTGGCGATGATTCCTAACTGCGCGGCCACTCGCCATGCGCATTTCGTGATGGACGGATCCGGCCCGGTGTACCTCGATCCGCCCAGCCTGGACCTGTGGCCCGACGTGAACTGGACGCCCGACTACAACAAGAGCCGCAAGGTCGACTTGAATTCGCTGACCCGGGAAGAGGTCGCCAGCTGGAAGCCGGGCGACACGCTGCTGCTGAACGGCAAGATGCTGACCGGCCGCGACGCCGCCCACAAGCGCATCCAGGAGATGCTGGCGCGCGGCGAGCAGCTGCCGGTGGATTTCACCAACCGCGTCATCTACTACGTCGGCCCGGTCGATCCGGTGAAGGACGAAGCCGTAGGCCCGGCCGGGCCGACCACCTCGACGCGCATGGACAAGTTCACCGACATGATGCTGTCGCAGACCGGCCTGATCGCCATGATCGGCAAGGCCGAGCGCGGGCCGGAGGCCATCGAGGCGATCAGGAAGCACAAGAGCGCCTACCTGATGGCCGTGGGCGGCGCGGCCTACCTGGTCTCCAAGGCCATCAAGACGGCCCGAGTGCTCGGCTTCGCCGACCTGGGCATGGAAGCCATCTACGAGTTCGACGTGGTCGACATGCCGGTGACGGTGGCGGTGGACGCCGGCGGCACCAGCGCGCACATCACCGGCCCCGCCGAATGGCAAAAGCGCATCGCCACGGGCGAGTTCAAGAACATCCCCGTCGCCGCGGCCTGAGGCGGCATGCCCTCACCCCAACCCTCTCCCAAAGGGAGAGGGAGCAAATCCCGGCCCGGCGTCCCCTCCCAAAGGGAGAGGGAGCAGGATGGGCTCCGGCGTCCCCTCCCAAAGGGAGGAGGATCGGCTCCCGCGTCCTCTCCCGGATCGGTCCCCTCTCCCTCTGGGAGAGGGCTAGGGTGAGGGCTGCGTGAGCAAGCACCCCATCGGCGTCTTTGACAGCGGCGTCGGGGGCTTGAGCATCCTGCGTGCCCTGCGCGCGGAGTTGCCCGCCGAAGACTTCGTCTATCTGGCCGATACCGGCCACGCGCCCTACGGCGAGCGGGGTGACGGCTACGTCATCGAGCGCACGCGTGCCGTCGTGCGCCAATTGTGCGAAGAACATGCCGTCAAGGCGCTGGTCATCGCCTGCAACACCGCCACGGCAGCCGCGATCCATCACGTGCGCAGCGAGCACCCCGCCCTTCTGACGATCGGTGTCGAGCCCTCGCTCAAGCCGGCGCTGGCCATGAGCCGGACGCGGCGCATCGGCGTCATGGCCACGCGCGGCACGCTGGAAAGCGCCAAGCTGCGCCTGCTCCATGAATCCTTGAAGCATCAGGCCGAATTCATTCTGCAGCCTTGCGACGGCCTGGCGGACGCCATCGAGAACGACGATGCGGCCGCCATCGGCCTGCTGTGCGCGCAGTACATGGGCGCCATCGGCCCTTTCGGAACGCAGGCCGGCCAGGTGGACACCCTGGTGCTGGGATGCACCCACTATCCGTTTGCATCGAAGGTGCTGTCGGCGCTGGCCGGCCCCGGCGTGCGGCTGATCGAGAACGGTGAGCCGGTGGCGCGGCACACCCGCACGCAGCTCGAACGCGCGGGGCTGCTGCGGTCGTCGGGCAGCGGCGGCGGCGGCGTGGCGCTGGCAGCAACCGGGCCAGTATCATCGTTGGCTTTGGCCGCCCGGCGGTGGCTGGACATCGACCTTTAACAGTTCCACTCATGTCAAGCCCTCCCCAAGTACCCTCGATCTACGCGGCGATCCTGTTCCAGTCCCGGATGAATCCGCACGCCGTGGCCGTGTCGTCCGATTCGGGCAATGTCACCTACCGGGCTTTTTGCAGCCACATCGAAAAGGTGACGCGGCGGCTGGCCGCCCTGGAGCTGCCGGCTTCGAGCCGGGTCGCGGTCCACATCCAGACCGAGTACCTGAAGTGGCTGGCCAACATCTCGCTGGCCCGGCTGGGACTGGTCACGGCGTCGGTGACGTCGGCCGAGCCCACCGGCGAGCTCGCGCTGCTGCGCGCGGACGTGGTGCTGGTGGACAAACCCTACGAGGCGGCTGGCCGCAAGGTGATTCAGTTGGGCGACGACTGGCTTGGCAATGCGGCCGACGCCTTGCCCGCTTTCCAGGACAGGCTGCACGACCCCGAGGCGCCCTGCCGCATCATCCTGTCGTCGGGCACCACCGGCCTGCCGAAGAAGGCGCTGTTCACCTACGGGAACATACGCACGCGCAATCGCGGCCCGGCCCGGGTCTACGGCATCAATGCCACGGCCCGGGTGATGACCACCATGGGCACCAGCACCATCGGCGGCTTCACGCTGCCGATCGTGTGCTGGTCGTCGGGCGGCACGGTGCTGATCCCCTCGCTGAAGCCCGGACGTCCGGTGGCGCAGCTGCTGCGCAACAGCCCCAATGTGCTGGTCATGTCCACTGCGCAGCTCGAAGCGCTCGCCGCCAGTCTGCCACCCAGCTTCTGGCCATCGCAGCACCTGGTGATCTACGTCGCCGGCAGCGTGCTGCCGCAGGCCCTCAGCCGCAAAGTCCGGCTGCGTTTGACGCAGTCGCTTTTCATCATCTATGGCTCCACCGAGGCGGGGAGCGTGTCGGTGGCCCATGCCAGCGCCGCCGATGGCAAGCCAGGCTTCACCGGCTATGTCCTGCCCACGGCGCAGGTGGAGATCATCGATGCGCAGGGCCGACCCGTTCCGCCCGGCACCACTGGCGAAGTGCGCATGCGCGCCGAAGGGTTGATCGATAGCTACCTGGAGGACGTCGACGCGTCCGACCAGCCGCTGCGCGATGGCTGGTTCTATCCGGGCGATGCCGGATCTCTAGGCGCCGACGGCGCGCTGTACATCCTGGGTCGCACTCGCGAGCTCATGAACCTGGGCGGCGCCAAGGTGGCACCGCACCTGGTGGAGGAGGCCTTGGCCGGACTGGCGGGCGTGGTCGACCTGGCGGTGTTCGCCCTGGCCGGCGCCAACGGAGACAAGCCTGCCATCGCGGTCGTGCCTTCCGCGGCATTCGACGACCAGCGCCTGCTGGATCGCTACAAGAAAGCGTTTCCGCAGTACGCCACGCCCACCATTCACCGGGTCGACGCGATTCCCCGCAACGAGATGGGCAAGGTGATGCGGGCCCGGCTCAGCTCGCAGCTGGCGGGGGCGTAACCGCCTGGGCCCGCCCGCGCTCGACGTTGACCGGCAGCAGTAGCAGCAGGCCGGCGACGAAAAGCGCGGTGGTGGACAGGATCGCCAGCCGCTGGTTGCCGCCGGTGGCCCAGACGATCGCTCCATAGCTCAAGGGGCCGATGATGCTGGCCAGGCGGATCGCAAAAGTCCACAGCCCATAGAACTCCGCCACCTGCTTGGGCGGCGCGAACATGCCGGCCATTGCCCGGCCCGCCGACTGGCTGGAGCCCATGCACAGCCCGGCGATCGCCGCCGCCCACCAGAAGCCGCCCTTGGTGGTGGTGATCGCCGCGATGACGCAGGTGGCGACCCACCCCACCAGCGTGCTGCCCAGGGCGATCTTGTGGCCGATGCGGTCCTGCAGGTAGCCCCAGCCGAAGGCGCCGCCCGCAGCCGCCAGATTCAGCACGAAGATCAGCATCATCGTTTCCTGTTGCTGAAAACCGATCTCGCTCTCGGCGTAGATCGCCGCCAGAGTCACGGCGACGGCGACGCCGCCCTGGTAGAAAACGGCGCAGGCCAGCAGCCACATGAAATCCTTGTAGCGGCGGGCCTGGCTGAAAGTGTTGCGCAACTGGTTGATCGAGGCCTTCAGCCCACCCTGACGCAAGGCCGCGGGGTTGGGCTGGGCACGCTCGCGCAACAGCCGGAAGGTGACGAGTGAGGCCGAGCCGTACAGCGCCGCGGTGACGAGCATCGTGACCGGCACGAACTGCGATGCAGGGATGCCCTGCCCCTGCGCCCAAATCACGTAGCCCAGGCAGATGCCGAGGGACAGCATGCCGCCGAAATAGCCGAAGCCCCAGCCCCAGCCGCTGACCTTGCCGAGCGAGTCGGGCCGAGCCAGTTCGGGCAAAAAGGCCGCGGTGAGCGACTCGCCGTAAGAATAGAAAGTGTTGGAGACGATGATCAGCAGCACGGCCAGCGCCACGGAGCCGGGGCTGGCCAGCGACAAGGCCGCGGTGGCCACCACGCAGCCGGCCGTAAACAGCATCAGCAGGCGCTTCTTGGCCGCCCGCAGATCGGCGTAGGCGCCGATGCTGGGCATGGTGAGCATGACGATGGCATAGGAGACGCTGAGCGCAGCGGTCCAGGCGAAGGTGGCCCACTCGGCCTTGCCGGCGATGCCGCCCACGAAGTACGCCGCGAACACCGCGGTGATCACCACCGTGGTGTAGCCTGAATTGGCGAAGTCGTACATCGCCCAGCCGAACACCTCGCGCTTGCGCACGCCGGGGTTCAGGGCGCCGCCCGGGTGGGTCAATGCAGGTGCCGCGGCCGCCGGCCACCGCCGTGCCCGGACCCGCTTCCGCCGCCGCCCATGCCTCGGGGAGGCTTGCCCAGCTCCAGCGAGTTCACCAGCGCATCGAAGCGCTGGCTGAAAAGCTTGTCGATCTCGGTGACCACGCCGCCCAGTTCGGCGCCGTCGAAGTGGCGCTCCATCAGGTTCACAACGTCTTCGACCAGCAGGTCGCGCTGCACCTGCATGATGGCCGCCGGCGTGGGCCCGACGAACAGCATCACGAAGTCATCGCGGGACTCGGCCTCGGGCGCTTCTTCTTCCTCGTCGAAGTCGGCATCGTAGAAGGTCACCTCGATGGCGGCGCCCTGCTCGGCCAGTTCGTTCAGGCTCATGCACATCTCGTCGAGCGACTGGCGGAAGTCCTCGTCGCCGGGCACCGTCCAGCACATGCGCAGCAGGTGCTCGGGAGCGTCGAACTTGATGCCGGGCTCTTCCTCGTAGGAGCTCTCGGCGCCGTCCGCCAGCGACTTGGCGCCGGCGTACACCCACAGGGGCTTGAGCGCGTCCTGCAGCTGCGCGTAGCTGACTTCGGGGCGAAGGGGCACGTCGCCGTGGACGTGGATTTCAAAAGGAGCGTTATAGCGTGACATGTGTTCCCCGACTAGATTCTGCGCCTCGGTGGTTGGCTCGTGCCGGTCATTCCTGGTGCCTCGAGCCGGAATCGAACCGGCATGCCGCTGTTAGGCTAAGCGGCGGATTTTAAGTCCGCTGTGTCTACCAATTTCACCATCGAGGCCTAACCGGCATTGTGAAACAAATAACGCCCTGCCCGGCGGCAAAAACAGGACAGCCCCGGTAAACGGGGCTGTGATCTGGAGGCGCGGGGCGGAGTCGAACCGCCCTGGATGGATTTGCAATCCACTGCATAACCGCTTTGCTACCGCGCCGGCTTATCTCGTACTACGCATAAAAAAGGGAAGCCGAGGAGCTTCCCTTTTGCCGGCTTCGCCGGAAAAAGCAGCACTCTGCTGCTTCTTGAATTTGGAGCGGGAAAAGAGTCTCGAACTCTCGACCTCAACCTTGGCAAGGTTGCGCTCTACCAACTGAGCTATTCCCGCATTTCGAGCTTCGAATTATAGCGCAATTTTCCGGGCCTTTGCCCGGCCTCAATGCTTCACCGATACCGGCGGGCGCACCGGCTTGGCGCCATCGCCCGTGGGCGCGATCGGCGCGGCCGCGGCGATGGGCTCGTCCTCCGGCAGGGGCGTCGGCATCCGCTCGAGCGCGACCTCCAGCACCTTGTCGATCCATTTCACCGGCACGATCTCCAGCCCGTTCTTCACGTTCTCGGGGATCTCCTGCAGGTCCTTGGCGTTTTCCTCGGGGATCAGCACCGTCTTGATGCCGCCACGCAGGGCCGCCAGCAGCTTTTCCTTCAGGCCGCCGATGGCGGTAACTTCGCCGCGCAGCGTGATCTCGCCGGTCATGGCGACATCGGCGCGCACCGGAATGCCGGTGAGAGCCGACACCAGCGCCGTAGTCATTGCCGCGCCCGCGCTCGGGCCATCCTTGGGGGTGGCGCCGTCGGGAACGTGGATGTGGATGTCCTTCTTCTCGAACACCTCGTCGGCAATGCCCAGGCGGCGGGCCCTGCTGCGCACGACCGATCGCGCGGCGGACACCGATTCCTTCATCACGTCGCCCAGCGAACCGGTGGTGGTGATGACGCCCTTGCCGGGCATCAGCGCGGCCTCGATCGTCAGCAGGTCACCGCCGACCTCGGTCCACGCCAGGCCGACGACCTGGCCGACCTGGTTTTGCGCCTCGGCGCGGCCATAGGTGTACTTGCGCACGCCCAGGAAGTCGTTCAGGTTCTCCGCGTTCACGGTGACCAGCGGCTTGTATTTCTTGAGCAGCAGGCCCTTGACCACCTTGCGGCAGATCTTGCCCAGGTCGCGCTCGAGCGAGCGCACGCCGGCCTCACGGGTGTAGTAGCGGATGATGTCGCGCACCGCGTCTTCGGTGACCAGCAGCTCGGTATCCTTCACGCCGTTGTTGCCCATCTGCTTGGGCAGCAGGTACTTCAGCGCGATGTTGGCCTTCTCGTCCTCGGTGTAGCCCGACAGGCGGATCACTTCCATGCGGTCCAAGAGGGCCGGCGGAATGTTCATCGAGTTCGAGGTGGCGACGAACATCACGTCGGACAGGTCGAAGTCGACCTCGACGTAGTGGTCGCCGAATTTGTGGTTCTGCTCCGGGTCCAGCACCTCGAGCAGCGCGCTGGACGGATCGCCGCGGAAGTCGGTGCCCAGCTTGTCGATCTCGTCGAGCAGGAACAGCGGATTGCGCGTGCCGGCCTTGTTCAGGTTCGACAGCACCTTGCCCGGAAGTGCACCGATGTAGGTGCGGCGATGGCCGCGGATCTCGGCCTCGTCGCGCATGCCGCCCAGCGCCATCCGCACATACTTGCGGCCGGTTGCCTTGGCGATCGATTGCCCCAGCGAGGTCTTGCCGACGCCGGGCGGGCCGACCAGGCACAGGATGGGCGCCTTGACCTTGTCCACGCGCTGCTGCACCGCGAGATATTCGAGGATGCGGTCCTTGACCTTGTCCAGTCCATAGTGGTCCTGATTGAGCACGTCTTCGGCGTGGCCGAGGTCGTGCTTGATCTTGGTCTTCTTGGCCCAGGGCAGTCCGGTGAGCACCTCGATGTAGTTGCGCACCACCGTGGCTTCAGCGGACATCGGCGACATCAGCTTGAGCTTTTTGAGTTCGGCGTCGGCCTTCTTCTTGGCTTCCTTGGGCATCTTGGCGGCGGTGATCTTCTTTTCGATCTCCTCGATGTCGGCGCCTTCTTCGCCCTCGCCCAGTTCCTTCTGGATGGCCTTGACCTGCTCGTTCAGGTAGAAGTCGCGCTGGTTCTTCTCCATCTGGCGCTTGACGCGGCCGCGGATCTTCTTGTCGACGTTCAGGATGTCGACTTCGCGCTCGATCTGCTCGAACAGGTTCTCCAGCCGCAGCTTGACGTCGGCCAGGTCCAGCACGATCTGCTTGTTGTCGAGCTTGAGCGGAAGGTGCGCGGCGATGGTGTCGGCCAGGCGACCGGGGTCGTCAATGCTGGAGATGGAGGTGAGGATCTCGGGCGGGATCTTCTTGTTCAGCTTGACGTACTGGTCGAACTGCTGCATCACCGCGCGACGCAGCGCCTCGATCTCGCTGGACTTCGGGTCTTTCTCGGACGAGTCGACCGGCGTCACGTTGGCGCTGAAATGCTGCTCGCCATCCTCGATGCGGTTGACGCGGGCGCGTTGCTGGCCTTCGACCAGCACCTTGACGGTGCCGTCGGGCAGCTTGAGCATCTGCAGGATGGTGGAGACGCAGCCGACTTCGAACATGTCGGAGACCGACGGCTCGTCCTTGGCGGCGGCCTTCTGGGCGACCAGCATGATGCGGCGCTCGGCCTCCATCGCGGCTTCCAGCGCCTTGATGCTCTTGGGGCGTCCCACGAACAGCGGGATGACCATGTGGGGGAACACCACCACATCGCGCAGCGGCAGCAGCGGCAGGTCGAGCGGTGTGGCGGGCAATGGAACGTGTCCGGACATTGTGCAATCCTTTGTTCTATCAGCCGAATATGGACCGGAAACCGAGATTTTCAACCCGTCCGCATCGCAATGCGGCTGTCAGGGTTGGAATCGTGCGAAAGATCACTCGGAAAATGGCGCGCTCAAGCTTTTTTAGCAGCTTCGCGGTAGACCAGCAGCGGTGGCTTGTTCTCTTCGATCGTTGACTCATCGACCACGACCTTGTCGACGTTGGCCGTGTTCGGCAACTCGAACATCGTGTCGATCAGCGACTGCTCCAGGATGGAGCGCAGGCCGCGCGCGCCGGTCTTGCGCGCCAGCGCCCGCTTGGCAATGGCCCGCAGCGCGCTGGGGCGGATTTCCAGGTCGACGCCTTCCATGGCCAGCAGCTTGCCGTATTGCTTGACCAGCGCGTTCTTGGGCTCGGTGAGGATCTGCACCAGCGCGTCCTCGGTGAGCTCGGACAGCGTGGCCACCACGGGCATGCGGCCGACCAGCTCGGGGATGAGGCCGAACTTGATCAGGTCTTCCGGCTCCACTTCGCGGAACACGTCGGTGAGGCTGCGCTGCGCCTTGCTCTTGACAGCCGCGCCGAAGCCGATGCCGGACGATTCGGTGCGCTGCTCGATGACTTTCTCGAGGCCGGAGAATGCGCCGCCGCAGATGAACAGGATGTTGGTCGTGTCGATCTGCAGGAAGTCCTGGTTGGGGTGCTTGCGCCCGCCCTGCGGCGGCACGCTGGCCATGGTGCCTTCGATCAGCTTCAGCAAGGCCTGCTGCACGCCCTCGCCCGACACGTCGCGGGTGATGGACGGGTTGTCGGATTTGCGCGAGATCTTGTCGATCTCGTCGATGTAGACGATGCCGCGCTGGGCCCGCTCGACCTCGTAGTTGCAGCTTTGCAGAAGCTTCTGGATGATGTTCTCGACATCCTCGCCCACGTAGCCGGCCTCGGTCAGCGTGGTGGCATCGGCCATCACGAAAGGCACGTCGAGCATGCGCGCCAGGGTTTGCGCCAGCAGGGTCTTGCCCGAGCCGGTGGGGCCGATCAGGAGAATGTTGCTCTTGGTGAGCTCGACTTCGTCCTTCTTGGCCTTTTCCTTGTGGCGCAGGCGCTTGTAGTGGTTGTACACGGCCACCGACAGCCCACGCTTGGCCGGCTCCTGGCCGATCACGTAGTTGTCGAGGTTGGCCTTGATCTCGCTGGGCGTGGGCAGGTCGCCGCGCGCCTCGCGCGTGTCGTCTCCCGTGGGCAACTCATCGCGGATGATTTCGTTGCACAGGTCGATGCATTCGTCGCAGATGAAAACTGAAGGCCCGGCGATCAGTTTCTTGACCTCGTGCTGGCTCTTGCCGCAAAAGGAGCAGTAAAGCGTTTTCTCGCTGGAAGAGCCTTTTTTCTCGGCCATGGAATCTGCCTATATAACTTGAGCTGGGATGATACCCAATAAGAAACGGCGCTCCCTGTGTTACAGAAAACGCCGTTGCTGCGGTGCAACCCGGTGTTGGACAGGGCTACGCGCCCGCGGTTCCTCAGGGACGCTTGGAAATGACCTGGTCCACCAGGCCGTAGGCCTTGGCCTCCTCGGCATCGAGGAAATAGTCACGCTCGGTATCGGCTCTGACCTTTTCCAACGGCTGCCCGGTGCGCTCGGCCAGGATGCGGTTCATGGTCTCCTTGGTCTTGAGGATCTCGCGGGCGTGGATCTCGATGTCCGTCGCCTGCCCCTGGGCGCCGCCGAGCACCTGGTGGATCATCACCTTGGAGTTGGGCAGCGAGAAGCGCTTGCCCTTGGCGCCGGCCGCCAGCAGGAAGGCACCCATGCTGGCCGCCATGCCGGTGCACAGGGTCGACACGTCCGGCTTGATGAAGTTCATGGTGTCGTAGATCGCCATGCCCGCGCTGACGCTGCCGCCGGGCGAGTTGATGTAGAAGGAAATGTCCTTGTCGGGGTTCTCGCTCTCCAGGAAGAGCAACTGGGCCACCACCAGGTTGGCCGTCTGGTCGTTCACCGGGCCGACCAGGAAGATGACCCGCTCGCGCAGCAGGCGCGAATAGATGTCGTAGGACCGCTCGCCGCGGCCGGATTGCTCGATGACGATCGGCACCATGCCGAGGGCCTGGGTGTCTAGTGAACTCATGGGGGGAAACTCCGGTTTGCTTGTAGTCGTACTTTATCGCCAAAACCAGATGGGGCCGGCAGGCACCGCTGCAAGGCCGTGCGGACCGAAAGGCCGGCACGATTGCAACCGATTCACGCCCCCGGCCGCGTCGGATTGAACTTATGCTGCCGAGCTGACCACAGAGCAGAAGGACGGACCCCCGCGGACCCGTCCGTTTCGTTCGTTTCCACCCTTTTCATACCGACCCACAACCTCCCCCACCAAGAAAGGCTCCCGTCGATGACCCGTTTTGCGCGCTTGACCGCCCTGTTGCTCTCTTTCACTTTTTTGCTCGCCACTGCGGCGCCCGCTTCGGCGCGCGAGATGGTCAGCATCGCCAAAGGCGAGGTGAACATGCGATCGGGGCCGGGCACCCGCCATGCTGTCGACTGGGCGCTCGGCCGCGGCTACCCCTTATGGGTGACCGGCCGCAAGGGCAACTGGCTCAAGGTGCGCGATTTCGAGAACGACCAGGGCTGGGTGCTGCGCTCCCTCACCAATCGCACGCCTCACCACGTCGTGAAATCGACGGTGGCCAACATGCGCGCCATTCCCGGGATGCGCGGCCGCATCGTCGGAAAGGCCCAGTATGGGGATGTGCTGCGCACGCTCGACAAGCAAGGCAGCTGGGTGAAGGTGCGCCATGAGCGCGGCATCACCGGATGGGTGGCCCGGCGCCTGCTCTGGGGCTGGTAGCCTCCGCCGTCTTGCTCCCTCTCCCCCTGGGAGAGGGCTGGGGTGAGGGCACCGCGCGCAGCAGCTCCCACAGCCCCCCAAGGCCTCAGGCCTGCTGCTGGCTCATCAGCTCGTCGAACGGCACCGCCTTGTCGACCACCTTGGCTTGTGAAAGCACGAAGTCGGTGACGTTGTTCTCGATCACGATGGCCTCGACTTCGGCCAGACGGCGGTTGTCGCTGTAGTACCAGCGCACCACGTCCACCGGCTTTTCGTAGCTGGCGGACAGTTCTTCCACGTGAGCCTTGACCTGCTCGGGCTTGGCCTGCAGATTGTTGGTGCGGACCAGTTCGGCCACCACCAGGCCCAGGCGGACCCGGCGCTCGGCTTGCGGGCGGAACATTTCGTCGGGCACCGGCACCTTGTCGGCGTCCTTGATGCCGCGCTGCTTCAAGTCGGCGCGCGCGCCTTCGATCATGCGGTCGACTTCAGACTGAACGCTCGACTTCGGCAGGTCCAGCTCGGCCTTGGCCACCAGCGCATCCATCACAGCCTGTTTATTCCTGGACAGCAGGCGGAACTTGACTTCGCGCTCCAGGTTCTTGCGAATGTCAGCGCGCAGGCCTTCCACCGTGGCATCGGCAATGCCGAGCGACTTGGCCAGGGCTTCGTTCACTTCGGGCAGGTTGGCCGCTTCAATCTTCTTGACGGTGACCATGAAGTCGGCCTGCTTGCCGGCGACGTCCTTGCCGTGATAGTCAGCCGGAAAGGCCAGCGGGAAGGTCTTGCTTTCGCCGGCCTTCATGCCGCGCACGGCATCCTCGAACTCCTTGAGCATCTGGCCTTCGCCGACCAGGAATTGGAAGTCTTCGGCCTTGCCGCCCTGAAACGTTTCGCCGTCGATCTTGCCTTCGAAATCGACCGTCACGCGGTCGCCATCCTGGGCAGCCGCCTCGGCGGGGCGCTGCGCGAACGTGCGGCGCTGCTTGCGCAGGATGTCCAGCGTCTTGTCGATGGCGGCGTCGTCCACCTCGGCGCTCAGCTTCTCGACCTCGGCCGTGGACAGGTCGCCGATCTTGACTTCGGGGAACACCTCGAAGACCGCGTCGAAGGCCAGCTCGCCCTCGGGCGACTGCTCTTTTTCGGTGATCTTGGGCTGGCCGGCGACGCGCAGCTTGGCCTCGTTGGCGGCTTGGGCGAAGGCCTCGCCCACCTTGTCGTTCATGACCTCGTAGTGCACCGAGTAGCCATAGCGCTGGGCCACGACGTTCATGGGCACCTTGCCGGGACGGAAGCCGTCCATCTTCACGGTGCGCGCCAGGCGCTTCAGGCGGGAATCGACTTCGGACTTGATGGCGTTGACGGGCAGCGTCAAGGTCATCTTGCGTTCCAGCTTCTCTAGGGTCTCAACGGTCACGGCCATGATGGTCTCTCTTCAATTAAACATGTTCTGGTGCGCGGGGGGGGACTCGAACCCCCACACCATTGCTGGCGTCAGGACCTAAACCTGGTGCGTCTACCAATTTCGCCACCCGCGCTGAGCGGAAATGAGAAAACGGGCGGCCAGGAAGCTCCTGACCGCCCGCCCAAATTCGGTCAACCCGTGATTTTACTCCGAGGTTGGATAGGGGGGTCTGCGGCTTGGTCGCCACGGGCGTAGCGTTGTTAGGCGGTGACCTCGCGTCGCGGCAGGCGGTGCCCGTCAGGGGCTCACACTGTGGCGGTCTTCGCTTCGCTACGACTTCGCTGCAATGTCCGGCCTGGGGTCGGCGCCGCGAACACCACGCGCGCTCATTCGTCTCTGCAAAGGCGGGGTTGGGCGGGCCGTGGCGCATCGTTGCGAGGCGCCTGTGTTTGCTCGGTTTCGTGGCCGCGCGTAGCGCTTCGTGATCTGACTCGTCGTACCTGTTCGAACGGAGCGGCCTCAGGGCGCGAAGAGAGTTGTACGACGGGCCTCGAAATCGAGCAAACACAGGGAAGGTGGCGCGAAGCGCCACCCGCCTTGTCGATGCGACGCGGCACGCCCGGCCCCGACTTTGCCGCGAGGTCCCAGCCGGGTACAAGCTCGGAGTCATAAGCATTTTCCTTAACGCGGCCTTCCGTTTTGCCTACGGCCTGCCCCGAGCCGCATGGTCTTATTGCTTCACCCAGCCAAAACAGCCGAAGGGGCAATCATGAACCAGACCCAATCTTCATCCGAAATCAAGGTGCCACGCATCCTGGTGGTGGACGACATGCCGGACA
>JAKFEZ010000245.1:0-15265 GCA_036675435.1 Ramlibacter sp. | reverse complement strand
GCCCTACGAGCCGGTGGGCCTGGAGCGCCTCAAGGAATGGGCGCTGCGGGCCGTACCGTATCCCGTCGTGGCGATAGGCGGCATTTCGCTGGCACGCTTGCCTGGCGTGATAGCCTGCGGCGTGGATGGCGTGGCGGTGGTCAGCGCGGTGACGCAGGCGGCTGACCCCGAGCAGGCCACCCGGCAGGCACTCGCCCTCTTTGACGCGCCCGCTTGATGTGAATCAAGGTGCGCCCGCCTGAGTGGTGGGATGCTGGGTGCCACTGAGTTTGTTCTGGAGAAAGACGATCATGGCCCACGCAACCCTGCGCATCATTCGCGACGAGCATGCTGCTTTGTCCGCCGTACTCAAATCGCTGCTGATGATGCTGGATCGCGGGCCCGGCGATGCACCGGAAACGTTTTTCGACGTGCTGCGCGCCATGCTGTTTTACATTGATGAGTTTCCGGAGCGGCAGCACCATCCCAAGGAGTCGGATTTGTTGTTTCCCAAGGTCGTGCGGGGCGCACCGGAGACGATGGAGGCAGTGGCGCGCCTGGAGCAGGACCACATGAGCGGTGAGCAGGCGGTGCGTGCGCTTCAGCACCAGTTGATCGCGTGGGAGCTGCTGGGCGAAACGCGCAGGTCGGCATTCGAGACGGCTGCGCGCGCGTATGTGGCGTTTTACCTGGAGCACATGAAGCTGGAAGAAACCGTGATCCTGCCTGCGGCCGAGAAAACCTTGAACGCCGCCGACTGGCACGAACTGGATGCCGCGTTCGGCACCAATCGGGATCCGCTGACCGCGTCCTACCCGCATGACCCGGCCTTTGACCGCTTGTTTACCCGCATCGTCATGAAAACCCCCGCGCCCATCGGGCTGGGGCCTTCTTCCGTCAACGCCTGACAGCGCCTGGGGAGCATAGCCGGCGGGACGCTTTGGCCGCCGGGTCCTATTTGGCAGGCGCCGACGGTACGGCCGGCATCTGATCGATCATCATTTTCATCATGGTCTGCATCATTTCCATGCGTTTTTCCATCATCTGATGGCGGGCCTCCGGGTCGGCCGGCATGTCACGTGCGCGGTCCATCATCTGCATGCCTTCGTGCATGGACTTCATGTGTTCGGCGGCCAGCCTTTGGCGTTCCTCGGGCGTTTTGGCCGCCATCATTTTTTCGTGGGCCTGGCGCATGGAGCCCATTTGCATGTCCATGCGCGCCATGGTGGTTTGACCAGGGCCGCCCATGCCCATACGCATGCCGGGGCCGGAGCTGCAAGCCGTCAGGGTGCCGGCTACCAGCAGCGCAGCGGCAAGTGGAATGAATCGTATAGAGGCCATGTGACGCTTTCGTGAGTTGAGACAGGGCAGGCACCGCCCGATGGCCGGGCCCGGGGACCGCGAGTGCGGCAAGCCTGCATTCAATATACCGCCCGGCCCCGAAAGCGTTTTGACCTGCGTCAAGGAGGATGGCGTTGACGCGCACGAGCCAGGTCGGGGGGGTTAAACGTCAAAAGGGCGGCCGGTCATCGAATGCCGGCCGCCCCTGCAGGCTGGCGTGGTTGGCCTTGGCGCTGTTGATTTGCCTGGTCCGCCAGCACCAGATAGTTGGTATAGCCCTTGGCGCCGCCGCCATGGAAGGTGGCCTGGTCGGGCATGTTGCGCGGCGCATTGCGGCGCAGGCGCAAGGCTTGAAACTGGCTGCCGCTTAAGGTTTTAGCGCCAGCCCGGCGACTGCGCAGAACCAGCGCACGCCCAGGCCCAGCGCCGCATCGTTAAAGTCATAACGCGGATGGTGCAGCGAAACACTGCTGTCATCGCCGCTGCCCTGGCCCAGCCAGAGGTAGGCGCCGGGGCGCTGCTGCAGCATGAAACTGAAGTCTTCCGAGGTGAAGGCCGGGTGCGCCGCCACACTGGCTTGCAGGCCGGCATCCGTGGCGGCCTGCAGCGCCAGAGCAGCCTCAGGCGCGCTGTTAACTGTGGCCGGGTAATAACGGTTGTACGTGACCTCAATCTCGGTGCCGGTGGCCATCGCAACGCCTGCAGCGGTCTGCCGCAGCGCGGCCTCGATGCGGTCTTGCGTGGCGGCGTCGAAACTGCGCACCGTGCCGGTCAGGCCCACGCTGGGCGGCAGCACATTGTGCGACTGGCCGCCTTCAATGCGCGTGACCGACAGCACCGCCGACTGGCCCGGATCTATACGCCGCGAGACGATGGTGTGCAGCTGCGTGACAAGCGAGCTTGCCGCCAGTATCGCGTCGGGCGTGTGCTGCGGCTGTGCCGCGTGGCCGCCTCGCCCACGCACCGTGATGTCAAACCGGTCGGCCGCCGCCATGATGGCGCCGGGCCGGGTCTGCGCGCTGCCCAGCGGCAGGTCCGGCCAGTTATGCAGCGCATACACCGCATCACACGGGAAACGCTCAAACAGCCCGTCATCGATCATGGCGCGCGCGCCGCCATGGCCTTCTTCTGCGGGCTGGAAAATAAAATTCACCGTGCCCTCAAAACCGCGTGTGCGCACCAGCTGGCGTGCCGCGCCCAGCAGCATCGCGGTATGGCCGTCATGGCCGCAGCCGTGGTGAATGCCGGGCCGCGTGCTGGTATGCGCCACACCGCTTTGTTCGCTGATGGGCAAGGCATCCATGTCGGCGCGCAGGCCGACCGAGCGTGTGCTGCTGCCCTGGCGCAGCACACCGACCACGCCGGTGCCGCCCAAACCCTCATGCACCTCCAGCCCCAGGTCGCGCAGGGCCGAGGCGACGATGCCGGCTGTCCGATGCTCCTTGAACGCAAGCTCCGGATGCGCGTGCAAGTCATGCCGCAGCGCGACCAGATCGGGCACCAGGTCCGCAATCTCCTCCGTCATTGGAAGGCTTAGCATGCCGTCTGCGGCTGGCCGGCGGCCATGAAGTACTGCCCGGGCGTCATGCCGAACACGGTCTTGAAGTGCCGCGAGAGATGGCTTTGGTCATAGAAGCCCGCCTCGCTGGCCGCGCTGGCGACCGGCATCCCCTGCCGGATCAGGGCTTGTGCGCGTGCCAGGCGGAGCCGGCAAATGTAGCGATGCGGGGCAACACCCACCTGCTGGCGAAATACGGTGGCGAAGCGCCATATGCTGAGCCCGGCGAGATCGGCCAGCTCCGATAGCGTCAGCGCCTGGTTGAGGTTCTCGTTGATGTGCCGCAGCACACGCTGGATCGCTGCGGCCGAGCGGGCAGGCGCCGGGATGCGGGGAGGAGGGTTCATGCTGCAAGCGTAGGCCAGCCCCGCCGGAGATGGCACCGGAAACGGGCGCCGGCGCAGCAGCAAATGTCGAATCGGGTCGGGCTGCAGCAAAAGCTGCGGCGCCGGAACTCGCTCAAGCGTGCGGCTGCATCAGCTGCTCGATCGGGTAGTAGTTCTTGACGAACGGTGTTTTGATCACGATGTAGCTGAAGTACTTTTCGATGCCGATGTTGGCCTCCAGCAAGCCCTCGATGATCTCCTGGTAGTGGTTCACACCGCGTGTGACGAACTTCAGCAGGTAATCGTAGCCGCCGCTGACCAGGTGGCACTCCACGATCTCGTCGATCGGGCGGATGCTCATCTCGAACTTGACGAAGTCCTCGCGCCTGTGGTCCTGAAGCGTGACCTCGGTGAACACCAGCAGCGTGTCGCCCAGCTTCTCCAGCCGGATCTGCGCGCCATAGCCGGCGATATAGCCGGCTTGCTCCAGCCGCTTCACGCGCACCAGGCAGGGGCTGGGGGACAGGCCGACGGCGTCGGCGATCTCGACGTTCGAGGCGCGCCCGTTTTTTTGCAGGTGGCACAGGATTCGCAGGTCGAGGCGGTCAAGCTTGGGGTTGCCAGTGGAGGTATTCATCGTTAACCCCTTTTAAGCAAGTTCCACGCCCAAGTCAATCAGGTCAAGCCAGGGTGCGCCGCACTTCGGGCTGGTCGAGCACGGTGTCCAGGGTGCGGTTCAGCCGCTCGAACATCTGCTCGAACTCCGAGGGTGTGAAGCACAAGGCCGGCGCGAAACCCAGGATGCTGTCGCCGAAAGCGCGGAAGATCAGGCCGTTCTCGTAAGCCGCTTTGGCGATGCGGTCGGGCAGTTGCAGCGCGGGGTCGAAGCTGGCCTTGGTGTATTTGTCGCTCACCAGCTCCAGCGCGCCCAGCAGCCCGCGAGAGCGCGCGTCGCCCACCAGCGGATGGCGCAGCATGGACCGCAATCCCGCTTCGAAGTGGGACGCGACGCGCTGGCCGTTGGCGAGGATGCCGCCCTCTTCGTAGAGCCGGATGACTTCCAGCGCTACGGCGGCGCTCACCGGGTGCGCGGAGTAGGTGGCGCCGTGGCCCACCAGGGCACCGGCCGGCGTGCCGTCGGCAATGCCGGCGTACACGCGCTCGGACATGAGGAGCGCGCCCATGGGCGCATAGCCGGAGGTCAGCCCCTTGGCGACCGTCATCAGGTCCGGCGACACGCCCTCGGCCTCGCAGGCGAACATTGGGCCGGTGCGGCCGAAGCCGGTGATCACCTCGTCGGCCACGAACAGGATATCCAGCTCGCGGCAGGCTTGGTGCATGGCCTTGAGCCAGCCCGCGGGCGGCACGATGACACCGCCCGAGCCCTGGATCGGTTCGCAGAAGAAGGCCGCGACGTTCTCCGCGCCCAGCGTGTTCACCTTCTCGCGCAACGCGGCCACCGAAGCCGCGATCACCGCTTGCGGATCGCCGCCCACGGGGCTGCGGTAGGGGTAAGGCGAGGGAATGTAGTGTTGCTCGGGGCGCGGGAGGTCGAATCCGCGATGGAAGGTGGGCAAGGCCGTCAGGCCGGCGCCGGTGGAGGATGAGCCGTGATAGCCGCGTTCCAGCGCGATGAAGTGCTTCTTGCGCGGCCGGCCCGTGGCGTTGTAGTACTGCACGATGAGGCGCACGGCCGCATCAATCGCCTCGGAGCCGCCCAGCGTCAGGTACACGTGCCCCAGCCCGGGCGGCGCGATCTCCACGAGCTTGGCGGCCAGGCGGATGGCCGGTTCGCTGGCGTAGCTGAAATAACCCGTCGCATAGGGCAGCTCGCGCATTTGGCGCGCGGCGGCTTCCACGACGCTTTCGTGGCCGTAGCCAATATTGACGCACCACAGGCCCGCGAAGGCATCGAGCAGTTCGCGGCCGTCGGCGTCGCGCAGCCAGGCGCCCTTGCCGGAGCGCAGCACCGTGGCGCCGCGTTGCTCATGGCCGCGCCAGTTGGCCACAGGGTGGATCAGGTGCGCGCGGTCGAGCGCCACGAGCGAAGAATCAAGTGAAAGGGTTTTGGTGGACATCATGGGGATAAGCTTAGGCGAGAGTGCGCAGCGGGTGCTGCGGCTTGTCCCCCTTGCGCGCGCACGACCATGCCGTTGTTCGCACGCGTACGGTAGAAGATTCTGCGGTTCTTGATGCCGGTGCGGGGGTGACGCAATCCGTGGCCCCCGGCCAAGCCCGGGATGGCAGGCTCAGTACCCGCGCGAGCGGTCCACCACGCCTTCGAGCGGCAGGCCGACCTCGTATCGCCGCAGGTTGTCCAGCAGCGCTTCGGCCGCGGTCCCGGCCTGGGTTGCGCTCGCAATGTGGGGCGTGAGCCAGATGCGCGGATGGTCCCAGAAAGGGTGGCCCTGCGCAGGCGGCTCCGGCTCGCAGACATCCAGGACCGCGGCCGAGAGCCGCTTGCTTTCCAGCGCGGCGAGCAGGTCCGCTTCCACCAGGTGGCCGCCGCGCGCGGCGTTGACCAGGCAGGCGCCTTCCGGCAGCGCGTCGAACACGCGCCGGCCGAGAATGCCGCGTGTTTCAGGCGTGAGCGGCAGCAGGCATACCAGGATGTCGGTGCGGGCCAGGAACTCGTCCAGCTCCGCCTCGCCGCTGTAGCAGCGTACGCCCGGCTCGTTGCGCCTCGAGCGATTCCAGCCGGCGCAGTCAAAGCCGAGCAGCCGCAACTGCGCGAGCGCCGCGCGCCCCAGCATGCCCATGCCCATCACGCCCACGCGCCGCGTGGAGGCCGGCCGCACAGGGTGCTCCTTCCATTGGCCGAGGCCTTGCTGCCGCAGGTACAGCGGCATCTCCCGGTGCAGCGACAGCACGGCCCAGCTGACGTATTCGCACATGCAGGCGGTCAGGCCCGGCTCCACCATCCTGACCACGGTGAGCCCGGCCGGCAGCGCCGCGAAATCGAACTGGTCCACCCCGGCCCCCACCGAGAACAGGACCTCCAGGTTGGGAAGGGTCTCGGCGATGCGCGGCGGAGGCTCCCAGGCCGCAAGGAAGCGCACTTGCGCCGGGTCCCCGATCTCGGGCCAGGTTCGGAACGGCAACTGCGGCATCCTGCGCGCGAACTGCTCGGCCCACACGGCCCCCCGCTGCGCGGGCCCCTTATAGAGGAAAGTCATCTCAGTTCTCCAGGATGCCGCACATTGCCCGCGATGCGTGATTGCCAGTGTCTGATACCAGTGCACGCGCGGAACCGGCTTTGCCGGGCCGCTGGGTGGCCTTGCAGGCCGCGTGGCTGCCAGAGGCAGCCACCGCTCGCCCCGTCCAGACCGACGCAGGTCGGTCTGGAGCCGCGGGTCTCGCCCCCCTTGAGGGGGAAGTGCCGAAGGCGCTTCGGGGGTGGGCTTTCATTAGCCCATGGCTTGATTGACGAGCGCCCAGCCGCCGACTGCCGGTCCGCGCTCCAGCGGCCCGCCGCGCACCATGGTTGTGACCGTACCCACCCGGGGCAGGCCCTGGGCCTCCAGCCATTCGGGCAACCCGCTGGCGGCGTCGACGTCGATGCGCAGGAACTTGCCGGCGTAGCGGCTGCACCAGTGGCCGATAAGCGCCTGTGCGCTCGCGAGGTCGGGCGCCACTACAGGGCCGATGGCGTGGCCCCGCCCGAAGCGCCGCGCGATGGAGAACCCCACGGCCTCGCCGCCACGTGCCAGCACCACCGTCTCGCCTTCGGCCAGCAGCTGGCGCAGCATCGCTTCGCGCGGCATGCCGGCGGCCCGCGCATCGAGTGCGACCAGCGTTTTCGCGTCGTTGCGTCCCAATGGGCGCAGCCGTTCGCCCTGCGGCAACGCCACCAGCTGGGCGGGGACCGCCAGGTTCTGGTGTTGCCGGACCTCGCCCATGATGGCAAAGCCCATCCGCTCGTACAAACCGCGGCCTTCTGGTGTGGCGTGCAGCAGCACGATGCGATCCTCCAGCCCCGCCATCACCGCATGCATGAGGTGCTGGCCCACGCGCTGCCCCTGCAGGCGAGGGGAAACCACCACCAGGCCCACCGTCGCGCACTGCTTGCCCCAGGCCCAATGCAAGGCCGTGCCGACCAGTTCACCGTCGCGCACCGCGGCCACGCCCTGGCCGTGCGCCAGGCCGAACTGCCAGTCCTCCACGCGATGCGGCCATTGGAACTCGCGCGACAGCGCCTGCGCCGCTTCCAGGTCATCCGCATTCAAGCGCCGTATCGAGACACCGTCGGGCAGGGGGCGGCCCACTGCCGCAAGCGCAGCCTGTGGAGTGAGAACGTGGTCGAGCATAGGACTTTCCTTTAAAACGTCATTGGAGGTTTGGGGAAGATGATGCTCGGCGCAAGGGCCCGCGGCTTGTACGATCTTGGCGCCGGCCACGGCCGCGCGAAGAACGGCACAAAGCGCCTGGAGCCCGCGGTACTCCGGATGAATGCTGCGTTCGCGCCGCGCAGAACCGCAACAACTGCGGCGGATGCTGCCTAGGATTGCTCCTATTGAACCACCGCGACAACAGGAAGCTTACCGATGTCCGTCGACTGCCACCCACTATCCCTGCCTGCCGGCCGTTTCCCCTCCGTCGCCCGGCGGTGGAGGCCGGGCTGCGCCGCGGGCGTGCGCTGAGGGACTTCCCGGCCGCCTGAACCCTTTTTTCACCCCACCACCAATGAGGCAAATCATGATCTTCAAACCCAAGTACATCACCTTCGACTGCTACGGCACGCTGACCTACTTCCGCATGCACGAATTGGCCTACGCCATCGTGGGAGAGCAGCTGTCGCCCGAGCGCATGCAGCAGTTCATCAAGGATTTCAGCGCCTTGCGGCTGGATGAGGCGATGGGCGACTGGAAGCCCTACGACCAGGTACTCAAGTCCTCGTGGGCGCGCGTCTGCAAGCGCCACGGGGTCACCTACCGCGACGAGGACGGGCAGAAGTTCTACGACGCCGTGCCCACCTGGGGCCCGCACACCGATGTGCCGCATGCGCTCACGCGCGTGGGCAACAAGATCCCGCTGGTGATCCTGTCCAATGCCATGAACGAGCAGATCGACTCCAATGTCCGCAAGCTGGAAGCGCCCTTCCACAAGGTGTACACGGCGCAGGATGCCGGCGCCTACAAGCCGCGCCTGCAGGCCTTCGAATACATGCTGGACCAGCTGGGCTGCTCGCCGGACGACATCCTGCACGTGTCCTCCAGCCCGCGCTACGACCTGATGTCGGCCCACGACATGGGCATCAAGAACAAGGTGTTCGTCAACCGCGGCCACGAGCCCAAGCCCAGCGAGTTCTACACCCACGTGGAGATCCGCGACATCAACGGGCTGCCGGCGCTGGTCGGCCTGTAATCCGGCGCGCGCCTGACTTCCCGCCTTCATTCAATTGCAAAAGGACCCGATACAAATGAGCAACCTCACTTTCTTCAAACTTGACGACCTCGGTCCCGGTCGCGAGGGCGCCCCCTTGCCCGAGCGCCTGATCGCCGGCGATCCGCGCTTCATGAACTGGGACGTGGAACAGACGGCCGACGGCAAGCTGCGCACCGGCGTGTGGGAAGTCACGCCCGGCACGATCCGCTCGATCAAGGGCGGCGTCTGGGAGTACTGCCACATCCTCTCCGGCGTGTCGGAGCTGATCGAAGACGGCAAGGAACCCATCCGCATCCAGGCCGGCGACAACTTCGTCATGAAGCCGGACTACGTCGGCCAGTGGCGCTGCATTGAGACGACGCGCAAGATCTGGATCATCTACGGCAGCGCATGAGCGCGGCCTCGCATCCCTCACGCACCATGAAGCTCGAATCGTTCTGGACTGATACCACGGCTGCGTTCGAAGGCCAGACCGATGCCTTGCCCGCCAAGGCCGACGTGGTGGTCGTCGGCGGCGGCTTCACCGGCCTGTCGGCGGCCCGTACCCTGGCCATGCGCGGTGCCCACGTGGTGGTGCTGGAGGCGTCGGCCGTTGCGGCCGAAGCCTCCGGGCGCAACGGCGGCCATGTGAACAACGGCCTTGCCGTGGACTACGCTACCGTCGCGGCCCGCGTGGGCGTCGAGCGCGCGGCCGCCTGGTACCGCGCCTACGATGACGCGGTGGATACGGTCGAGCGCATCGTGCGCGAGGAGGCGATCCCCTGCGATTTCCATCGCCGCGGCAAGCTCAAGCTGGCCTCGAGGCCAGCGCACTACGAGCAGCTGGCGCGGAGTTTTGAACGGCTGCGCCGCGAGGCCGACCCGCAGGTCGAGCTGGTGCCGCCGCAGCGCATCCACGAGGAGATCGGCTGCGATCGTTTCGCGGGCGGCCTGCTGTTCAAGAAGAGTGCCCAGATGCACATGGGCCAATTCGGCCGCGGCTTGGCCGAGGCCGCGGCGCGGCGCGGCGCGCAGATCTACGACCATACGCAGGTGCAGAGGCTGCAGCGCTTGCACGGCCATGCGTACCGCGTGCACACGCCGCGCGGCTCCATCGACGCCGGCCAGGTGCTGTTGGCCACCGGTGCGACGCGCCACGGCGCGTTCTCCAGTTTCTCCTTCTGGCGGCGCCGCATCGTGCCGATCGGCAGCTTCATCATCGTGACCGAGCCGCTCGATGCCTCCGTGGCGCAAGCGCTCTTGCCGCGGCAGCGCACCTACACCACCACGGACACCCTGCACAACTACTTTCGCCTCACGCCGGACAACCGCCTGGTGTTCGGCGGGCGCGCGCGCTTTGCGCTGTCCAGCCCGCGCTCGGATGCCAGGAGCGGCCAGGTGCTGCGCGAGCAGCTGGTAGCGATGTTCCCGCAACTGCGCGACCTGCGCATAGCCTACTGCTGGGGCGGCACCGTCGACATGACGCAGGACCGGCTGCCGCATGCCGGCGAAACCGACGGCTTGTACTACTCCATGGGCTACAGCGGCCACGGCACGCAGATGTCGGTGCACATGGGCGAGTGCATGGCCCGGGTGATGGCCGGCGACGTGGCGGCCAACCCCTGGCGCAACAACCCCTGGCCCGCCATCCCGGGCCATTTCGGCACCCCCTGGTTCCTGCCCGCCGTGGGCCTGTACTACCAGATCAAGAACAAATTCGCCTGACTTTTTTCCACCGAGGAGACACACAATGACAAAACAACAGCAGATAAGCAGCCTGATCGGGCCCGAGGAGAGCCGCCGCATCATGGGCGAACTGCAGCGCGGCGCCAGCCGGCGCGACGTGCTGGCCATGCTGACGGCCGGCGGCATGCAGGCCGCGCTGGCGGGCAGCCTGGCCTCGACGGTGGCCGTGGCGCAGGCGGCGTCCCCGCGCAAGGGCGGGCGCATCAAGGTAGCCGGGGCGACCGCCGCGCTCAGCGACACGCTGGACCCGGCCAAATGCTCCAACCACACGGACTACATCCGCGGCTGCATGTTCTACAACGGGCTGACCTCGCTTGACGGCAGCCTGACGCCCCAGCCTGCGCTGGCCGAGGAGTTCAGCACCAAGGACGCCAGGACCTGGGTGTTCAAGCTGCGCCAGGGCGTGACCTTTCACGACGGCAAGCCGTTCACTTCCGCCGACGTGGTGTTTTCCATCATGCGCCACAAGGATCCGTCAACGGGCTCCAAGGCCAAGGTGCTGGCCGAGCAGATCGAAGAGGTGAAGGCCACCGGCCCGCACGAAGTGACCATCCGCCTCGCGGCACCCAACGCCGACCTGCCGGCCATTCTGGGCACCTGGCACTTCCATATCGTGCGCGACGGCGTCACCGACGTGAACGCGCACATGGCGGGCATCGGCACCGGCCCCTACAAGCTCAAGGATTTCAAGCCGGGTGTGCGCTCGGTGGCCGTGCGCAACGACAACTACTGGAAGCCCAACCGCCCCTACCTGGACGAGATCGAGTATGTGGGCATCGGCGACGAGGCGGCGCGCGTCAACGCGCTCTTGACCGGCGAGATCGACCTGACCATGGCCATCAACCCGCGCTCGGTGGACCGCATCAAGGGCAGCGCCAAGCACGCGATCTTTGAGACCAAGGCCGGCCTCTACACCGATCTGATCATGCGCCGCGACAGCATACCCGGCAGCAACCCGGACTTTGTGCTGGCGATGAAGCACCTGTTCAACCGCGAGCAGATGGTCAAGTCCATCCTGCTGGGCTACGGCGAGGTGGCCAACGACCATCCTATCCACCCCAGCGACCGCTTTTTCTTCAAGGGGCTCAAGCAGCGGCCCTACGACCCCGAGAAGGCCAAGTGGCACGTGCAGAAGGCCAACCTCGGCAGCGCAGCCATCCCGGTAGTGGTCTCGCCCGCGGCCGCCAATTCGGCGGAGATGGCGCTGGTCATGCAGCACGCCGCGCGCCAGATCGGCCTGAATCTGGACGTGCGCCGCATGCCGGCGGACGGCTATTGGTCGCAGCACTGGATGAAGCATCCGGTGGGCTTCGGCAACATCAACCCGCGGCCGTCGGCCGATTTGCTGCTCACGCAGTTCTTCAAGTCCGACGCGCCGTGGAACGAGGCGGGCTGGAAGAACCCGAAATTCGACCAGCTGCTGCTGGCCGCGCGGGCCCAGCCCGACCAGGCCAAGCGCGCCAAGATGTACGCCGACATGCAGGTCATGATCCACGAGGAAGGGGGCATCGGGGTTCCGTTCTTCATGTCCAGCATCGACGGCCATACGAAAAAGCTCAAGGGCCTGTCGCCGATTCCGCTGGGTGGCCTGATGGGCTACAACTTCGCCGAGAACGTCTGGCTCGAGGCTTGAACCTTGCTGGTGCCCGCTGCGGCAGCGGGCACCAGCACATCACCGCAGCCCTCCAGGAAAGGCCGCAGTTGGCCGGCCCCTCCTGGGTTCTCCACAGCCTCCATCCTTGCGGACACTTATTGAAATGCTCTCGCAAGCAGTTCAATTTCCATTCGCAGGGAACTTTCAAATCCACTCTGGAAACGCTTACTCGGCAACTTTGTATATCTCGGCAAGGTCGCACAAGTCCCAGTTCCCGCCGCTCAATACCGCGCAGACCTTCTCATCCGGCCTGACCTTGACAGCGCCGGCCAGCAAGGCCCCGATGCCGATGGAAGCAGCGGGCTCGGCGATCAGCTTGGCATCCCTGGCCAGCACACGCATGCCTGCGACGATGTGCTCGTCGTCGACGAGGACGATCTCGTCCACGTACTTCTCGATGATGGGCCAGGGGTTCTGGCCCGGAACGCTGATTCGCACCCCATCCGCGATGGTATTTTTCAAGGGCAGCGACGTGCGTTCCTTGTTGATCCGGCTTTGGAAGTACTTGGGCGTCAAGGCAGGCTCCGCACCGATGACCCGCACCGACGGCTTCGTTTCCTTGATGGCGGTGGCGATTCCCGAAAGCAGGCCGCCGCCGCCCAGGGGAACGATGACGGTGTCCACATCCTCCAGATCCTCCAGGATCTCGCACCCGATGGTTCCTTGGCCGGCCATGACCAGCGGGTCCTCGAAGCCGTGAATCGCCGCGTACTTGTTCTCTTCGGCGATCTCGCACACCCTTTTCCATCGGGCGGCCGTGTCGCCGTCGAAAAGAATGACTTCCGCCCCCAGGGCTTTGGTGTTCTCGATCTTGATCTTGGGTGTAGTCACCGGAACGACCAGGATCGCCTTGACGCCCAGCATCCTGGCGGCATAGGCGATCCCCTGGGCATGATTGCCCGAGGAAGTCGCGATCAGGCCGTTGGCGATCGCTTCTCTCGGAAGTGAAAGGGCCTTGTTCAGGGCGCCTCGAATCTTGAAGGCGCCAGTGATCTGCAGGGTTTCAGGTTTGAGGTAGAGCTGGCAACCAACGGCTTTCTCTATTTTTTCTGCACGCAATAACGGCGTATGCCGAATGTGGGGTTCCAGCCTTTCCCGGGCTTCCAGAATGTCCTGAATGGTTGGGTAGTTGCGCATAGTGCTTGTCGCCTTTCAACTTCCTGGGTTACGTTCCTTTGAACATAAGAGGAAGGCTTTGATCGATGGTTGATGTGATTTTTAGGGCCCAGCCCTGGGTTTGTCCCAAGGCACCGCTACACGACCCTCCTGGCGGGTCTTTTGAAGCGACTTTAGGTGTGTGATGTCGCTTGAATCATGATTCAAAGAACTCAAAGAAAGTCCCAACGTTTCTTTCCAGTGCATTCCTGTAAATCTTGCTCGAGGTCGTGTTGTCCTGTATGGCCATTCCTGTGGAGTCAAAAATGGTCACTTCTTCATCGTTTTCTCTTCCTGTTTTTTTGCCCAGCAATACCTCGCCAATTTCTCCATGGATGTCGTCTTTGGTGATGATGTTTTTATTCAACGGATGCCAGGTTTCGCCCTTTTCAGTGCACTGCGCCATTGAGTCAACGACTATTTTTGCGTGCCTGAAGATCTCCGGATCCAGCTCTTGTTTACCTTGTTGATCCGTACCGATTGCCACGATGTGTGTACCGGGTTTTACCCAATCCGCTTCCACGAGCGACCCTTTTCCGCGGGTCGTCGTAATCAGGATATCGGCCTGCTCAACGGCTTCCTTCTTGGAATTTGCCATGATGACAGGGATGCCAAATTCGCTTTCGATATCTGTCTTGTATTTGGAAAGCGTGTCCGGATGACTGTCCCATGCGTGGATCTCTTCAATTTTCATAATCTCGTTGATCGCACGGATTTGCATCCTCGCCTGATTTCCTGTCCCGATCGATGTAATTTTTTTGGCGTTTTTTCTTGCCAGTGCTTTTACGGAAACGGCTCCAGACGCCCCGGTTCTGAGGCCTGTGATCAAACTTCCATCCATGACGCAAATCAAGGCACAGCTCCTGGCGTCAAACAGGAGAATGGTCCCCATGCCATTAGGTACGCCGTGTGCTGTTGGGTTATCAATGAAACCTCCAGAAGACGCCTTCATGGAGATCACTTCATTGGCTTTGTAGTAACCGAGCTTGAAGTCAATTTCCCCACGAGGTGGTGGAAGATGCATCCCTATGTAGTCAGGTTGTTCCACCAGGCCACTGTTAAAGGCTTTGTAGGCCTCTTCCACCGTAGCGATGACTTCGTTGGTGCAAATTAACCGACTTACTTCCTCTTTTTTCAGCAACAGTGTTTTCATGCAGTACCTCTCTATTCGTTAAATTCAGGGCATACGCCATATGCCATATGCCCAGGTTCGAAAGCTTGGCACTCTTCACATGGATTCTTGTGGGCATTGTTGCATCCGGTGCGTAGCAGGAAATGTCGAGTGCGCCCCAAAATACACGCATTCCGCTGTTTTCCACCCCCATCTGCGAAAGCTAACGCTACGACCTCCGGTTAACATGATGCGGCTGTCATTTCGACGGTTCGCCGGCTCGTGGAGCTCGGCGACGGTGATGTGCTTCTGCGCGACGGCGTGCCTCGCGGCTACGCTATTTGCCGCCTGTTCGGCCGCGCATGTCATCGGTCCTGTGATCGCCGAAGGTCCGGCCGATGCACGCGCCTCGGCAGCGCATCGGCCTGCGGCAGATCGATAAGGCCACTACCATGGTCCTCGGGACACAGTTTGCATCCACCGGCCGGCGCGCATGTTCGGGCTCGCCAGCCAGTCGTTCAACTAAACAACATGATTCCAGAGGCGATATGAAGCTGACATCCTATTGGTTGGACACATCGGAGCCATTCAGGAGCGCTGCCCCGGGGCCGGTGCAGGGCAGCTGCGACGTTGCGGTGATCGGTGGCGGCCTCACCGGTTCATCGGCCGCGCTGGCGCTTGCGAAGAAGGGCGCACGCGTCGTGCTCCTGGAAGCGGAGACGATCGGCAATGCAGCGTCCGGCCGCAACGGCGGGATGTGCAACAACGGCTTTGCCCAGGACTACGGCATGTTGTCGGCCAAACTCGGCAAAGACGTCGCGAACCGGCTCTACCGGGCTTTCGATGCCGGGGTTGATACGGTCGAACGCCTGGTGGCCGAAGAGAACATCGACTGCAGCTTCGCGCGTGTCGGCAAGATCAAGCTCGCGGCCAAGCCCGAGCACTACGACAAGCTGGTGCGCAGCCAGGAACTGCTGGCCGCCAACGTCGATCCGGACACGGCGATGGTGAGCCGCGCGGATCTGGCGAGC
>JAKFEZ010000056.1:0-61861 GCA_036675435.1 Ramlibacter sp. | reverse complement strand
GACGCTGGCGAGCGCCGAAGCCACACTGACCGACGAACAGATCGACGCGGCCGTCAAGGCCGTGGTGGACCGGCTGGCCGAACGGCTCGGCGGCCGCTTGAGGGGATGAACCAGTGACCGACGTGCTGACAACAACGATGAAGCAGGACGACATCATGGACTTTGCAGTCGAAAGCCTTGAAACGCCCGCGCTCACCAAAGCCCAACTCGCCGAGCTGCTGTTCGAGCAGATCGGGCTGAACAAGCGCGAATCCAAGGACATGATCGACGCCTTCTTCGATCTCATCTCCGACAGCCTGGTCGAAGGCAAGGACGTGAAGATTTCCGGCTTCGGCAATTTCCAGATCCGAACCAAGGCGCCCCGGCCCGGGCGCAATCCCCGCACCGGCGAGGCCATTCCCATCCAGGCCCGGCGGGTAGTGACGTTCCACGCCAGCCACAAGCTCAAAGAGCAGATCCAGGGCAACGGCGCCGAGGCCGTTGCCGAAGTGAGCTGAAGCAACAGTCGGGGGGCGCGCCGGCGAACAGCCTTTGCACGCCGGCTCCACTTAGAGTAACCTAGCAGCTTTCTCTTCTACTACATTGATTTCAATGGAGAAAGCACTCCCTTCAATACCGGCCAAGCGCTACTTCACCATCGGTGAGGTCAGCGAGCTGTGTGGTGTCAAGCCTCACGTGCTACGGTATTGGGAGCAGGAGTTCACGCAGCTGCGGCCCATGAAGCGCCGCGGCAATCGGCGCTACTACCAGCACCACGAGGTGCTGATGATCCGCCGCATCCGCGATCTTCTCTACGACCAGGGCTTCACGATCAGCGGCGCGCGAAACAAGCTCCAGGAACTGGTGCAGGGCGAGCGCGACAAGCGGCGAGCCGGCGAGGTGATGCTCGAGGGCGTCGAAGTCATCGAAGTCGAAGACTCGACCTTCGAGGATTTCGAAGACAGCGCGCCGCCCGAAGAGCGAGATGTTTTCTCGCAAAGGCTTCTGCTGGTGCGGCGCGAGCTGTTCGAGATCCGCGACCTGCTGTCGTCGAGTCACTGAGCAGTCCGAGCGGTTATAATCTGCGGCTTGTCGGCGTGTAGCGCAGCCTGGTAGCGCACTTGCATGGGGTGCAAGGGGTCGAAGGTTCGAATCCTTTCACGCCGACCAAGAAGTTCAAATGAAATCAACGGGTTGTGGCTTTTGGCACAACCCGTTTTTCTTGGCGTTGAGGCGCAGCTGGGCTTTGATCTATAACTGCCAGTTGGCCTGCGCGGCTCTATCCTGGGCTCATTCAATGCTTAGGCTATTCCCTTAGCGTTCGAGCGTCATCTCGGTGCAACATCGGGACTGATCAACGCAGCAAGGCCTAACATGTCTTCGATAGAGATCCCCGCCGTTTTGGGTGTCGACCATGGGCGCACGGGACAAGGCACGCAGAGCATCCTGCCTCACCTGCAGCTGGAGGATGGCCAGCGAATGGTGCCGGACCTGGGCATCTCGGCGTGGGCTGAAACGTGTCCTGGATCGTTAACCCGCCTATGGAGCCAGATCGGGTTGGCCACCAGCTAGGCGCTGAAAGGCCGGGTTGCGCAGGTGGACCCCCGGGCGCCCGCTGAACGTCGGTTGGACCGGTTTTCCAATGCCTTCGCAGCAGCCCGGCAACACCCTTGGTTGTCTATCGAGTCACGGAGCAACGTCATGTGATGCTGGCGAGCTGGCCCTCTCTTGCCTGCGGCCCCAGACGGTGAATATCCCGAGCAGGCAGAGACTCAGCGCCACCGATGCTCCACTTGGCCAGTCGAGTGACCAGGACAGCGCCAATCCCGCCAGGCATGCGGCAGCCGCCATTGCAACAGCTTGCGCGAGACTCTTCCCCAGTCGGGTCCAGAGCGCGGGGCCGATCAACAACGCGAACACCAGGTACAGGCCCAGGGTCTGCACCGCGACCGAGAGCGTCAGGGCAAATACGGGGTAGAAGACTGCATCCCGGCTCAACATGCCCCGGCGCGTCGCGGCCAGTGCGGTCACGCCGGCCGCGGCAATCGCCAGGAGCAGCACGGAGCCCCACGGTACCCACAGCACGTCGGCGGCGAGCAGCGCAGTGAGTCGCTCCCGCCCGTGTGGATCGGAGGCGACCGCGATCACCGCGGCCCCGGCGCCGGCGACGTAAACGAGGCCGATCAGTGCTTCGCGTTGTTCCGGCCAGCGTCGCGCCAGCCACCAGACGCCGCCCGAGCCCAGCACGGCGGCGATGCCGGCCGCCGCCGTGATGACAAGCGGCTGCGTGTCCCCAACGATCATGCCCGCGGCCAGCACCCCGCAGGCGGCCACCTGTGCCACCGCCAGGTCGATGAACACCACGCCGCGCGCCAGCACCTGGGCGCCCAGCGGGACCAGCACGAGGCACGCCACCAGCAGCGCCGCGGCCGGTGCCAGCAGCCAGGCGAGGTCGGCCGCGGCGGTCATCGTGTCACCATCAGCAGCCGACCAAGAATATGGTCGAACAGTGCGGGCAGCGTGTCCGTCGGCGGCTCCTCGGTCACTGTCGATGGCAACTGCAACACCGTGACGCCCCCGCCAAGCTGCTGCGCCAACCACTCCCCGCCGCGCGGGTCCTGGTAAGCCGACACCACCACCGCGCTCGGCGGGGCGGCGCGCACTGTCTCCAGCACCTTCTGCAGGTGCCCGGGCGTCGGCGGGACGCCCGGCTTCGGCTCAAGGTCCGCCACTTGCTCCACCCCCAACCAGCGCCAGAGGTAGGCAAAAGTGCTGTGCTGTGCCGCTACCCGCCTGCCGCGCAGCGGGGCCGCCCGGCGCTCCCACTGCGTGATGCGCGCCTTCCAGTCGGACTGGAAGGCGGCGAGCCGTGCCCGATAGCCGTCTGCGCCTGCGGGGTCGATGATCTCCAGCCGCTTGCCCACTGCCGCTGCCACGTCGAGAATGCGGCGAGGGTCCAGGTGCGCATGCGGATTGCCGGCAGCATGGACATCACCTTCGAAAGGCGTGCCGGCAGGCCGTGGATCGATCAGGCTCACATGGTCGGCGGCGAACAGCATACCTGCTGCGCCGTTCTGCACCCGCGGGTTGCCCGAGCGCTGCTGCAGGATGGGCAGCCAGCCTGCTTCCAGCCCGGCACCGGTGCAGACGGCAAGATCGGCCTTGCGCATCATCGCGATCAGGCTGGGGCGCGCTTCGATGTGGTGCGGATCCTGCCGTGCATGGGTGGCACTACGGACCTGCGCTGCGGGAGCGAGTTGGCTCACCAGCGCCGCCCATTCGGGTTCGCAGGTGAACACGCTGAGCGCGTGCGCGCTTCCGGCGCTCCAGAACGCGCAGCAGGCGAGCGCCAGGCGCAGAAAGGTGCTGCGTCGTTCAGAAGGAATGTGCTGCATGGGCGCCCAGGTTGAGGATGTATTGAAGTTGCACGGCATGGTTTGCCGCAGGGAAGCCGCCGCGGTCCTGCTGCTTCGTGAGCTGCAGGCGCAGCGTCTGCGCATGAGTGGGTTTGTACGCGACCATCAGGGCCGTCTCGCGCAGCCTGCCGTCGTCGAAGTGATCCTCATGCGACTGGCGCACGCGCAGCACGTCCAGCCGTACGCCGGTTTCCCAGGCAGGCGCAAAGCGCCAGACGACACTCAGGTAGCTGGCACGGTGACGGTCACTGCCGGTGGCAAATCGGTTCAGCCCAGTGACCAGCGCGTGCTCATAGGCGACGCGCACTTGCTGTTGCCGGTTGTTCCCTTCCGGCGACCATTTCCAGGCGAGTTCCGCGAGCCACATGCGACGGCCGCTGAACGCGGCGCCATGCGAATGCGCGTGACCTTCCTGATCGGCACCTTCGTGCCCGGCCTCTTCCTCGCCCTCGTGGGCTTCGTCGTGTGCTTCCACGGCCGCCTCGCGCCGGTTGTGAAGCAAGGATAGCCCGGCCTGCCAGCCCTGGCTCCGTCCGATGTCACCGCCGACCCGTCCCGAGAGCACCGCCGAGCCAGGGCTGCGCGCCGAAGCCGCCTCTTCGACCAGCCGCCGTCCGCGGAACACCTCCACGCCAAGGCGCAGGTACAGGTCCGTCGGGGCTGTCCAGTTGACCCGCAGGCCATCGTCGTTCCAGTGGCCGCCGAGGAAAGCGCGATGCAGCAAGGGCCGCTGGACGAAGTCGTCGCTGTGCGGATGCTGCTCGTTCAGGTACCCGATCTGCGACGCGAACCGGCCAGCACGCACCTGCAGGCCGGCGGGCAGGGTGCGCGATTGCACCCAGGCCTCCTCCAGTTCGAGCTCCATCTTGCGCTCGAACGTGTGGGCTGCGGCCGTCGCTTGGGCCTCGAAGTGCCTCCCGAGCGGGCCATTGAGGCTCACGTCGCTGTGGCCGAGGCCCAGGCCTTGGTCACGCTGCCCGAGTCCCAGTGCGCGGGACGCGGCGGTAAGGTCCAGGACAGCGCCCGCTTGCCAGCCAGACGCAGATTGTTGTGCCGTGGCAGCGCCAGCGGCGAATAGAAAGGCAGCCGCGGCACAGCGGCGCACCATGGCGGGCGCAACGCCCTTGATGGGATTCATTGAAAACTCGCTAAAAAAAGACGTGGCTGTAGTCGCTCTCCAGGAGCGCTACAGGGTGGCTTCAGATCAGCGAGACGAAGGAGGGCCCCGTGCGTCGAACAGGGTAGTCCAGCGGACCACAAAATCCGCGTGACTGGCTGCGAGGAATGCTGAGGACGGGACGTTGGCTGGCACTGGCACGGCCGACGGTAGGCACCCCGGTTGACCCATGAAGTCGAAGAGCCGGCAGTCCGACGGATCCTGATGGTTGCCGAAAAGACTGGCGATCCAGGCGGAGCGTTCGTCGTGGGGCACTGCAGCCACTTGTGCCAGCACGGCAGAGTGGGTATGCCGTGCCGTCCCCGAGGACGCATGGAAGCCGCGGTGCATCCAGCCAAGTGTCTGCGCCAGCACGAAAATGGCCAAAAGTGCCACTGCGGCTGCGCTGCGGTACGAACTTGGCTGTGGCGGTCGGACGCTCATGGGTTTCATCGGGATGGCAAGCTTAACAGCGTCGCCTACTCATTCGCGTATCGTACCGCTGCCGGCCCACGGGTCAGGTCGAGCATAAAATCGCCGGGCATGTCGCCCATTCACCTCACTGACCAGGGACGCTGAACTATCGTGGCTACCGTTGTTTTTGCCGACCTGGTGGGAAGCACCGGCATCTTCGAGCGCCTGGGTGACGAGACCGCCGGGCGGTTCGTCACCCAGCTCACCGGCGCCCTGAGCAAGACGTTCGAGCAGCACAGCGGGCGCGTCGTCAAGTTGCTGGGCGATGGCCTGTTCGTCGTGTTCCCCGCCGAAGGCGACGCCATCGAGGCCTGCATCGCCATTCAGAAGCGGCTGCAGGAAAAGCCGGTGTACGCCGGCGGCACCGGCAAACCGATCCAGATGCAGATGGGCGTGGAAGCCGGCGAGGTGGTCGAGATCGACGGCGACTGCTACGGCGATGCCGTGAACAGCGCGGCGCGCCTGGCCGACCTGGCCGGCGCCGAGCAGATCCTCACCACCCAGCGGGTACGCGGCGCACTTGCGCCGGCCTTGCAGGCGCAGCTTCGCAGCCTGGGCCCGATGTACCTGCGTGGCCGCTCCGAGGCGACCGAGGTGTTCCGGGCCGACTGGCAGGTCGACCGCGATGCCGACGCCACGGTGATGGGTGTCTCGATGTTCAAGGCGGGCAAGGACAGCCTGCTCGAAATTTCGGCGCTCGGCCAGACGCTGCAGCTGGCGCCCCGCGGTGAAAAGCTGACCCTGGGCCGGGCGACCACCGCGTCGCTCTCCCTCAACGATTCGCGTGTGTCGCGCGTGCACGCCACCGTCGAATGGCGCGGCGGCCAGTTCGTGCTGTCCGACGCCTCGAGCTTCGGCACCTGGGTCTATGTGGGCAACCAGACCGAGCCGGTGGTCTTGCGCCGCACCGAGTGCTACCTGGTGGGACAGGGGCAGATCGCCCTGGGATGCGAGCGGGACGCCGAGGGCGCGCCCACCGTCCTGTTCTCGGTGAAAGCCTGAGCGGAAACAAAGCCCAGGATGGCGCTCGAACTTCGCATCGCCGGCCCGGGTCTCGATCTGGTGCGCGGGCTGGAGGCGGGAGAGCCCGAGCTGGTGCTCGGCCGCGACGCCGATTGCGGGGTCTGCCTGCCCGATCCGCAGCGCAATGTCTCGCGCCGCCACCTGTCGCTGTGGGTCGAGGCGGGTGAACTGCAGTTCCGGGTGCTCTCGGTCGTCAACGGCGTCGAGATGCCGTTCGGCGAAGCGCCGCCCGGCGCCCGCGGCGTGCTGCCGCAAGGCCAGGTGCTGAAGCTGGGCGACTACGAGGTCAGCGTGACGGAGGCCGCGCCGGCGCCACTGCCGCCGTCTGCCGATCCCTGGGCGGTGTTCGACCGTGAAGGCTCGGGCATCGCGCCGGTGTCCCCGGCGGCACGCGCTTCGCTGGCGTCTGGCCAGACCAGCGGATTTTCAGCCGGGGGCTCGGCCGAAGACGATCCTTTCGGCGAATGGGGCTTCGAGACCACCTTTGCCCCGGGGGCGGGCGGCGGCGCCCTGGAGGCCGGCAAATTGGGCGCCGGCGACATGTCGGCGTTCTTCCAGGGGCTGGGCCTGGATGCGGCGAGCGTCGGCGCCTTGAGCCAGGGCGAAGTGGAAGCTATCGGGCGGCTGGTGCGCATCCTGGTGCTGGGCGTGCTGGAACTCAATGCAGGCGCCAGCGGCGTCAAGCAGGAACTGCGCACCGAAGACCGCACCATGGTGGCATCCAGGGACAGCAACCCGCTCAAGACCGACTGGCCCGAGCAGACCAAGCTGCGCTATCTTTTCGGCGGCCGGGCCGCGGGCGTTGGTTTTGCCAACCCCGAGCGGTCCTTGCGCGATCTCCTGGTGGAACTGCTAACGCACAACGCCGCGGCCGGCCCAGCGGCCCGGGCCGCCTTGGCGGGCACGCTGAAGGAATTCGATCCGGCCGTGCTCAAGTCCCGCTTGCTGGGAGACGGCACCAAGCTGTTCGAAGGCGCCCGGGCCTGGGATGCCTATTGCAAGTACTACGCGCAGGAAGGGCGCGACATGCCCCAATGGACGCAGCGCCTGCTCGATCGCTATTTCACCGACGCCTACCTGAGGGAAAGTCTGCGTATCAGGCGCGAGACACCGGGCCGAAAGCGCTGAGGTGTTTAGCGGGGCCGCAGGCTAGAATCTGTATCTTCCCGCTACAAGACGCAGAAGTGTGAGTCTCAAGAAACTTGGCCGTTATGACCTCGTTCGCGTCCTCGGCAAGGGCGCGATGGGGATCGTGTACGAGGGCCGCGACCCCAACCTCGAGCGCCGGGTGGCGATCAAGACCGTCAAGGTGGAGAACCTGTCGGAGGAAGCCGCCGCCGAATACGAAGCGCGCTTTCGCACCGAAGCACGGTCGGCGGCCCGCCTGCAGCACCCCAACATCGTCAGCGTCTACGATTCCGACCGCGACGGCGACATCGCCTTTCTGGTGATGGAGTACATCCAGGGCGACGACCTCAAGCACCACCTGGACAAGGGCATCCGCTATTCGCTGGAACAGTCGCTCAAGATGGTGCGCGACCTGCTGTCCGCGCTGGACTACGCGCACAAGCAGAACATCATCCACCGCGACGTGAAGCCGGCCAACCTGCTGATCGAGCCGGGCGGGCGCGTCAAGCTCACCGATTTCGGCGTGGCCCGCATTCAGGATTCGGGCGAGGCCACGCGCACGCAGGGCAGCATGGTCGGCACGCTCAAGTACATGTCGCCCGAGCAGGTGCAGGGGCAGAAGATCGATTCGCGCGCCGACCTGTTCTCGGTCGGGGTGGTGCTGTATCAGTTGCTGACGGACAAGCGGCCCTTCGACGGCGACAACGATTTCTCCATCATCCACCAGATCATCGGCCACAGCCCGGCGCCGCCGAGCTCGTTCAATGCCCGGCTGCCGTCCGCTATCGACGCCGTCGTGGCACGGGCCCTGGCGAAGGATCGCGAGCAGCGCTTTGCCACGGCGCGCGATTTCGCCTCGGCGCTGCAGTCGGCGATGCGCCGCGCCGAAGACGCCACGGTGGTCCCGCCCGCCGACCCGTTCAAGAAGACCGACCCCGCCGGCACCGGCTCCCGCGGTCAGCCGTCGATCACCGCCGCCTCGCAGGCGCCTACCAGCGGATCGACCGTCACGCAGGAACTCGAACTGGTCTACTGGAAGGACATCAAGGACTCCACCGACGCCGAGGAACTCGAGGGCTTTCTGGACAAGTTCCCGGCCGGCATCTACGCCGACCTCGCCCGGCGGCGCCTGCGCAAGCTCGCGGGTGGGGTCAGCTCACCCGACCAGACGATTCTCAGCGGTACCACCGCGCGGGCCGCCGACCAGGATCTCGAGGCCACGCGCCTTCGCCCCAGCACGCTGCCGCTGGTCCCTGCCGCGCCGGCCGCGGGCATGGCTGCCCCTTCAGCGGCGGCTGATACACCCGAGCCGGCGCAGGTCTCTGATAGGCAAGCCCCCGCGGTCGATGACGTTGCGGCCGCCCCGGCGCCGTTCGCCGGCGCCGAGGAACCCACCGTGGTGGAGCCGCGAGCTGCCGCCGCTCCCGCACCTGCCGTCACCCAGCCTGCCGCTATCGATGCCGCCGGCCCGCCCGCAGCGGCGGCACGGCGCTCCACACCGTCGGCGGTGCTCGCGGGCATTGGCGCGTTGGCGCTTGTGGCGATCGCGGCTTTTTTCATGATGGGGCAGGGCGCGCCCGAACAAAGCCTGGCCGGTCCTGCGGAAACGGCCTCCGCGCCTGGGCCCGATGTGCCGGTCGCCGGGCCGGGTGTGCTGGCGACGTCCACCGCCCCGGCGGGCGCATTGGCAGCCGCCTCCGCCGCGCGAGCTGCCAGTGCCAGTGCTCCCGCCGCCAAGGCAAGCGCACCGCGCCGCCCGGTTGCCGCAACCCGGTCCAAGGCTGTCGTCTCGGCGCCGGTCGCGGAGCCGGTGCGCCCCCTGGCGCCCGCGCCTGTGTCCGTGCGTGAGGAGGCCCGCGCACCTGCGCCGTCTGCCGCGCCGGCGCCCAGCCCGGTCGATTCCTGCAAAGACAAGATGTTCCTGTCCAAGGAGTTCTGTCTGGCCGAGCATTGCGACAAGCCGGGCGCGCGCAGCCACCCGCTGTGCGTCAAGCGCCGTGAAGACGCCAAGCTGCGCGAGGACAGCAAGATCCGCAACTGAGGGGACTGCCGCCCCCTACGCGGTGATCTCGATGCTGTGCACGTCGAAGCGGCCGCGCCGCCGGTCTTCGAAGTAGCGCAGCAGCGTTTCCTTCACGGTCTTGAACGCGATTTCGTCCCAGGGGATCTCGTCTTCGGTGAACAGGCGCGCCTCGATGGTTTCGTGGCCCGGATCGAACCGGTCGCTCAACAGCCGCGCGCGATAGAACAGGTGCACCTGGCCGACGCGGGGCACACTCACCACGCTGAACAGGTCCTGCATCTCGAATTCGGCGCCAGACTCCTCGTCGGTCTCCCGCGCGGCGCCCTCGGCCGTGGTCTCGCCCAGTTCCATGAAGCCCGCGGGCAGCGTCCACTTGCCCCAGCGCGGCTCGATGTTGCGCTTGCACAGGAGCACCCGCTCGTCGAGGCACGGCACGGTGCCCACCACGTTCAGCGGATTCTCGTAGTGGATGGTGTCGCAGGCGGGGCAGACGGCGCGCTCCCGGGTGTCGCCGTCGTCGGGCACCCGATACACCACGGCGCCGCCGCAATTCCTGCAATGCTTGATGGGACTGCGAAACATAGGGCAGAGTGTAAACAAGGGCCCCGCGGGGCCCTTGTTTGCTTGGGGGCGACTCCTGGAAGTCGCTGGTTCAGTGGGCGAGCATCAGGCCTTTTTGGCCGGCGCGGCGCCCTTGCCGTGCTTCTCGATCAGCGAGCGGGCCGTGTCCAGCAGCTTCTTGCCATCGAAGCCGCGCTTGTTCATGTCCTCGACCCACTCCACTTCGACCAGGCGGGCCTTGCGCTTGAACTCCTGGGCGTCCGCTGGGGTGATCTGGTAGATGGTGTTCTTGCGGTCCTCGGCGGCCTTGCGGCCGGCCGGGTCGTTGCCCTGCTGCACCTTGCCCAGCCAGCCCGAGGTGGCCATGCCCGAGTTGTTGTCGATGACCTTCTTCAGGTCGGGAGCCAGCGAGTTGTACTTGGCCTTGTTCATGCCCATCACGAAGGTGGTGGTGTAGAGCGCGCCGCCGGAGTTATCGAATTCGCTGTGGAACTTGGTGAGCTCGTGCACCTTGACCGAAGGCACGACCTCCCAGGGAATCACGCAGCCGTCGATCGTGCCCTTGGACAGCGCGTCGGGGATGGCGGGCAGCGGCATGCCGACCGGGGTGGCGCCCACAAAGCCCAGCATCTTGGTGATCTGGCGGGTGGGGCCGCGCACTTTCAGGCCCTTCAGATCATCGGCCGTCTTGATCAGCTTTTCCTTCATGTGGAACATGCCGGGGCCGTGCACGTGCAGCGCGAGCATCTGCACGTCCTTGAATTCGTCGGGTGCGACGGTCTGCACGTACTCCCAGTACGCCTTGGAAGTGGCTTCGGCGTTGTTCATCATGAACGGAAGCTCGAACACTTCGATGCGCGGGAAGCGGCCGGCGGTGTTGCCGGGCAGGGTCCAGACGATGTCGACCACGCCGTCCTTGGCCTGGTCGTACAGCTGCACCGGCGTGCCGCCCAGCTGCATCGCCGGATAGGCCTCGAACTTGATGCGCCCGCCCGACTCCTTCTCGACCTTCTCCATCCACGGCTTGTGCATGAGAAGCCACACCTGCGACTGAGGCGCCATGAAGGTGTGGAACTTGAGCGTGACGGCCTGCTGTGCCAGGCCGCTCAGGCCAGGGGCGCCAAGTGCGACGGCGGCCGAGGTCTTGAGCAGGGTGCGGCGCTGAATCATTGTGTGGTCTCCAGATGGTGATGGTGCTAAGTTAACCCAGACAGGGCGGACGGTCTTCGGGGCTTTCCCTCAAGAAATCATGTGAACCATCCACAGCGAGATGATCGGGAAGAACAGCAGGAAGAGCGTGCGGATGACGTCGCTCACCAGGAACGGCATCACGCCCCGGTAGCTCTCGCCGATCGGCACATCCTTGGCAAGTCCGTTGACGATATAGACGTTTAGGCCTACGGGAGGGGCCAGCAGGCCGAAGCCCACGGTCATCAGCACCATGATGCCGAACCAGATCGCGACCGATTCCTGGGGCATGCCGAAATCCAGACCCATGATCATGGGGAAGAAGATGGGCACGGTGAGCAGCAGCATCGACAGCTCATCCATCACCGCGCCGAGCACCACGTAGAACATCAGGATGGCGGCCACCACCGCCAGTGGTGAAATACCCCAGCTGCCCACTGCGGCGGCGAGCTGGTTGGGCACCTGCGTCTGGGCCAGGGCCGCGTTCATCAGGTCGGCGCCCAGGAAGATGAGGAAGATCATCGCCGAACTGACGGCCGTGCCGTAGAAGCATTGCTTGAACTTGTCCCACGACATCTCACCCTTGAGCAGCGCCATGAGGAAAGTGGAGGCGGCTCCGACCGCCGAGCCTTCGGTCGGCGTGAAGAGGCCACCGTAGATGCCGCCGAACACCAGCGTGAAGATGATGGCGATGGGCGACACGCCGATGACGGCGCGCAGGGTGAGCTTGGGCCGGTCGGTGTCGACTTCCGGTGCATGGCCGGGCACGAGCCTTACGTAGATCGCGACCGCGATCATGTAGCCGAGCAGCGCGATGATGCCGGGCACCATGGCGGCGGCGAACAGCTTGGTGATGTTCTGCTCCGTCAGGATGGCGTAGATCACCAGCACCACTGAAGGCGGCAACTGGATGCCGAGGGTGCCGCCGGCCGCCAGCGTTCCGGTGGCCAGCCGCCCCGAATAGCCGTGCCTGCGCATCTCCGGCAGCGCCACCCCGGTGATGGTGGCCGCGGTCGCGACCGACGAGCCGCAGATGGCGCCGAAAGCCGCGCAAGCCAGCAGCGAAGCCATGGCGAGTCCGCCGCGGAAGCCGCCCATGAGCGCCGCGGCGAACTCGAACAACGACCGGCTGATGCCGCCCTTGGTGGCGAAGTGGCCCATCAGGATGAACAGCGGAATCACCGACAGGTCGTAGCCGGCGAACCGGGCAAAAGCCTGCGTATTGAGGAAGTAGGCGAACGGCAGCCAGCCGGTCTGCAGCAAGTAGCCGACCGAACCGGCCGCGAACATGCTCACGGCAATCGGCACCCGCACCGCCATGCAGGCGAGCATCACGCCAAAAATGAGGATCGTCAGGCCGATGGGGCTGAGTGCCCCGCTCATTGCGCCCCCTCCAGCGAGGCGACAGGGTCTTCCGGCTTCATGCCGCCGAAGCCGAGGAGTGTCTGACGCAGGGCAATCAGCGCCGTGAGCGCGAAGGCGGGCACCATGAAGGCATAAACCACCCACTCTGGGAAGCCCATGATCTGGGTTTCCGAGTTGGCTTCCCACACATTGATGCCGCCCAATGTGGAGCGCCAGGCCAGCAGAGCGAAGATCACCCCGAGCAGGAAGGCGCCGAAACGATCGAGCTTGTCGTTGACGGACTCGGGCAGCTTGGCGGTGAAGAAGTCCACGATGATGTTGCCGCGCCGCAGTTGGCACAGCGGCATGAACAGCGCAATGGCGGCCCCGGCGGCGACGCCGGTCAGCTCGAACGCGCCGACGATGGAGACGCCGATGGTGTTGCGGCCGATCAGGCTGCCGCAGATCATGAGCGTGATGCCGGTAAGCAAGACCCCGGCCAGCACGGCGCAGAGCTTGGCGAGTTTCTCCAGTACGAGCAAACCTGTCTCCTTTGTTGTTCTTCCGGGGGCGGCCGCTGTTCCCCGCACGGCATGAATTCAGCCGGGCCGCTGGCGATTATCGAACATCGCACTGGGCCGGCCGAAGCGTTGCCGCGCCTCATCGCCTCAGACCACCGCCGGGCCGCTCCCAAGGTGGGCTGGGCCCTCTTGGGGGGCAGCGAACGAAGTGAGCGTGGGGGCGAACATCAGACCACCGCCGGGCCGCTCCCAAGGTGGGTTGGGCCCCCTTGGGGGGCAGCGAACGAAGTGAGCGTGGGGGCGAACATCAAGCGACTTTCACCGTGAGTTTGCCCAGGCCTGCGACCTCGCCCACCATCGTGTCCCCCGCGACCACCGCCGCCACGCCTTCCGGGGTGCCGGTGAAGATCAGGTCGCCTGGCTGCAGTTCCCACGCGGCCGAGAGATGCTCGATCGTCTCGCCGATGTTCCAGATGAGCTTGGAAACATGGCTGCGCTGCCGGTCCTGGCCATTGACCTGCACGTAGATCTCGGCCTTGGCCACGTTGCCCGCTTCGACAGCGGGCGTGATCGGACCGATCGGCGCCGACTGGTCGTAGGCCTTGCCGATATCCCAGGGCCGCCCCTGCTTCTTCATCTCGCCTTGCAGGTCGCGGCGCGTCATGTCCAGGCCGACGGCGTAGCCGAAGATGTGCTTTTGCGCGTCCGCGGCCTTGATGTTCCTGCCGCCGGTGCCGATGGCCACCACCAGCTCGATCTCGTGATGCAGGTTCTTGGTGAGCGTGGGATAGGGGATGGTGCCGGTCTCGCCCTGTGCCACCGGGACGATCGCGTCGGCGGGCTTCAGAAAGAAGAACGGCGGCTCACGGCCGGTGAAACCCATCTCCTTCGCATGCTCTTCGTAGTTGCGCCCCACGCAGTAGATGCGGTGAACGGGGAACCGCTCGGCGCGGCCCAGCACCGGCACGCTCGCCACCGCGGGCGGATTGAAAACATAGCTCATGACAACCTTTCTTCGTGGTGAATGCCCAGGGCCTGATGCACCGGGCGATCGGAATAACTGAACAGGACACAGCCGCGCTGCGACGAAAAGCGGGCAGTGTGCCATGACGGCACGACAAAATGGTCGCGCGGACCCAGGGCAAAACGCCACGTCTGCCCCTTGCCTTCGATCACCGCTTCGCCCTCGCCCTCGACCACGCTGTACACCGCGCCATCGGTCTGGCGCCAGGGCTTGCCCGTGAAGCCGGCCGGAAGCCGCTGCATGAAGGTCGCCATGGTCGGCATCGGTGCGCCGCCGGTGAGGGGATTGACGTAGCGCAGCTTCACCCCGTCCCAGGGGTCGGCCGGCGCGTCGCGCTCCAACCGCTCCAGCGCCTCGCGGCTGCGCTCGTAGGGATAGCTGAAGATCGGCGAGGTGCCGCCGAACGGCGGGTCGCCGCGCACCGGCGCCATGTTGTGGCCATAGCGCGCCAGGCTGGTGCCCTCGGCGCGGGCGACCGGTTGCGACCGGCTGACGTCGTTCTCGGCAAAGCCCGCATCGAAGAACCGGACGATCGGAATGTCCAGGCCGTCGAGCCAGACCACCGGCTCGCCGGCCTCATTGCCATGATCGTGAAAGGTCCAGCTGGGCGTGATGATGAAGTCGCCCGGCCGCATGGTGGTGCGCTCGCCGTCGACGGCAGTGTAGGCGCCGGAGCCTTCCACGATGAAGCGCAGGGCGCTTTGCGTGTGGCGGTGGCTCGGGGCGACTTCCCCCGGAAGAATCAGCTGCAGCCCGGCATACAGCGACTGGGTCACCGCCGACTGCCCGCGCAGCCCGGGGTTTTCGAGCACCAGCACGCGGCGCACGGCTTCTTCGGCAGTGATGGCTTCGCCGGCGCGCATCAGGAAGGGCCGCACATCGCCATACTTCCAATGGGCGGGCACGCAAGGCGAGGCCGGCTGCTGCGGCACCAGCGCGTGCAACACCTCCCACAACGGGGTGAGGTTCAGCGGGTTCATGTCGCGGTAAAGCTGCTCGCGCAGCAGCGAGGCGGGATGCGGGGCGTTCATATCAGTTCTCCGTTGAAGGGTCGGGCCCTACCAGGTTCGGCCGAGGTAGGCGCCATCGGATTCGAGCCGTCCCTGCAATGCTGCGGCGTCCACGGCCGCGGCGGCGCAATCCGCGGCGAGGGCGAGGTGCGCGGCTGTGCCGGCGGCCTGGCCCATGACGAAGCAGGCGCCGGTGACGCGGGCGGCTGACTGCGCCTCATGGCTCATCGAGGCACAGCGCCCGGCCACCCACAGATTATCGAAGGCGGGAATGGTCGTCATCCGGTAGGGCAAGTGGTTGAAGCCGCGGCTCTCGGGAATCCTGGGCCAGCGGAATTCGACGTCGCCTTTCAGGTGCAGCTCCAGCGGCCAGCCGTTGACGCCGATGGTGTCGTCGAAGCTGGCGCACTCCAGCACGTCGGCCTCGGTCAGCTGGTAGTGCCCGCGCACGCGCCGGGTTTCGCGGATGCCGACCTGCGGCGCGATGTCGACGATGTAGGACTGCTCGAAGCCCGGCACTTCCTTCAGGAACTGCGCGACGCCGGCAATCTGGCGGCGGCCCAGCATCTCGGCGTCGCTCAGTTCACGGGCGTCGGTGCCATCCATGGCGTTGCCCTGGGCGTTCGCCAGCTGCGTCAGGTTGACCCGCCACTCGATGCCGCTCTTTTGCGGGCGCACGATCGGCGTCTTGCGCGGAAACCGGTAGCGGCCCGCCGCCTCGGCTTCCAGCATCAGGCGCGGGATGGTCTCCCAGGCCCGGCCGGCGCGTTGCGGGTCGATGCCGTTCAGGCGGAACATCGTGGACGGGTAGAGCATATTGCCCTGGCCGTCGCCCTTGTCCCAGGCCACGCCCGCCCAGGCGCACAGATCGCCGTCGCCCGAGCAGTCGATGAAGGCGCGGCCGACCACCGCGCGCCGCCCGGACTTGGTTTCGATCAGCAGGGCGTGCACACGCTGCGCCGGGTCCATGATCACCCCGGCTGCCAGCGCGTGGAACAGCACCGTGACGCCGGCCGACACCATGAGGTCGTCGGCGGCGATCTTGTAGGCTGCCGTGTCATAGGCCTGCGCGACGGTCTTGCCGAACAAGGCATGCGGCGCATTGAGCCCGCCCAGCCGATCGATGCGCGCCAGCAGGTCGTCGGCGACGCCGTGCACCACCTGGCGAATGTCGCCGTGCACGTTGGCGTGCAGGCCGCAGAAATTGGTGACGCCGGCGGCGGTGCCCATGCCGCCGAGAAAGCCATGGCGTTCGATCAGAAGGGTGGACCGCCCGGCGCGCGCGGCGGCCACGGCCGCGGCAATGCCGGCCGGCCCGCCGCCGAGCACCACCACGTCGTACTCTCCGAAGATCTCGGTCTGTCGGCTCGGCTCCGTCAGGCTGGCTGTCATGGCGCCTTCATGCTTCATTGAAAGAGGTTCTGCGGGTCGATCCCGTCGTACATCCATTTCAGTCCGGCGAACCCGGCCGACTCGGTGCCGCTGCGGAACATCTGGTTGCGCAATTCGCGCTGCACGCCCGACGCATGGTAAATGTCGCCGTAGAAGCGCGCCGTAAGCTGCACCCGGCCGGTGCGCAGGTAGCGGGCCTGCTGGTACGTCTGGAAGGCCTGCTCGACATCGCCGCCGGTGAAGCGCAGGGCCTCCCCCAGCACTACCGCATCTTCGATCGCCTGACCGGCCCCCTGCGCCAGGTACTGCAGCATGGGATGCGCCGCGTCGCCCAGCAGCGTCACCCGGCGATCGGTCCAGTTCTTCACCGGCTCGCGGTCGCACAGCACCCACATCTTCCAGGTTTCAATCTTGCCCAGCAGCTCGCGCACCTGGGGCACGGCGTCGGCGAAGCGTTCGTCGAGCTCCGCCGTGTCGCCGAAGGTGTTCCAGCCTTCGTCGTACTTGTTGCTGTGGAACACAGCCACCAGGTTGAACAGCTCGCCGCGCCGCAACGGGTAGTGCACCAGGTGCGTCTTTTCCCCGCCCCACAGCAGCACGTCGTCGCTCCAGAGGTGCGGCGGCACGTCTTCGCGCTTGAGCACGGCACGGTAGGCGATGTGGCCCGAGACGCGAGGCTTGCCGTCGCCCACTACCGCTTCGCGAATGCGGCTCCACATGCCGTCGGCGCCGATGAGGGCGTCGCCACGCAGCGGTTCGGCGCCGGCGATGTGAACCTGCACGCCCCGGCCGTCCTGCTCGAATGACTCGACCTTGCTCGCCGTGCGCAGCGTGACATTGGGCATGCCCGCGCAGGCGTCCAGGAAAACCTGGTGCAGGTCGGCCCGGTAGATGACGCCATAGGGATAGCCGTAAGCCGCCACGGCCGTGTCGCCCAGCGGCACGCGCACCACCTTTTCGCCGGTTCGCACGTCGTTCATGCCCAGGCCCGCCGGCAGGAACGCGACCTTGTGGACCGCCTCGGCCAGGCCGAGGTACTCGAACATCCTGAAGATATTGGGGCCCAGCTGGATGCCCGCGCCGATCTCGCCGAACGCCGCCGACTGCTCGAGCACGGTCACCCGGTGGCCGTGGCGCGCCAGCACGAACGCGGCCGCCAGGCCGCCGATGCCGCCGCCGGCGACCAGCAGTTGTAGGGGAGAAGTCATGGCGAGGCCGTTCCGCGAATCACGAGCAACTGCTAAGCATACATATTAATTGATAGGCGTGCAAGCTTCGCGCCGCGCTCGCGCTGGCTACACTTCCCGCATGCCAAAGAGCTTCGATTTTCAGCATGCACCGGGGCACCTGATTCGCAGGGCACACCAGATGGCAGTGGCAATTTTCATGGAGGAGACCGGTGCCTTCGACGTGACGCCGGTGCAGTTCGCGATACTCAATGCGCTCATCGACGACCCGGGCGAAGACCAGGTCACGCTGGCCGGGAACGTCGCCTTCGATGCCGCCACCTTCGGCTCGGTCATCGGCCGGCTCGAAGCCAAGGGCTGGGTGCGCCGCGAACCGGACGAACTCGACCGCCGGCGCAAGCTGCTATGGGTCACGCCGCAAGGCGAGCAGGCGGCGCAGGCCATGAAACGCGCGGTAGTCAAGGCCCAGGCCCGTATCGTGTCGCCGCTGGACGCGGCCGAGCGCCAGCGGCTGATCGAGCTGCTTGGCAAACTGGTCACCGGGCACGAAGCCGGGTGAACTCGACAGTTGCGGCTTTGTCCTACGCCGATGTCGGACGACGGCCAGTGCCATGCCGTCGGCGATGCCGTCCAATTCACAGGTGACTTACTGTGAAAGGATGCATATGAACAAACAACAACCCTTCGGCGGCCGAAAACTCGTACTGGCCGCGAGCCTGGCCGCGCTGGCCATGGCCGGCTGCGCCGACATGAACTTCGGCAACCTGTCGCAGACCCAGCGGGGAACCGCCGTGGGCGCCGGCGTGGGGGCATTGGCCGGGGCAGCCATCGGCGGCGATACCAAGGGCGCGGCGGTAGGCGGCTTGCTCGGCGCCGCCGGTGGCTATGTCTGGTCACGCCACATGCAGGACAAGAAGATGGCGATGGAGCGCGCCACGGCAGGCTCGGGCGTTCAGGTGAGCCAGACAGCCGACAACCAGCTCAAGCTGAACATTCCCAGCGACATCTCCTTCGACACTGGCCGGTCCGACATCAAGCCGAACCTGCGCCCGATCCTGGACCAGTTCGCCAGCGGCCTGTCGGGCCAGCTCAACACCGAGGTGCGGATCGTCGGCCATACCGACAACACCGGCCCGGATGCGGTGAACGATCCGTTGTCGGTGCAGCGCGCCGAGGCGGCCAGGCAGTACCTGGCCGCGCGCGGCGTGGACCCGAGGCGCGTCAGCATCGCCGGGCGCGGAGAGCGCGAGCCGATCGCCAACAATGCGACGGACGCCGGCCGGGCGCAGAACCGGCGGGTCGAAATCTTCCTGGGCGAGCGCGCCAACGTTGCCACACGCTGAACGCGATTCAAACGAAGAAAGGCTCCGACGGAGCCTTTCTTCATTGCCGAGGCAAGCTCAGTGCTGGCTGTCAGGCAGTTCCACCACCAGGCCATCGAGCGCCGCGGTCAGTTCGATCTGGCAGGACAATCGGCTGTTGGCCTGGCGCGGCGATGCGGTGAACTCCAGCATCCCCAATTCTTCGTCGCCGCGCGCAGACAGCGCATCCGCATGCGGCTCCCGCACGTAGACATGGCAAGTGGCGCAGGTCATCATGCCGCCGCAGTCGGCCTCGATGCCGTCGATATTGGCGGCCACGGCCGCCTGCATCAGGCTTTGCCCGGTCTCACACTCCAGCCGCAGCGGCTGGGCGTCACCGGGCTGGCCGGCTCGCACAAAGTGAACGGTGATCATCAGATTCGGCTGAAGTATTCGCGCCGCTGGAAATCGTCCTTGTCTTCGGCCTCCTGCCAGCGCTGCCACTCGGACTGCTTGACGCGGTTGAAATAGTCGACGAAGTTGGCGCCGAAGCCCGCCGTCAGCACGGCGTCCGCCTGCAGCGCTTGCAGAGCTTCGCCCAAGCTGGTCGGCAGGCGTGCCGCGCCCGACGAGTAGGGCGCATCGGTCGCCGGCGGCGCTTTCAGCCGTCGCTCGATGCCATCCAGGCCGGCGTGGACTTGCGACGCCAGGTACAGGTAGGGATTGGCCGCCGGCTCGCCGATGCGGTTCTCGATGCGGGTCGCCTCGTCGCCGCACGCCCCGATCACCCGCAGCATGGCGCCGCGATTGTCGCGGCCCCAGAGCACCGACTGCGGCGCCAGTGCGTTCGGGCGGAAGCGTCCAAAGCCATTCGCCGTGGGCGTGCAGAACACCGCCATGCCGGCCGCGTGTTCCAGCAAGCCGGCAAGGTACTGCTCGCCGAGCTGCGACAGCGTGTGGCGGGCATCGGCGGGCGTGGAACCCGGCGCGGGCGCGTCGCTGCAAAACGCGTTGCGGCCGGTCCTGGCGTCCAGCAGCGACTGGTGCAGATGCCAGCCGCTGGACATGATGTTGGGAAAGGGCGGGCGGCACATGAAGCTGGCGTGATAGCCCGCCCGTCGCAACGCCTGCTTCACGGCATTGCGGAACAGCACCATGTTGTCGGCCGCTGTAAGCGCATCGGTGGCCTCGAACACCGCTTCGACCTGGCTGGGGCCCAGCTCGATCTCCAGCGACAGCAGCGGCAGCCCCAGTGCCTGCGCGGTGTGTTGCACGATGCGCAGCGGCTCCTCGGCCAGGTCGAACCACGATTCGGTGAGCAGGTTGTAGCCGGGATGGATCAGGCTGACGGCGGGCGGCAGCCCGGGCCACGCGGCCTGCTGCGGGTCGAGCTGGGCCTGGGTGTCGTCGATGCGATAGATGTGGAATTCGATCTCGAGGCCGCACTTCATGGCCAGCCCGGCGTCGTCCAGCCTCGTCAAAGCACGCTGCAATACGCGCCGGGTGTCCAGCTCGACCGGTGTCGCGTCCTGGAACCACGGCTGGCAGCTCACCCAACCCGTGCTGCTGGCCCAGGGCAATAGCTTGAAGCTGGCCGGGTCGGCCAGCAGCAGCAGGTTGCTGGCAAATTCGAAGCCCGGCAGTGCATCCGTGCCTCCCGGCTCGAACACCTTGAAGGCCGTGCGGTCGGAGCTGTCCTTGAGCATCAGGGTGCTGACCATGCCGACCCCCTCGTGCATGGCACGAGCCGCCGCCGACGCCACCAGTGTCTTGCCCCGGGTCACGCCGTGCAGGTCGCACCAGGCGAAGCGCACCAGTTCCAGCCCGCCTGCCTCGATGAGGCCGGCCGTATCGCGCAGCGCCTGTTCCCGCCGGGCATCATGGATGCCGCAGCGTTGCGCAAAGCTCGTCATGCGGCGACCGCGGGCACGGCCGTCGGATGCGCCCATGGCGCGCCGTCGCGCTTGGCCTTGGCCTGCTCGCGCCACCACGTCGGCCAGCTGCCGGCGGGCGCGATGCCATCCACCGTGTCGGGTCCGATCAACGCCGCCGCCTGCGCGGGGTCGGCAGCGCCGGGCGGCGTGCCGCCGGCCTGCACTGTCTCGATCGCCTTGAGCAGCATCCGGCGATTGGCCATGATGACCTTGTCGCTGGTGCCCAGGTGTTCGCGCGTGCGGTCCTGGATGGCCCCCATGCTTTCCACCGCCCATTGATCGTGGACGTTGATGTCGTCCTCGCCCATGCCCAGGTAAGTCTGCGCGAGCTGCTCGTCGGGGTTGAAGCCCCATTGGTTGTGCCGGCCGGACTTCGGAATGTAGTCGGGCAGGGAGATGTACTGCAGGCGCTGGTTGCGCATCGCTTGCTTGTCCACCGGCCCGGCGAAGCTGGTGAAGACCGAGTACCAGTACGTGTGGGTGTCGTCCACGGGCACGTGCATCTGCGTGATGGTCAGCGTCTCCGAGAGTGGAATGACGAAGGTCTGCGGAAAGATGGCCTGCGTGACGCGCACGTGGGTGAGCTCGCTGGTCATCGGCCGCAGCGCCGTCAGCTGCATGCCCCAGGGCGTCGGCTCGAAGCTGATCTCGGGTTGATGGAACTCGCGCATGATGCGCGTCATCGGCCAGCGCTCCCCGTCGAACTGGCCGGCGCTGGCGCTGCGGAACTGCTTGCCCGCCGCGTTGTCGCCGACGCCGTCCAGCGCCTCGTCATTGAGAAACCGGTGCAGGAAAGACGGATGGGCCGGGTCGATACCGACCTCGAACGCCTGCAGCCAGTTGGCGTTCCACAGGCCTTTGAAGGCGAACGTGTGGGTGCCGGGCGCCGCGAAGCAGTCGAATCGCGGGAAGGGCGGCGGCCGTGTGCCTTCCTCGCCGAACCAGCCGAACAGGATTCCGCTTTGCTCCATGACCGGATAACTGCGCTGCCGCACGCGCTCGCACAGCTTGCTGCCGGTCGGCTCGGCCGGGGTTTCCAGGCAGGCCCCATCGACGGCGAACTTCCAGCCGTGGAACGGGCAGCGCAGGCCATCGCCTTCGTTGCGGCCGAAAGAAAGGTCCGCCCCGCGGTGGGGGCAGTCGCGGTCGAGCAGGCCCCAGGCGCCCTGCGCATCCTTGAACAGCACCAGGTCCTGGCCCAGCACACGCACGGCCTTCACGGGGCGCCGGGCCATTCGCGCATCGAGGGTGGGATCGAACTCGTCCACCAGCGCCACCGGCTGCCAGTAGCGGCGCAACAAGGCGCCACAGGCGGAGCCGGGCCCGATGCGTGTGATCAGTTCATTCTGTTCGGCTTTCATGGAACCTCGCTTTAAAACGGTATACCGAAATTTGAAAACAGTGTACAGTTGCTGCCATGAACTTGCAAGAAACCGTGCTCATGCAGTTGCGTGACCTGGTCTTGCGCGGCGAATTCGAGCCCGGCCAGCGCCTGGCCGAACAGCAGCTGGCGGAGCGGCTCGGAGCATCGCGCACACCGGTGCGCGCGGCGCTGGTCACGCTCGAGCAGGAAGGCCTGGTGGAGGCCAACGAGACCGGCAAATACCTGGTGCGGCAGTTCACCCCGCGCGAGGTGTCGGATGCCATTGCCGTGCGCGGTCATCTCGAAGGCATGGCAGCGCGCCTGGTCGCCGAGCACGGCGTCTCCCGGCAGCTGCAATTGGACCTGCTGGCCTGCCTCGATGAGGGTGACCGCCTGCTCGCGGCGGACCCCCTCACTTACGAAGCCTATGCGGGATACGCTGTCATGAATGACCGGTTTCACGGCCTGGTGCTCGAAGCCAGCGGGAATCGCGCGCTGCAGCGCGCCATCGCGCTCAACGACAAGCTGCCCTTCGCGCCCGCTTCGGCCATGCTGCCCATGCAATCAACGCTGCGGCAGGACCGCGAGTGGATGCAGTACGCGCACCGCCAGCACCACATGCTTTTCGAAGCGCTCAAGCGCGGGGAGGGCGCGCGCGCCCAGGCACTTGCCGTCGAGCACACGGAGGTGGCGCAGATGAACATGCGGCTGGCACTTGAGCGGCGTGCTGAAACCGAACAGTTGATGCCTGCCATGCGGCTGGTGGTCGGCCGTTGAGCCGTAGATTCCGTAGCGGGTAAAAAAAGGGAGCCCTGCGGGCTCCCTGACAGTTTGCGGCACGCTCGGATGCTTATCGCAGGCGTGCGTCGTTCGGATAGCGGTCGTGGACGTCCGCCACGCCGTCACCGTCCACATCGGGGAGTGGCGATACCACCGCGACGGCGGGAGCCGGGGCAGGGGCTGGCGTCGACACGACCACGGGGTAGGCGGTACAGCCGGCGATGGACAGAATGAACGGAATGATCAAGTAAAGCGCTTTCATGAATTTCTCCTTGCCACGCGGATTGGTGCGTGGATAAGCATTAGTCTGTCGGCTGCTCCGGGATGGCATGGCGGCAATTCGTTTCGGGGGTGTCGCGATGTGAGGCGCACGAAACGGGAGCTCAGGCGTAGGTCGATTACTATTACTTTCGTCATGATTTCTTCCGGTGGATGTAACGATGTTTCCCGCTTGTTGAGCGCTCGTGGGGCGCTGAGCCGTTGAGTCCGGCGGTCTTTACCAGTGCAGGCCTGCGCCGCGGCTTCCTGCTCGGGCAGCCGCTGGCGCCAGGTGCTTTCGTCTACGGCATGGTGTTCGGCATGCTCGCGAGCGAGCGCGGCCTCGCCTGGTTCCAGGCCATGCTGATGAGCGTCTTCGTGTACTCGGGCAGTGCCCAGCTGGCCGTGCTGCAGGGCTGGAGCGAGTCACCGCTGATAGCCCCCTTGGTCGCCACCATTCTCGTCATCAACGCGCGCTACGTCATGTTCGGCGCCTCGATACAGCCCTGGCTGTCGGGGGCCACGCGGCCGCAGGCGATGGCCACGCTGTTCGTGCTGGGCGACAGCAACTGGGCCCTGTCGATGCGCGAGTACCAGGCCGGCTATCGTGACGCAGGTTTCATCATGGGCTCCGGGTTGGCCATGTTCGCGCCTTGGGTGCTGGGCACGGTCACCGGCCATGTGCTGGGCCGCAGCGTCCCCAACCCGGCGGTCCTGGGGCTTGATTTCATGCTGGTGGCCTTTGCCGCGGCGATCGGCATGGCGGGGTGGCGCGGTCGATCCGATTTGGCGCCGGCCCTGGCCGCCGTGGCGCTCGCGCTGGCGCTGCATCGCTGGCTGCCGGGCGGCTGGTACATCGTCGGCGCCGGGCTGGCGGCGGGGGCCGTGGGGGCGTTGCGCCATGGACGTTGAAAGCAGCTTCCTGCTGGCGCTGCTGGCCATGGCCTGTGCGTCCTATGCGACGCGGGTGGCCGGCTTCGTTCTGATGGGCTACATCCCGATCACGCCTCGCGTCGAGGCGGCGCTGCGGTCGATGCCGCTGGGAGTCATGATCGGCATCGTCACGCCGGCCGTGGCAGCGCACCGCCTGCCCGAGTTGATCGCGCTGGTCGTGGTCGGCGTGGCACTGAAGCTGGTGCGCAACGACCTCATCGCCGCGCTGGCGGGTGTTGCCACCGTCGCGCTCTGCCGCTGGCTGCTGCCGGCCTGAAGTAAACGCGGTCACGCTCATTTCATTCGCTGCCTCCGAGGGGCGCTAGTGTCCTTCGGGCGGCCGGGCGGCTACCGATTCGGTTTATCCTTCTGCCATGAAGCTATACAACTACTTCCGATCATCGGCGTCTTTCCGCGTGCGCATTGCGCTCGAACTGAAGGGACTGGGCTACGACTACGTGCCGGTGCACCTGGTCAAGGGCGAGCACAAGCAGGACGCCTATGCCGCCGTCTCGCCGGCGCTGCTGGTGCCTACGCTGGAGACCGATGACGGGACGCGCCTGGGGCAGTCGATGGCGATCATCGAATACCTCGACGAAACGCACCCCGAGCCGCCGCTGCTGCCGCGCGACGCCATGGGCCGCGCCCAGGTGCGCGCGCTGGCGCAGCTGATTGCCTGCGAGATTCACCCCTTGAACAACCTGCGGGTGCTGAAGTACCTGGTGCAGGATCTGAAGGCCGACGACGATGCCAAGAGCGCCTGGTATCGCCATTGGGTACGCAGCGGCCTTGAAGCCTTCGAGCGCCAGCTGGCGCAGCTGCCGGCCTCGACCTATTGCTACGGCGACCAGCCGACGCTGGCCGACTGCTGCCTGGTGCCGCAGATCTTCAACGGCAAGCGCTTCAACGTGAATTTCGACGGCCTGACGCGTACCATGTCGGCTTTCGACGTGTGCATGGCCCATCCGGCATTCCAAAAAGCACAGCCTTCAAGCTGCCCCGACAACGAACCTTGACTGTAAATGCAGCCCGGCTTGATCGAACCCGACTGGCCGCTGCCTGCCGGCGTGCGCAGCGCCTGCACGACGCGTGCGGGCGGCGTGTCCATCGGCCCCTATGCCAGCCTGAACCTCGGCGACCACGTGGGTGACGCGGCCGAGGCGGTGGCCACCAATCGAAATAGATTGGCCGGCGCCATGCAGACGCGCCCTGTTTTCCTGCGGCAGGTGCACGGCAGCGCCATTGCCAGCCTCGATGCGGCCACGCCTGATGGCACCGAGGCCGATGGCTGCTTCTCCACCCAGGCCGGCGTAGCCTGCACCATCATGGTCGCCGATTGCCTGCCGGTGCTCTTCGCCGCCATCGATGGGCGCGCTGTCGCGGCGGCGCATGCCGGTTGGCGCGGGCTGGCAGGCGAGGGCGGGCAGGGCATCCTCGAATCGGCTTGCCGCGCCCTGGAGCGTGGCACCGGCATCCTGCCGGCTCAACTGATGGCATGGCTGGGCCCCTGCATCGGACCATCGGCCTTCGAAGTGGGCGGTGACGTCAAGGCCGCGTTCGAGCGCGGCGACCCAGGCGTTGCCGTGCATTTCGCGCCCCTCGGCGGCGGCAAATGGCTGGCCGACCTGCCGGGGCTGGCGCGCCGGCGCCTGAAGGCGCTGGGTATTCGCCGGCTCTACGGCAACGACGGCAGCCTGGAATGGTGCACCGTCGCCCATCCCTCAAGATTCTTTTCGCACCGGCGCGACCGCGTCAGCGGCCGCTTCGCCGCCTGCATCTGGCTGGCCTGAGCCAGCATCGGCGGCGGCTGCCAGCTCAGCCGCTTCGCGCGCCTTGATGGCTCGCTTGCGGGCCGGCGTCGCCAGCAGGTAGATCACCAGCGACACAGGAGCCACGCCATAGAGTACAAAGGTGACGATGGCTCCGAGCACGGTGCCGGTGGTGTTCGTGGCTTCAGCCACGGCCATCATGAGCGCGACGTAGAGCCAGCCGATGACAATGAGGTACATGAAGGATCGCCGTAGAGATTTTGTTGCAGCGCAACATGATTGATGTGATACTTCGGGTTAACCCGAGACAACAGGGTACCAGGAGACAAAGATGAGCACCGAATCGGATTGGGCTGCCTCGACCCAGCAGTTTCAGCAAAGCCTCGGCGACAGCTGGACCAAGGCACTGCAATCCTTCCAGGGAACTAACACGGGCGCCGGCTTGCCGTCGCTGCCGCAGCTGAGTTTTTCGCCGGAAAAATTGCAGGCCCTGCAGCAAGCCTACCTCAAGGAAGCCGCCGACTTGTGGAACAACGGGCTACAGGCCCGTCCGGGCGCCGCCGACAAGCGATTCGCCTCCGACGCCTGGGCTGCCAATCCAGTAGCCGCATTCTCCGCCGCCGTCTACCTGCTCAACGCACGCACGCTGCTGGGCATGGCCGAGGCAGCGGAAACCGATGCCAAGACCAAGGCCCGCCTGCGCTTTGCGATCGAGCAGTGGATGGCGGCGTCGGCGCCGAGCAATTTCATGGCGCTGAATGCCGAAGCCCAGAAGCGGGCCATCGAAACCAAGGGCGAAAGCATCGCCAAGGGCATGCAGAACCTGCTGAAAGACATCCAGCAGGGCCATGTCTCGATGACGGACGAGACCGTGTTCGAGGTGGGCAAGAACGTGGCCACGACCGAAGGCGCTGTGGTGTTCGAGAACGAGCTGTTCCAGCTGATCGAATACAAGGCCCTCGGCAAGCAGGTGTACGAACGGCCTTTCCTGGTGGTGCCGCCCTGCATCAACAAGTTTTATATCCTCGACCTTCAGCCCGAGAATTCGCTGATCCGTTATCTGGCGGAGCAAGGCCACCGCACTTTCGTGGTGAGCTGGCGCAATCCCGACGATACGCTGGCGGACAAGAACTGGGACGACTATGTCGGCGACGGCTGCATCAAGGCCATCGAGGTGGTGCGTGAAATTGCCGGCGCGAAGCAGATCAACGCGCTGGGTTTTTGCGTTGGCGGCACCATCCTGGGCACGGCGCTGGCGGTGCTGGCCGCGCGCGGCGAGAAGCCGGCCGCTTCGGCCACGCTGCTAACCACCTTTCTCGATTTCGCCGAAACCGGCGTGCTCGATCTGTTCATCGACGACGCCTTCGTCAAGTTCCGCGAGATGCAGCTCGGCCGCGGCGGCATCCTGAAAGGCCAGGAACTGGCATCCACTTTCAGTTTCCTGCGGCCGAACGACCTGGTCTGGAACTACGTGGTGGGCAATTACCTGAAGGGTGAGACGCCGCCGCCGTTCGACCTGCTGTACTGGAATAGCGACTCCACCAACCTGCCGGGCCCCATGTATGCCTGGTACCTGCGCAACACCTACTTCGAGAACAATCTGGTCAAGCCGGGCAAGTGCACCGTCTGCGGCGAGAAGGTCGACCTGCGCAAGCTGGATATTCCGGTCTACATCTACGGATCGCGCGAAGACCATATCGTGCCCATCGCCGGCGCCTATGCCTCGACGCAGCACCTGCCGGGCAAGAAGCGCTTCGTCATGGGCGCCTCGGGCCACATCGCCGGCGTGATCAACCCGCCTTCGAAGAACAAGCGCTCGTATTGGACCAACGACAAGCTGCCCAAGACCCACGACGAATGGATCAAGGCCGCCAAGGAGCATCCCGGCAGCTGGTGGACCGATTGGTCCGCATGGCTCAAGCCGCACGCAGGCAAGCAGATTGCCGCGCCCAAGGGTTACGGCAAAGGCAAGTACAAGGCGATCGAGCCCGCACCCGGACGGTATGTGAAGGCGAAGGCGTAGGAATTCGCCCCAACCCCTTTTTTATTTAGTCAGGAGCTATTCATGAACGACAAGGACATCGTCATCGTTTCGGCCGTTCGCACGGCCGTGGGCAAGTTCGGCGGCGCGCTCGCCAGGATTCCCGCCACCGAACTCGGCGCCATCGTGATCAAGGAAGCGCTTGCACGCGCCAAGGTCGATCCCTCGCAGGTCAGCGAAGTGATCATGGGCCAGGTGCTGGCGGCCGGCGCCGGCCAGAATCCGGCGCGTCAGGCCCTGCTCAAAGCCGGCCTGCCGAAGGAGGTGCCCGGGCTGACCATCAACGCCGTGTGCGGCTCGGGCCTGAAGGCCGTGATGCTGGCGGCGCAGGCCATCGCCTGGGGCGACGCCGAGATCGTGGTGGCGGGCGGCCAGGAAAACATGAGCGCGGCGCCGCACGTGCTGCCCAATTCGCGTGACGGCCAGCGCATGGGCGACTGGAAGATGGTCGACACCATGATCGTCGACGGGCTTTGGGACGTCTATAACCAGTACCACATGGGCGTGACCGCCGAGAACGTCGCCAAGCTGCACGGCATCGACCGCGCCGCGCAGGACGCGCTGGCGCTGGGCAGCCAGCAGAAAGCCGCTGCCGCGCAGGAAGCCGGCAGGTTCAAGGACGAGATCATCGCCGTGTCGATTCCCCAGAAGAAAGGCGAGCCCGTCGTCTTCGACACCGACGAATTCATCAACAAGAAGACCAGCGCCGAAGCGCTGGCCGGCCTGCGTCCCGCCTTCGACAAGGCTGGCTCGGTAACGGCAGGCAACGCCTCCGGCATCAATGATGGCGCCGCCGCCGTGGTGGTGATGAGCGCGAAGAAAGCCGCCGAGCTGGGGCTCAAGCCGCTGGCCCGCATTGCCGCGTTCGGCACCAGCGGGCTCGACCCCGCCACGATGGGCATGGGCCCGGTGCCCGCCACCCGCAAGGCGCTGGAGCGCGCCGGCTGGCAAACCGACGAAGTGAACCTGTTCGAGCTGAACGAAGCCTTTGCTGCGCAAGCCTGCGCCGTCAACAAGGAACTGGGCATCGATGCCGCCAAGGTCAACGTCAACGGCGGCGCCATCGCGATCGGGCACCCCATCGGGGCGTCCGGCTGCCGCATCCTCGTGACGCTGCTGCACGAGATGCAGCGCCGCGAAGCGAAGAAGGGCATTGCCGCCCTGTGCATCGGCGGCGGCATGGGGGTTTCCCTCGCGGTGGAACGCAGCTAACCGGGTAAAAGAGTGAGAGCCGCACGCAGCGGAGGTTTAGCGCTCTCATATTTGTAGCAATATGCAAGGAGATCAGAATGAGTCAAAGAATCGCATACGTGACCGGTGGCATGGGTGGCATCGGGACGGCAATTTGCCAGCGCATGCACAAGGAAGGCTTCAAGGTCATCGCGGGCTGCGGCCCCACGCGCGACCACGCGAAATGGCTGGGTGAGCAGAGCGCGCTCGGCTATACCTTCTACGCTTCGGTCGGCAATGTCGGGGCCTGGGAGTCCACCGTCGAGGCGTTCGGCAAGGCCAAGGCCGAGCACGGGCCCATCGACGTGCTGGTGAACAACGCCGGCATCACACGAGACCGCATGTTCCTGAAGATGACGCGCGAAGACTGGGACGCCGTGATCGAAACCAACCTCAACTCGATGTTCAACGTCACCAAGCAGGTGGTGGGCGACATGGTCGAGAAGGGCTGGGGCCGCATCATCAACATCAGCTCGGTGAACGGCGAAAAAGGCCAGGCCGGGCAGACCAACTACTCGGCAGCCAAGGCCGGCATGCACGGCTTCACCATGGCCCTGGCGCAAGAGCTGGCCAACAAGGGCGTCACCGTCAACACGGTGAGCCCGGGCTACATCGGCACCGACATGGTCAAGGCCATCCGCCCCGACGTGCTCGACAAGATCGTGGCCACCATTCCGGTCAAGCGCCTGGGGCAACCCGAGGAGATCGCCTCGATCATCGCCTGGCTCGCGTCCGATGAAGGCGGCTATTCCACCGGCGCCGACTTCTCCGTCAACGGCGGCCTGCACATGGGCTGAGATAGCTCCCTCATGAAAAAGGCCCGCTTCGTCGCGGGCCTTTTTCATGGTGCGAGTTCAGGCGAGATCCTCGATCACCAGGTGCCGGTACTTCTGGCCGTATGAAATCGGCGCGTGCTTGAGCACGTTCATGATGTGCTCCGTTTCGCTGGCCGAAGGCGCGTGGATCATCAAGGCGTGGTGGCCCTGGCTGGCCAGTTCGGCGAAGTGCCGCACAGTGTCGGCTTCGGTGCCGGCCGAGGGCAGCGGCATGTCGGCGCTGCCGACCGTGCGGGCCAGCTTTTCCTGGATGTCCTGCGGCGTCAGCAGCGAAATCGACTCACCCGTGTAGCCGTCGTCCTCCAGGCTGCGCTCGGCGTCCCGCGCATCCTTTTCCGTCGGGAACATGATGAACATGTAGCCGGTGGGATAGAACACGCCGCGCATCGTCAACATGTTGGGCTCAAGTGCAAAAGGCTTCATGCCGGGGCTCCTTCCGTTGGGGCTGCGATTCGGTGGCTTTGATTCCGTGGTGCAGTTGATTCCTGCTGGTGCCATTAATGCGCGAAAAGGCCCGCTCGGCTGTAAGAGACCGTTTCCGCGCCGTGTAGGACGCGCTGCCATTGGCATGACAACATCGCCGGCCGGCGGAGGTCTTGCGAGGGGGATCGGCTGAAACCCGCGTAAAGTCTCGCCGTGCAAAACAGAAACAGCTTCAGCCAGCAGTGGAGGATGAGCGTCGCCCCGATGATGGACTGGACCGACCGCCATTGCCGCTTTTTCCATCGCCTGCTCAGTCGGAAGGCGCTGCTCTATACCGAGATGATGACGACCGGCGCGCTCATTCATGGCAACGTGCCGCGCCATCTGGACTTCAACCCCGAAGAGCATCCCGTGGCGCTTCAGCTCGGCGGCAGCGACCCGGCCGAGCTGGCGCATTGCGCCCGCCTGGGCGAGGAGTGGGGGTATAACGAAATCAACCTCAACTGCGGCTGTCCGAGCGAGCGGGTGCAGCGTGGCTCGTTCGGCGCCTGCCTCATGGCTGAGCCGCAGCTCGTGGCCGACTGTGTCAAGGCGATGGTCGACGCCGTGCGGCTGCCCGTGACGGTCAAGCACCGCATCGGCATCGATCAGGGCGAAAGCTACGAGTTCGTTCGCGACTTCGTGGGCGCCGTCAGCCAGGCCGGCTGCGAAGTGTTCCTGGTCCATGCCCGCAATGCCTGGTTGAAAGGGTTGTCGCCCAAGGAAAACCGCGAGGTGCCGCCGCTGCGCTACGAGTTCGTGCACCGGCTCAAGCGCGATTTTCCGCAGCTCGTCTTCGCGGTGAACGGCGGCATCACGCAGACCCGACAGGTGGCAGCCGAGCTCGAGCACGTCGACGGGGTGATGGTGGGGCGCGAGGCCTATCACAACCCGTGGTGGATGGCCGAATGGGATGCGGCCTTCTTCGGCGAGCCAGCGGCCGAGCGGACGCGGGAAGAGGTCGAAGAGCGGATGACCGGGTACATGGAGCGCGAGGCGCAGGCGCACGGCACGCCCTGGAGTTCGATCGCCCGCCACATGCTGGGCCTGCGCAATGGCCTGCCCGGCGCCCGCCGCTGGCGCCAGGTCTGGAGCGACCATCGGCTGAAGGCGCTGCAACCGCGCGATGTCATGGCGCTGGCGCACGACGCGGTTGCCAAAGCCGCGTAACAGCCTGCGCCTAATTCACGCGGCCCCAGGCCCAGGGGTGACAGGCTCCTCAAGATGCTTTAAACTTAAATTATCTAGGTTGGAGCTATCTATGAACATCGTGTGCATCGGCGGGGGGCCCTCGGGCCTGTATTTCGCGCTGCTGATGAAAAAGCAGAACCCGCATCACCAGATCACCGTGGTCGAGCGCAACAAGCCCTACGACACGTTCGGCTGGGGTGTGGTGTTTTCCGACCAGACGCTGGGCAACCTGCAGGCCGCCGACCCCGAGACCGCCGCCGAAATCCTGGGCGCGTTCAACCACTGGGACGACATCGAGGTCAACATCCGGGGCCACCAGATCCGATCGGGCGGCCATGGTTTCTGCGGCATCGGCCGCAAGCGCCTGCTCAACATCCTGCAGCAGCGCTGCGAAGACCTGGGTGTGGAACTGGTGTTCGAGACCGACGTCAAGGGCGACGAGCAGTTCCCCGACGCCGACCTCATCATTGCCAGCGACGGCTTGAACAGCCGCATCCGCGGCAAGTATGCCGCCACCTATCAGCCCGACATCGACCTGCGCGACTGCCGGTTCGTCTGGCTAGGCACGCACAAGCGCTTCGAAGCATTCACTTTCGCCTTCGAGGAGACCGAGCACGGCTGGTTCCAGGCGCATGCCTACCAGTTCGACGGCGACACCTCCACCTTCATCGTCGAGGCGCCCGAAGCGGTCTGGCAAAAGGCGGGCCTGGACACGATGGAGAAAGAGGACGCCATCGCTTTCTGCGAAAAGCTGTTCGCCAAGTACCTGGGCGGCCACAAGCTGATGTCAAATGCGTCGCACCTGCGCGGTTCGGCGCAATGGATCCGCTTTCCGCGGGTCGTCTGCAAGACCTGGGTTCATCACAACGGCCGCGCACCGGTGGTGCTGATGGGCGACGCGGCGCACACGGCGCATTTTTCCATCGGCTCGGGCACCAAGCTGGCGCTGGAAGATTCGATCGAATTGGCCCGCTGCATCGGGCGCTCGCAGAGCCTGGATGAAGCCTTGCGCGAGTACCAGGCGGTGCGCAGCGTGGAAGTGCTGAAGATCCAGAATGCGGCGCGCAACTCGACCGAGTGGTTCGAGAACGTGAGCCGCTACACCGGCTTGCCGCCAGCGCAGTTCGCCTATTCGCTGCTCACGCGCAGCCAGCGCATCAGCCACGAAAACCTGCGAGTGCGCGACAAGCAGTATGTGGAAGATTATGAGGACTGGATTGCCGAGCGCTCAGGCCTGCGGCGTTCGCCGCAGCAGCATCCGGTGCCGCCGATGTTCACGCCTTTCAGCGCGCGTGGCGTCACATTGAAGAATCGCGTGGTGGTGTCGCCGATGGCGCAGTACTCCTGCGTGGACGGACTGCCTGCCGATTACCACCTGGTGCACCTGGGCGCCCGAGCCATGGGTGGCGCCGGCATGGTGGTGGCCGAGATGACCTGCCCGACGCCCGACGCCCGCATCACGCGTGGTTGTCCCGGCCTGTGGAGCGAGGCCCAGCGCGACGGGTGGAAGCGTATCGTCGATTTCATCCATGCGAACTCCGACGCCAAGGTGGCGATGCAGCTGGGACACGCCGGCGCCAAGGGCTCGACCCGGGTGCCCTGGGAAGGCGAAGACCAGCCGCTGGCCGAAGGCAACTGGCCGCTGATCTCGGCTTCGCCCCAGCAATACCTGGACGGCGTGAGCGACTGGTCGCGTGCCATGACGCGGTCCGACATGGACCGGGTGCGGGACGACTTCGTGCTCAGCACCCAGCTGGCTGCGCAAGCGGGGTTCGACTGGCTGGAACTGCACTGTGCGCACGGCTATCTGTTGTCCAGCTTCATCTCGCCGCTGACCAACCAGCGAACCGACGACTACGGCGGCTCCCTGGAGAACCGCCTACGCTATCCGCTCGAAGTGTTCCTGGCGATGCGCGCGGTGTGGCCGTCGCAGTTGCCGATGTCGGTGCGGATTTCGGCGCACGACTGGGTCGAGGGCGGTATCACGCCGGATGACGCAGTGAACATCGCTCGCGCTTTCAAGGCCGCCGGCGCCGACATGATCGACTGTTCCTCGGGCCAGGTCAGCAAGCGCCAGCAGCCGGTATACGGGCGCATGTACCAGACGCCTTTCGCCGACCGCATCCGCAACGAAGCAGGCATTGCCACCATTGCCGTGGGCGCGATTTCCGAGGCCGACCACGTGAACAGCATCATCGCCGCCGGCCGTGCCGACCTGTGCGCCGTGGCCCGCCCGCACCTCGCCAACCCGGCCTGGACGCTGATGGAAGCCGCGAAGGTGGGCTACACGGATGTGCAATGGCCCAAGCAATATCGTTCCGGCAAGAGCCAGCTGGAGCGGAATCTGGAGCGCGAGAAGGCGCTGTTGCCACTTTCATCCCCTCTCCCTCTGGGAGAGGGAGCCATACAAGGAAGACAACATGAGTGAACCCACCCGCCTCGACCCGGCGCTAGCCTCGGGCAACCGCAAGCAACTCGCCGGCTACCAGGCCGAGCATTTCCTCTGGGAAGTGCAGGACAGCGTGGCCACCGTCACCCTCAACCGCCCGGACCGCAAGAACCCGCTGACATTCGACTCCTACGCCGAACTGCGCGACCTGTTCGGCCAGCTTCGCTATGCCAGCGACGTGCACGCCGTGGTGATCACCGGCGCCGGCGGCAACTTTTGTTCGGGCGGCGACGTGCACGAGATCATCGGCCCGCTGGTGCGCCTGAAAGCCCCGGAGCTGCTGATGTTCACCCGCATGACGGGCGACCTGGTCAAGGCGATGCGGACCTGTCCGCAGCCGATCGTGGCCGCCATCGACGGCGTCTGCGCCGGGGCCGGTGCCATCGTCGCGATGGCCTCCGATCTGCGCCTGGGCACGGTCCGCAGCAAGACCGCGTTCCTTTTCAATCGCGTGGGCCTGGCCGGCTGCGACATGGGCGCTTGCGCCATGCTGCCGCGCATCGTGGGGCAGGGCCGCGCCAGTGAACTGCTCTACACCGGCCGTTCACTGGGCGGCGAAGAGGGCGAGCGCTGGGGCTTCTTCAACCGGGTGTGTGCGCCCGAAGCCGTATTGCCCGAAGCGCAGAAGCTGGCCCTGGAACTGGCGCAAGGCCCCAGCTTTGCCAATGGCATCACCAAGACCATGCTGCACCAGGAATGGGCCATGACCATCGAGCAGGCGATCGAGGCCGAAGCCCAGGCCCAGGCGATCTGCATGATGACCGAGGACTTCACCCGCGCTTACGAGGCCTTCGTGGCCAAGCAGCGGCCCCGCTTCGAAGGCAACTGAAAGCACCCATGAGCGACACCCGATATCTCGCCTGGCCCTTCTTCGAAGAGCGGCATCGGCGGCTGGCCAATGAGCTCGAGGCCTGGGCCGCGGAACACGTTCCGCATGAGCACGGCAGCGATGTCGATGCCGAGTGCCGGGCGCTGGTGCGCACGCTCGGCGCCGGCGGCTGGCTGCGGCACGCGGTGGGCGGCGCGGCGGGCGCCGGAGACGTGATCGATACCCGGTCGATCTGCCTGATTCGGGAAACGCTGGCTCGCCACAGCGGTCTGGCCGATTTCGCTTTCGCGATGCAGGGTCTGGGTTCGGGCGCGATCAGCCTGCAAGGCACGCCCGCGCAGAAGGAACGCTACCTCACCCGTGTCGCCCAGGGCGAGGCCATCGCCGCCTTCGCGCTGTCCGAACCCGAAGCCGGCTCGGACGTCGCGGCGATGAGCTGCGTTGCGCATGTCGAGGGAACCGACGCGGTCATCAATGGCGAGAAGACCTGGATCTCCAATGGCGGCATTGCCGACTTCTACCTGGTGTTCTGCCGCACCGGCGAAGCGCCGGGCGCGCGTGGCATCTCGGCTTTCATCGTCGACGCCGGCACACCGGGCTTCGAGATCGCCGAACGCATCGACGTGATCGCGCCGCATCCGCTGGCGCGCCTGCGCTTCACCGATTGCAGGGTGCCGCTCTCGCAGCGTGTCGGCGAGGCGGGCGAGGGCTTCAAGGTGGCGATGCGCACGCTGGATGTGTTCCGCACTTCGGTTGCGGCTGCGGCGCTGGGCTTTGCGCGGCGCGCGCTCGACGAGGCTTTGCAGCGCGCCACCACGCGCAAGATGTTCAATCAAAGGCTGTCGGATTTCCAGCTGACCCAAGCCAAGCTGGCCCAGATGGCCACTACCGTGGACAGCTCGGCGCTGCTGGTGTACCGCGCCGCCTGGCAGCGTGACCAAGGCCAGAACGTGACCCGTGAAGCGGCCATGGCCAAATTGACGGCCACCGAAGGCGCGCAGCAGGTCATCGATGCTGCAGTGCAGATCTTCGGCGGGCTGGGCGTGGTGAGCGGCCAGACCGTCGAACGCCTCTACCGTGAAATCCGCTCGCTGCGCATCTACGAAGGTGCGACCGAAGTCCAACAACTCATCATTGCCCGCGAACTGCTGAAAGATCTCAGCGAGAAAGCCCCCTCATGAACGTGATCCTTCCCTCCGGCTGGCCCCGTCCCAAAGGCTATTCCAACGGCGTCGTCGCCAGCGGCAAGATGCTGTTCATTGCCGGCATGATCGGCTGGGACGCGCAAGGCCACTTCGAGAGCGACGATTTTGCGGTGCAGGCCAGGCAGGCGCTCCGGAATGTCGCCGACGTGCTGCGCGAGGCCGGCGGCAAGCCCGAGAATATCGTCCGGATGACCTGGTATGTCACCGACAAGCGCGAGTACCTGGCCGCCGGCCGCGAGATTGGGCTGGCTTTCCGCGAGATCATCGGCAGCTACAACGCCGCCATGACGGCGGTGGAAGTGAAGGCGCTGATCGAGGACCGCGCCAAGGTCGAGATCGAGGCCACCGCGGTGCTGCCCGAGTAAGCTCACATCATTGATCACGGAGATTTTTCATGGCTGCCAAAGCAAGCTTCCATTGGGCCGACCCGCTGCTACTGGACCAGCAGCTCACCGACGACGAGCGCTCCGTGCGAGATGCCGCCGCCGCTTATTGCCAGGAGCGCCTGGCGCCGCGCGTGCTAGAGGCCTTCCGCAACGAGAAGACCGACGTCGCCATCTTTCGCGAGATGGGCGAGCTGGGGCTGCTCGGCCCCACCATTCCCGAATCCTACGGCGGCGCCGGCCTCAACTACGTCTGCTACGGCCTGGTGGCGCGCGAAGTGGAGCGGGTCGACTCCGGCTACCGTTCGATGATGAGCGTGCAGTCGTCGCTGGTGATGGTGCCGATCAACGAATTCGGCAACGAAGCGACCAAGCAGAAATACCTGCCCAAGCTGGCTACCGGCGAGTGGATCGGCTGCTTCGGACTGACCGAGCCGAACCACGGCTCCGATCCCGGCAGCATGGTCACGCGCGCCAAGAAGGTGGACGGCGGCTACAAGCTGTCCGGCGCCAAGATGTGGATCACCAACAGCCCGATCGCCGATGTGTTCGTGGTCTGGGCCAAGGACGACGAAGGCGCCATCCGCGGCTTCGTGCTGGAGAAGGGTGCCAAGGGCCTTTCCGCGCCCGCCATCCATGGCAAGGTGGGCCTGCGCGCCTCGATTACCGGCGAGATCGTGATGGACGAGGTGTTCTGCCCCGAAGAGAACGCGTTTCCCGAAGTGCGCGGCTTGAAGGGTCCCTTCACCTGCCTCAACTCCGCCCGCTACGGCATTGCCTGGGGCGCGCTGGGCGCGGCCGAAGACTGCTGGTTCCGCGCCCGCCAATACGTGCTCGACCGCAAGCAATTCGGCAAGCCCCTGGCCGCCAACCAGCTGATCCAGAAGAAGCTGGCCGACATGCAGACCGAGATCACGCTGGGCCTGCAAGGCTGCCTGCGCCTGGGTCGCATGAAGGACGAGGGAACCGCCTCGGTGGAGATCACCTCCATCATGAAGCGCAACTCCTGCGGCAAGTCACTGGACATCGCGCGCATGGCGCGTGACATGCTGGGCGGCAACGGCATCAGCGACGAATTCGGCGTGGCGCGGCACCTGGTGAACCTGGAGGTGGTGAACACCTACGAGGGCACGCATGACGTGCATGCGCTGATTCTGGGGCGGGCGCAGACGGGAATTGCGGCGTTCTAGAAAGCTGTTATCGGCCACTAGCCAAACTGCTGCGGCAGCCCGGCCGCGCATCCCTGGCGAACGCGAGCACGGGATTGCGAAGCGTCGCGTAGCTGCCGGGATCGCAGTTGGCATTGACGTCGCCTCACTGCGAGCGCTTCAAAATTTCCTTTCGCACATTTCGCACATGCGCCGATCCTTGCGCATCGGCCGCGTGGCCGTCACCGGACTTGACCGCGCTGGCGATCTTCTGATAGTCGCGCAATCGCAGCTTTTGCAGCGTCGGCAGGCGGTGCTGCGCATACACGATCGGCATTTGGATAGCGGGAAAAAGACGTTTGAGTTCGCGGTTGCCACCCATGTCAAGCAGGGCGCGGTAGAAGCGGCGCCGCGCCACGGCGAAGGCCGCGGCGTCGAGTGTCGATTCGGCGGCGGCAGCCTCGCGCAGTGATTGATCCATTGCCTTCACCACCAGGCCCTGTTGCGTGCTGTTGCGCGCGGCCGCGCGGGCCAGCAGCCCGGTCATGCGTTCGGCCACGTCCAGCACGTCGAGCGTGTCCTGCAACGACAACGACCGAATGACAGCACCCTTGTGACGCAGCAGTTCCACGATCCCTTCGGCCGACAGGCGTTGAAGCGCTTCGCGCACCGAGTTTCGGCCCACGCCGAACTGGACGGACAGATCCCCTTCCACCAGTCGCTGGGACGGCACGAAGGTCTGCAGCTCCAGTCCATTGACTATACCGAAGAACACCAAATCGGATGCACTTTGAACGTCGGTCGGCGTGGCGCCGGTGATAGCGTCCAGAGATTTTGTACTGGCCATCCAGAGATTGTCTGCTAGATTTGTGTCTACATATTGACGGTCGATATCGTCCTACAATATGGCAATCAATATGGAGGCTTCTGGATGGCGATCACTGCGCAACTTTCAGGCAAACGGGCACTCGTGACCGGCGCCTCCAGCGGATTGGGGGCCCATTTCGCGGAGCTTCTCGCAGCTCATGGGGCCGAAGTTGTTCTGGCCGCCCGCAGGATCGAGGCATTGGATGCGGTTGCTCGCAAGGTCGGGAGCCACGCGCAGCCATCGACAGTCACCCTGGACGTGAATGACAGCGCATCGCGCGCCCGTCTGGTCGAGACAGTGGGTCCTATCGACATTCTGGTCAACAACGCCGGAGTGGTTCGCGAGGGCGCCGCGCTACACCAAGCCGAGGCCGACTGGGACACGGTGCTGGACACCAACCTCAAGGCCATGTTCTTCATGGCCCAGGCGCTGGCGCCGGGCATGCGCGAACGCGGCGGCGGCAGCATCGTCAACATCGCCTCCATCCTCGGGCTGCGGCAGGCCAGCGGCGTGCTGCCCTATGCGGTGTCGAAGGCCGGCGTCGTGCAGCTCACCAAGTCGCTGGCGCTGGAATGGGCTCGACACGGCATCCGCGTCAACGCGCTGGCACCGGGCTACGTGGAGACCGATATCAATCGCGACTTCTGGCAGTCCCATGCCGGCGAAGCGCTCATCAAGCGCATCCCGCAGCGCCGCCTGGGGCAGCTGCAGGACCTCGACGGCCCGCTGCTGCTGCTGGCCTCCGATGCGTCGCGCTACATGACTGGTGCGGTGCTGGCGGTCGATGGCGGCCACCTCGTCAGCGGCCTGTGAGCCCCAATCTCTCTTCCTTCTGAAAGTCATTGCTATGTTCACCCCCTGTCCCACCGAACGCAGCCGGCTTCTGGCCGAGCGCGTGGAAGCCTTCGTGCGCGAAGCCGTCATTCCATTCGAGCGCGATCCGCGTTGCACCGCCCACGGCCCCACGGAAGAGCTGGTGGCCGAGCTGCGGGCCAAGGCGCGCGACGCCGGCCTGATGACGCCTCACATCCTGCCCGACGGCAGCCATCTGAACCAGCTGGAGACGGCGGCGGTGCTCAAGCGCTCGGGCCTGTCGCCGCTGGGCCCGGTGGCGCTCAACACCATGGCGCCCGACGAGGGCAACATGTTCCTGCTGGGCAAGATCGGCACGCCTGAGCAGAAGGCGCGCTTCCTGGCGCCGCTGGTCAGCGGCCACGCGCGCTCGGCCTTCTTCATGACCGAGCCGGCATCCGAGGGTGGGGCCGGCTCCGATCCGTCCATGCTGCAGACCACTGCTGTGCAACAAGGCGGGGCGGGTGGCGACTGGCTGATCAACGGCCGCAAGATGTTCATCACCGGGGCGCTGGGCGCGGCAGTGGGCATCGTGATGGCGCGCACCGGCTCCGGGGAGCATGCGCTCGCCACTATGTTCCTGGTGGACCTGCCGCACCCGGCGATCCGCGTTGAACGGGTGCTGGACACGATCGACAGCTCCATGCCCGGCGGCCACGCCCAGGTGATCATCGACGGCTTGCGCGTTCCCGACGCCCAGGTGCTCGGCGCCGCCGACGAGGGCTTTCGCTACGCCCAGGTGCGCCTGTCGCCCGCGCGGCTGTCGCACTGCATGCGCTGGCTGGGTAGCACCACGCGTGCCCACGAGATCGCCACCGGCTATGCCACCACCCGCAAGGCCTTCGGCAAGCTGCTGATCGATCACGAGGGTGTGGGCTTCATGCTGGCCGAGAACCTGATCGACCTGCAGCAGGCAGCGCTGATGATCGACTGGTGCGCCGGCGTGCTCGACGGCGGCTCCCAGGCCACCACAGAAAGCTCGATGGCCAAGGTTGCCGTGTCCGACGCGCTGTTTCGTGTGGCCGACCGCTGCGTCCAGGTCATGGGCGGCTCGGGCGTGTCGCGCGACTCCATCGTGGAGCAGGTGTTCCGCGAAGTCCGCGCCTTCCGCATCTATGACGGCCCGACCGAGACGCACAAGTGGTCGCTGGCCAGGAAAATCAAGCGCGATGCGCTCAAGGCCGCCGCCGCATGACGGACGCCAACGACTTCGGCGGCACGATGGCGGTGCGGGAACAGCACCGCATCGACGAAGCAGCGCTCGAGCGCTGGATGCAGACCCACGTGCCGGGCTACGCCGGACCGCTGCAGGTCGATCAATTCAAGGGCGGGCAGTCCAACCCCACCTACCGCTTGCGCACGCCGCTGCGCGCCTACGTGCTGCGGCGCAAACCACCGGGCATACTGCTGAAGGGCGCACACGCGGTCGAGCGCGAGGCCCGTGTCATGGCCGCCCTGGGCAGAGCCGGTTTCCCCGTACCACGCATCCACGGCCTGTGCACCGACGACACCGTGATCGGCAGCTGGTTCTTCGTGATGGACCTGGTGGAAGGCCGCATCTTCTGGGATGCGAGCTTCGCCGACGTGCCACGCCTGGCGCGCGCCGACTACCTGGACGCCATGAACGCCACGCTGGCCGAGTTGCACTCGCTGAACCCTGCCGCCATGGGCCTGGGCGACTACGGCCGCGCCGGTGGCTATGTCGAACGCCAGGTGGCACGCTGGTCCCGTCAGTACCTGGACGACGAATTGGCCGGCCGCCACCCCGCCATGGACCGGCTGGTGGAGTGGCTGCCGCGCCACATCCCGGCCGGTGACGAGAGCGCCATCACGCACGGCGACTTCCGTGCCGACAACATGATCTTCCATCCCACCGAACCACGGGTGCTGGCGGTGCTGGACTGGGAGCTCTCTACCCTGGGCCACCCGCTTGCCGACTTCGCCTACAACGCCATGATGTTCCGCATGCCGCCCGACATCCTGGGCGGCATCGGCGGGCGGGACCTGGCTGCGCAGGGCCTGCCGGACGAGACCGCCTACGTGGCCGCGTATTGCCGCCGCACGGGACGCGCCGGGATCCCGGACCTGGATTTTTACATCGCCTTCAACATGTTCCGCTTCTCCGCCATCCTGCACGGCATCCGCGGGCGGGTGGCGCGCGGCACCGCGTCCAGTGCCGACGCACAGGCCATGGGCGAACGCTACCAGCGCGTCGCCGAGCTAGGGTGGCAGCAGGTGGAAGCGATGGCGTCGCGGTCCGGCGCCTGAAGGTCTGGTATTCACCAAGAGCATGAGTATGAAACGTCTTCTTTCCGTAGCTGACTTCGAGGCAGCCGCACTTCGTCTTCTCCCCCCCGCAATCCGCGGCTATGTCGCGGGCGGCACGGAGGATGGTTTTACGTTGCGCGCCAACCGGCAGGCCTTCGATGCCTGGCAGTTCCAGCCACGCGGCCTGATGGGGGTGGCGCAGCGTGTCCAGGCGGTGGAGCTATGGGGCAAGCGCTACGCCAGCCCGATTGGCATCGCCCCCATGGGGGCCACCTCGATCTGCTCCTACCTGTGCGACCTGCATCTCGCCCGCGCGGCTGTCGGCCAGGGGATCCCCTTCATCCTGAGCGGCTTGTCGAACGTCCCCCTGGAGCGCGTGCAGGCCGAGGCTCCCGGGATCTGGTACCAGGGCTACATCCCCGGCGACATCGAACGGATCGGGCAGCTGATGGATCGCCTCGGAGCTGCGGGTGTCGAGGTTTTGGTCGTGACGATCGATACGCCCATCGGCGCGAATCGCGAGAACAATGCGCGTGCCGGGTTCACCATTCCTTTCCAGTTCAGCCTGAGGCTGTTCCTGGATGGCCTTCTTCATCCCCGCTGGTCCGCCTCGGTGTTCGCCCAGACGCTGCTCAGGGATGGCGTGCCGCGTTTCACGAATGTGGCCGCCGACAAACACGGCTTTCGCATCACCGAAGAGCCACCGGGGGGCTTGCGCCAGGGCCGGGACGCGCTCACCTGGGAGCATCTCAAGTACATGCGCAGCATGTGGCGCGGCAAGCTCCTGGTCAAAGGGGTTTCGCATCCCCAGGACGCCCGGCTGGCGGTGGAACATGGCCTGGATGGCGTGATCGTTTCCAACCACGGGGGTCGTCAACTCGATGGAGCGATGGCCTCGCTGCAGGCATTGCCGAACATCGTGCGAGTCGTTCCCAGGGACTTTCCGGTGATGGTGGACGGGGGCTTTCGTCGTGGCTCGGACGTTCTCAAGGCGGTTGCCCTGGGGGCACGCCTGGTCTTCGTCGGACGGCCCATGCTCTTTGGTGCGACGGTAGCCGGAGCGGCGGGGGTGAACCGCATCATCGAGATCTTCAAGGAGGAAATCGATCGAAACCTGGGCTTGCTCGGGTGCGCCCATCTTGCCGACCTGGACACCGACTACCTGGTGCGGCAGCATTGAGCCTCGGTTCAGTGCGGCCCGCTGTTCACATCAGTTGCCGCGCCAGCATCTGCAACCTCGGCGCGACCTCCTGCTGCAGCCAGCCGCGGTCGAGTGGCTTGCCCCCGAAGGAGCAATTCAGTGCCGCCGGCTCACCCCTGTCGATGCGGCCCAGCGGCACAGCGACCGCCTGGACATCGGGTTCAATCTCTCCCACCGAGACGCAGCTGCCGTAGCGGGAAAATTCGGCCAGGTTGCGCTGCAGCTCGTTGCCGTAGCGTTGCCATTGCTCAGGCTCCTTGACCCGCAACTGGTTGAGGATCGATTCGCGCTCGGCCGGGGGGCTTGACATCAGGCAGGCACGTCCGACGGCTGAGCCCGCGAGGGGAAGGCTGGTCCCTACGTCGAGTGCGTGCACCTTCCTGTGATGCGAACTGGCCTCGATGCACACGATGTTGAGGCGGTCCCGGATGCCGATCCATACGGCGCCACCCAGGGCCACCGATAGTTCATGCATGTGCGGGCGGGCACGGCGCCGCATGCCGAACAACTCCAGGAGCGGATATCCCACCGACAGCACGGCGCTGCCAAGCCGGTACTTGCCATTCGATTCGGCCTGGGCCAGATAGCCCATGGCCATCAGCGTGTAGGTTAGCCGCGAGACCGTAGCGCCCGGCAGTTGCAAACGCCGTGATAGATCCTTGTTGCCCAGAACCGGATCGTCCGGCGTAAAGCAGCGCAGCAACTCCAGTCCGCGCGCCAGCGTTGTCGCGAACTGGCGATCGCCCTCGTATTCGGCCAGCCCGACCGGCACACGGCGGGGGATGACGCGGTCAACGGTTTTGTTTGACATATCGAAACTATAACCAATATATCGAAACATCGCCGCAGCGTTCGGCAAGGCCTTCCTAGACTGCACGTCATCACCAGTGGCTCCCGTTTTCCAGGGGCGCCGCGAAAGGTTTTCGATGACAAGAGTTTTCCTGAGCGCTGACGAAATACGGGGGCAATTCGCTGCTGCGATGGCACACATGTATGCCCAAGAGGTTCCCGCGTACGCTGAGCTCCTGGCCCTGGTCCACGATGTGAACGCGCGGGTCATGGATGCACATCCGCAGGTCCGCACGGGCCTTGCGCTGAATGGCGAAGCTGCTGACCTGGATGTCGTGCAGCACGGCGCCGTGCGTGTAGGCACACCGGGTGAGTTGTCCGGCCTGCGCCGCCTGTTCGCGGTCATGGGCATGCATCCGGTCGGCTACTACGACCTGGCGCCGGCCGGTGTGCCCGTTCACTCGACGGCATTCCGCCCGATCGGCGACCGAGGCCACTCGGCACCCCTTCGAATCTTCGTGTCGATGCTGCGGCTCGAACTGATCGAAGACGTGCCGCTGCGCCAGCGTGTCGCAGCGCTATTGCAGGCTCGCGAAGTCTTCCGGCCCCGTCTACTTCAGCTGATCGATCTCGCGGAGTCGGCGGGCGGGCTCGATGTCGACGAGGCACGCGAGTTTGTTGCCCTGGCGCAGGACACATTCCGTTGGTGCGGTGAAGCAGTCGTCGGCCAGGATGAATACCGAAAAATCAGCCAGGCACACCCGGTTGTGGCGGACGTCGCCTGTTTCAAGCGTCCCCATATCAACCACCTGACGCCAAAGACCCTGGATATCGACGCGGCACAACAGGAAATGCGCGTCCGGTCGTTGCAGCCCAAAGATCTCATAGAGGGTCCCGCCAGGCATACGCCCGCCCTGCTCTTGCGCCAGACCAGCTTCAAGGCAAGGCCCGAGTCGGTTCGTTTCACCGATGGAATGGGTACGCATACAGCCCGCTTCGGTGAAATCGAGCAACGCGGCATCGCACTCACGTCGTCAGGTCGCGCGCTCTACGAGAAACTGTTGACCGCCGTCCCGCGCGGTGCGCCCGACTACAGCGCGGCACTCGAACGCGCCTTCGAGACGTTTCCCAGCGATCTCAAAGAGATACGTCAGCGTGGCCTGGCCTATTTCCGGTATGCGGTGCTGCCAGGAAACATCGGAGGGACGATCGACTTGCACAACGCCAGTGTCGAGGACCTTGTCGAGGCAGCGGTTGTTGCCGCTGAACCACTGACGTACGAAGACTTCCTGCCGGTGAGCGCTGCGGGCATCTTCCGGTCGAACCTGGGTGCGGGGGGGCGCGGCCAATACGACGCCATCGACTCGCGCAATGCGTTTGAAGCTGCGCTTGGCCGGCCGGTCGTTGATGCGGATGCGCTGTATGCCGCTACCGAACGCGAATCCATTGAGGCTGTACGTCGTCAGCTCTCTGTCGCGCGCATGCTTGAGGCTCGGGAAGACTGCAGCCTGTGAGCACCCAGGCCACTGCGAAGAAACCCCGGGAAGCGCTGCTGCGGGCCATGCGTGACACCGTCGGCGCATCCGGGCTGCCGGCCGGTGATCGAGGCCGCATGAAGCCGGTGCTGCTGCTGATCCCTGGCATGCTCAATACGGCGCATATCTGGAGCCGCGTGGCGCCCTTGCTGGCAGATCATGCCGAGATCCGCATTGCCAACGTGCTGACGCAGGCCAGCATTGCCGAGATGGCGCGCGACGCGTGGGTCCAGGTGGCGGATGTTCCGCCTTCCACGGCGCTGGTGCTATGCGGTTTTTCGATGGGCGGCTACATCGCCATCGAAATGCTCGCCAATGCGTCCCGCCCAGTGAGTGCGGTTGCATTGCTGGACACTTCGGCGCGGCCCGAATCGTCCGAAGGCGCGGCCGTGCGGGCGAAGACCATCGCCGCCATCGAACGCGATTTCCCCAATGTGGTGGAAGGAATCCTGCAGTTCGCCACGAACGCGACTAATCATGCGGATGAAGTTCTGATCTCCGAGTTGCGACAGACCATGCTGGCAGTCGGCAGGGAAGCCGCGATCCGGCAGCACCGCGCAGTCGCGGGACGCGGCGACCACCGGGAAAGCCTCGCCAGGCTGTCCGTTCCGATGCTGGTGATGTGCGGTCGCGATGACAGGATCACACCACCCGCCCTGGCGCAAGAACTCGCGGCCTCGGTTCCCGACGCGCGACTTGAATGGATCGAGCAAGCCGGCCACATGACGCCGCTGGAGCAGCCCGGGCGCGTCGCAACCTTGCTCAGAACAATTCTCTAACCCAAACGAGCGAAGAACACCATGAATCAACGCAATATCCCGCGCACCCTCAGTGCCGCCTGCCGCCGGGCCAGCTTCAAGGTCAGCGAATGACGCGATTTACCCTGCCGTGGCGCCTGAAGGTGCCTGTGGTTGCCGCGCCCATGTTCCTGGTGTCAGGCCCTGATCTCGTGCTGGCGGCCTGCAAGGCGGGCATCGTTGGAGCATTCCCCACGCCCAACGCACGGCCAGTCGAGGCGCTGGACGACTGGATGACGCAGATCACCGAGGGTCTGGCGCGCGCGCGTGACGAGCAAGCGGCACGCACCATCGGCCCTTGGTGCGCCAATCTGGTCACTCATTCGTCCAACACCCGCCTGCCCGAAGACCTGGCGCGGATTGCCAAGTACCGCCCACCCCTCGTGGTGACCGCACTGGGCAGCCCCAAGCCCGCGATCGAAGTGGTGCACGGCTACGGCGGCCTCGTTGTTGCCGATGTGACCAACCTCACGCTGGCGCGCAAGGCCGCCGCGGCTGGGGCCGACGGCCTGGCCTGCATTTCGACGGGGGCTGGCGGACACACCGGTCATCTGTCGCCCTTTGCCTTTGTGAGCGCGGTGCGCGAGTTCTTCGACGGCATGGTGATCCTGGGCGGCGGCATCAGCGACGGCTGGGGAGTGGCGGGCGCCATTGCCGGCGGCGCCGACATGGTCTACATGGGCACGCGGTTCATCCCCACCACGGAGAGCATGGCCGACCCGGCCTACAAGCAGATGCTGGTGGACAGCACCACCGACGATCTGATCGTGAGTGCCGGCATCACCGGCACGCCGGCCAGTTGGCTCAAGCCTTCGCTGCGTGCCAACGGGATTGACCCCGACCAGCTGCCCGCTGCGCCACCGCGCAGCTATGACTCCAACCAGCCCGTCGCATCCAAGCGCTGGCGCGACCTGTGGGCGGCGGGCCAGGGCGTGGGCGCCATCAAGGCCGTGGAGCCGCTCGCCACGGTGGTCGATCGACTCGCGCACGAATACACGATCGCAAGCCGGCGCTTTGCCGCACTTGCTGCTTGACGCCGAGGAGCCCGCCAAAATGCAAGCCGAAATCGTCGACCGGGTGCAACCCACCCTGGAGCCGGGCACGCACCCCTTGATGAGCGGCGCCTTTGCGCCCAACTACACCGAGTACACCGTGACCGACCCCGAGGTGATCGGTGAGATTCCCAGGCGCCTGAACGGCGTCTACCTGCGCAACACGCAGAACCCGGTGCACCAGCCGCTGGGCACCTACCACATGTTCGATGGCGACGGCATGCTGCACATGCTGAGCTTTCAGAACGGGCGCTGCGAATACCGCAATCGATTCCTGCGCACCAAGGGCTTCATGGAGGAGCAGGCCGCAGGCCAGGCGCTGTATGCCGGGCTGATCGACAAGCCATCGCTGGCCCAGCGCCCCGGATGGGGTGCGCGCGGCGGCCTCAAGGACACCTCGGCCACGGACGTCATCGTGCATGCGGGCAAGGCCCTCACCACGTTCTACCAGTGCGGCGAACCTTACCGCTTCGATGCCCGCACGCTGGACGCCCAAGGCGTGGACGCCTGGGGCGCAAGTGTGCTGCCCGACAACGGCATCTCCGCCCACCCCAAGGTGTGCCCTCGCACCGGCGATCTGCTGTTCTTCAACTATGGCAAGCAGGCACCCTACATGCACTATGGCGAGGTGGACCGCCACAACCGCCTGGTGCACTACGTGCCCGTGCCGCTGCCGGGGCCGCGCCTGCCGCACGACATGGTGTTCACCGAGAACTTCGCCATCCTCAACGATTTTCCGCTGCACTGGGACGAGGCGCTGCTGGAACAGGGCAAGCACAAGCTCATCTACCGTGAAGGTCAGCCCGCGCGCTTTGCCGTGGTGCCGCGCCGCCACGCGCTACAGACCGGCGTGCGCTGGTTCGAGGCCAGCCCGACCTACGTGTTGCATTGGCTCAACGCCTGGGAGGAAGGCGACGAGCTCGTGCTGCACGGCTTTCACCAGAAGACGCCCATGCCCAAGCAGGGCTATGACAACACCGGCACCACGCTGGGGCCGGAACGCTATGGCCCCACCTTGTATGAGTGGCGTTTCAACCTGCGCACCGGTGCGGTCAGCGAACGTCGGCTGGACGAGCGATACCTCGAATTCGGCATGATCAACGCCCGCCACTGGGGCAAGCCCTACCGCTATTCCTACAACATGGTGGCTCACCCAGGTTCGTTCCTGTTCGACGGTGTGATGCGCTACGACCACACCACCGGCGCATCGCAGCAGTACCTATTCGGCGAGGACCGCTTCGGCAGCGAATCGCCCATGGCGCCCTGCCATGACGCGCAATCCGAGGACGATGGCTATGTCGTGACGTTCGTGAGCGACCTCCAGGCCGACCGATCGGAATGCCTGGTGCTCGACGCGCGCGATCTGGCAGCCGGCCCGGTGGCGCGCATCATGCTGCCGCACCGCATCAGCAGCGGCACCCATGCGTGCTGGGCCGACGCCAACGAAATCAAAACCGACTGGCCGGGCCTGGCCTGAAGTCGCCCCGAAACCAACTCCATCGGAGACACATGAGCCAACCCACCTACATTCTCGGCGGCTACCAGACGGACTTTGCCAAGGCCTGGTCGCGTCACGGACAAGACATTTCGGACATGATGCGGGAAGCCACCCTGGGCGCCCTGGAAGCCGGTGCTCTCGACACCTCGGACGTGCAAAGCATCCATGTGGGCAATGCATTTGGCGAGTTGCAGCGCCAGCAGGCCCACCTTGGTGCCATGGTGGCGCAAGTGGTGCCCGAACTTTGGGGCGTGCCCGCGATGCGGCACGAAGGCGCTTGCGCTTCGTCGTCGCTGGCCATCCTCACGGCGATGGCAGAGATCGAGGCGGGACGCTACGACTGCGTGCTGGTGCTCGGAGTGGAAGAGTTCAAGAACCTGCCGGGCAAGGAGTCGTCGGTCAACCAGAACGCCGCCGCATGGCAGGGCCGCGAGGGCTTCGACTGCACCTTCATGTGGCCGGCTTCCTTCGGCCTGGTGGCGCAGGAGTACGAACACCGCTACGGCCTGGATCGCCGTCACCTCAACCGCATTGCCGAAATCAATTATGGCAATGCCAGGCGCAACCCGCTGGCGCAAACGCGCAAGTGGGAGTTCGATGCGTTGAGCTTTACCGACGATGACCAGGCCAATCCCATCATCGAGCCCGGCACGCGCCGGCAGGACTGTGGCCAGATCACCGACGGCGCCTGCGCCGTGGTGCTGGCCTCGCCGCGTTTTGCGCAGGCCCATGCCCAGCGCACCGGGCGTGGCCTGGCGCAGTTGCCGCGCATCAGTGGCTGGGGCCACCGCAACGCGGGCCTGCGCCTGCTGGACAAGTTCGAGCGTAGCCGCAACGAGCCCTACGTGTTCCCGCATCTGCGCCAGGCGCTTGAAGACACGTGGCGGCGCGCCGGCGTACCCGGCGTGCAGGCGATGGACGGCATCGAGACGCACGACTGCTTCACCACCACCGAATACGTGGCGATCGACCACCTGGGGCTCACGGCACCCGGTCAGAGCTGGCAGGCCGTTGAAGAAGGTGTTATCTCGCCGGGCGGGCGCTGCCCGGTCAACATGAGTGGCGGCCTGATCGGCTGCGGCCATCCGGTGGGCGCCACCGGTGCCCGCATGGTATGGGACTCGGCGCGCCAGGTGACAGGCACGGCAGGCGAGTGCCAGATCGAGGGAGCGCGCCGACTGCAGACGCTCAACATCGGTGGCTCGTGTGCGACTGTCGTGAGTTTTGTTGTCGAGGCCGGGGCCGCGGAATGAGCAGCAGCCCGACGGCAGGCACCGGCCCGTAGCCCGTTCTGATGCGCCAGCAACGGCGCCTCGCTCACATTCATTTGAATCGACTTGCCGCCAGCTTTTCCCTGGGGAGCGTCGAGTCTTGCAACAACGAAAGTCTCCCTGAGAGGAGGCTGGCCCCGGGGAGATTTATGTTTTTTTTGGAGACACTTGAATGAAAAAGTCCCTGATTGCTCTGGCTGTTCTGGCTGCTGCCGGCACGGCTTCCGCCCAATCGTCCGTCACCTTGTTCGGTATTGTCGATGCGACGCTTCAGGTCGGCCGTGGCAGCCTGACTGACAAGACCCAGCTGGCCAGTTCCGGCTACAACGCCTCGCGCGTGGGCTTTCGCGGCACCGAAGACCTGGGCGGCGGCCTGTCCGCTTCGTTCTGGCTGGAAGCCAGCCTGTCCAACGACAACGGCACCGGCGGAGCGACCAATACCAACAACCAGGCCAGCGGGGGCGCGCTGGCTGGCATGGCCGGCGGCCAGGGCCTGGTCTTCTCCCGTCGTTCGACGATAGGCCTGGCCGGCGCCTGGGGTGAAGTGCGCCTGGGTCGTGACGTCACACCGCAATACTGGAATTTGGGTATGTATGACCCGTTCGGCAACGTCGGCGTAGGCGCCACCCAGATGCTCACGTCCATCATCACCGGCGTCACCTCGCTTCGCGCGTCCAACAGCATCGGCTACTACCTGCCGGGCAAGCTGGGCGGCTTTTATGGCCAGGGCATGTACTACCTGGGGGAAAATAATGAGGCCGGCCTGGCAACGGACGACGACGGCCGCGGCATGGGCGTGCGTGTTGGCTACGCCAAGGGCCCCTTCGATGTGGCCGTGGCCACCAGCCGCACTGAGTACGCGGCCGGTGACGTCCGCCAATCAAACATCGGCGGTTCGTGGGACTTGGGCGTGGTCCGCGCCATGGCGATTCTCAGCCGCGACAAGAACGGCACGGTGGATGCCAAGGGCTGGATGATCGGCGGCCTGGTCCCGGTTGGCGCCGGCACCATCCGCGCTTCTTACTCGGTGTACGAGACCGATGCCGCCGGTGAACCGGAATCCAGGAAGCTGGCGCTCGGCTATGCGCACAATCTGTCCAAGCGCACCATTTTGTACACCAATCTGGCCCGCGTGAAGAATTCAGGCGGCGCCCGTGCCGCCCTGGGCGGCTCCACCACGGCTGCGAACGCTTCATCCACCGGCCTGGATATCGGCGTCCGCCACAGCTTCTGATTCCACGACGGCCGAGACACAAGCACCCGCTGCGATGCGGGTCGCAAGTCAAGCCATAGCAGATGCAATCGCAGTCTATTTACACAGGAGACAGACGAATGAAATCCAGCAACCGCAGGAAAATGCTGATCCAGATGACCGTGGCGGCCTGCGCCACGCTAACGGGCGGCATGGCCCTGGGCCAGTCCTTTCCGGTCCCCAACAAACCCATCAGGATCATCGTGCCCACGTCAGCAGGTGGCGGCAATGACTTCATCGCGCGCACGGTGGCCAAGAAACTGGGCGAATCCATGAACGTCAGCGTCGTCGTGGAAAACAAGCCGGGTGCAAGCACGACCATCGCCTCCGATTTCGTTGCCAAGTCCGCACCGGACGGTCACACCATTCTCTTCAATGGGCCCCCGTTGGTGCAGGTGGCCAGCCTGTTCAAGAAATTGCCGTTCGACCCCCTCAAGGACTTCATTCCGCTGACGGACGTGATCCGTACACCCTTGTGGTTTGTGGTCAATCCGACCAAGGTGCCCGTCAAGACGCTGGCGGAGTTTGTCGACCTCGCCAAAGTTAAAGGGCGCGACGACAGCTACGCCTCGGTCGGTTCGGGAACCTCGCTGCACTTGTTCGGCTTTGGCCTGAACGAAGCGGCCAAGCTGAACATGCTTCACGTCCCCTACAAGGGCGGTGCTCCGGCGATGGTTGGGCTCGTCGGCGGCGAGGTATCCTCGATCTTCATCGACTACGCGACCATCAAGCCGTTTCTTGCCGATGGAAAAGTGCGCATGCTGGCTGTCACCGGAACCAAGCGCTCCCCGCTGACGCCCGAGGTTCCGACGCTTGCCGAACTGGGATACGCCGGATTCGAGGCTTACGGCTGGGGCGCCCTGTTCCTGCCCGCCAAAACCCCTTCCGACATCGTGGCCCGGCTGCATGCGGAAATCGACAAGGTGCTCCGGCAACCGGATGTGATCGCCAGCATGAAGAACATGGCCTTTGAGATGGGCGGCACCCCGCAGGCGGAGTTCGCAACCCTGGTGCGAAACGACCATGACAAATGGGCGCAATTGATCAAGCGTTCGGGTGTGACGCTCGACTGAGTGCACGCCAACGTACCAACCAAACCAACCAACCAAGGACAAGCGGATGAAGACGATAAGCCAGATTTACAAGGATTTCCTCGACGCTTGGTCACGCGGGGATATGGAAACGATGACCGGGTATTACCACGACGACATCATTTCCTACCCCAACCGGGCCATGCGTCCGCTCAATGGCAAGGCGGCCGTGCTGGAATTCCTTGCGAAATTCGGCAAGGGAATGAGCAACCCCAAGTTCGAGCAGTTCCTGATGGTCGAAAGTGGCAATACGCTGTTCGTCGAGGGGACTGAGGCCTACATGAAGAATGGCCGCGAGATTCTCGTACCGTACGCAGGGATCGTTGAATTCAAGGACGGCAAGATCATCGCCAAGCGCGACTACTTCGATCTGAAGTCCCTGGAGAAGCAGCTCGCAGCGACAACTTCGGCCGCGGGCACCGCCTGAACCATGTTTGGCATGGGTGGCGATCCCAGCCGCCTATTGCCAGCAACACTTTGCTGATCCTGTTCGGCGCAAGGAGACTCCAAATCGAAACCGATATCCTCACACACCTCGACAACGGCGTCCTCACCGTGACGCTGAACCGCCCGGACTCGCTCAATGGACTCACCGTGTCCATGATCCGCATGCTCAACGATCGGCTGCGCGAAGCCGCCGCATCGCCGGAAGTCCGCGTGGTTGTGCTGACCGGTGCGGGGCGCGCCTTCTGCGCGGGGGGTGACATGAAAAACTTCAAGTCCATCGACGAGAACGACGCGCAATGGGTTCGGTTCAAGGACGACCCGCTGTGGAACGACATCGACAGTGCGGCCGCGCGCACAGTCGGCAATAGCGCCGGCGCGCTGCTGCTTCATCGCATGCCCAAGCCAACCATCGCCATGATCCGCGGCGCGTGCGCCGGCGCGTCCGTGGCGCTGGCAGGCGCCTGCGATTTCCGCATCGTTTCGGACACGGCATTCTTCACCACAGCGTTCGCCCGTATCGGCGTCTCGGGTGAACTCGGGGCCAGCTATTACATCACCAGGCTGGTGGGCACGGCCAAGGCCCGCGAGTTGTTCTTCTTGTCCGATCGTGTCCCGGCGGCCGAGGCACTGAGCATTGGCCTGGTGAACAAGGTCGTTCCCGACGCCGAATTGCAGGCCGAGGTCACCCGCCTCGCGCGCCGCTTGGCCGATGGCCCGCCCCTGGCTTATCGCTACATCAAGGCCAACCTGAACGCTGCCGAGACTGCGACGGCCGAGGAGATCGTCGCCATGGAGGCTTTCAATCAGGCGCGGTCGATACGCAGCGAAGACGCCAAGGAGGCGATCTCCGCCTTCCTGGCAAAGCGCGCTCCAACGTTCACTGGCCGCTGAAGTCGCAAGGCCGGTCCGCGTCACATCATCAGGAAAGTCTCGATGTTCCTCGAAGGAAGTTTCAATCCCCCCTGGTTCAATCCCGCCATGCCTTCGCGAGATCGATCGGTGCTGGCGCCTTTGCTGGACCACTGGGCTTCGGTCACGCCAGAGCGCGTGTTCGCGGTTTTCGAGGACGGCACGCAGTGGACCTGGGCCGAGACACGCACAAAGGTACTGGCGGTGGCCGACGGGCTGCGCCAGCTCGGCGTGCGCCGGGGCGACCCGGTCAGCGTCTGGCTGCCCAATGGCAAGACCATGCTCCTGGTCTGGTTTGCCGCCAACTGCCTGGGCGCGCTGTTCTGCCCGATCAATACCTCGTTCCGCGGCAACTTGCTGGCCCATGTGATCCGTAATTCGGGTGCGAAGCTGATGGTGTGCCATGCCGGCCTGATGGAGCGCCTGCACGACATCGACTTGGCACAGCTGGAGGCCATCGTCACCGCGGGGGACTATGCGGGAGTTGCCCCCGGGGCGCGGCGCTTGTACCCGGATGCGGCCTTGCACGGTGACGCTGCCGCGCTGGGCACCATGCCCGCAACGCAGCCCTGGGACACCTTCGGCATCATTTACACCTCGGGCACCACCGGCCCATCCAAGGGAGTGCTGGTGTCCTACCTGCAGCTGTACGCAGCTGCCTTGGGCGGCTTCGGCTATATGGGCCCGGACGATCGCATTCTGGTCAACCTGCCCATGTTCCACGTCGGGGGTACCAACACGATCTTTGCCGCGCTGGTGCGCGGCGCATCTTTCCTTCTGGTGGATGGGTTCGACAGCCGAAAATTCTGGAACCAGGTCAAGGAGTTCGGTTGCACCACGGCAGGGCTGGTGGGCGCCATGACCGAGTTCCTGTCCAAGGCCCCGCCTGCCGAAGGTGAGAAGGACAATCCATTGACTGTCGTGACGCTCGGCCCGGTGACACCACAAACCGTGCTGCTCGCCGAGCGTTACGGCTTCAGCTACAAGACCGGCTTCAACATGACCGAGGTCTCCTGCCCCCTCGTCGCTGAACTCAACACCAAGGCTTTTGGCAGTTGCGGAAAGCCGCGTGACGGCATCGAATGCCGCCTGGTAGACGAGCATGACCAAGAGGTAGCCGAAGGCCAGCCGGGTGAGCTGATCGTGCGGGCCGATCTGCCCTGGGCCATAACATCCGGCTACAACGGCATGCCGGAAGCGACGGCGAAGGCCTGGCGCAACGGCTGGTTCCACACCGGCGACGTGTTCCGAAGGGACGCGCAGGGCAACTACTTCTTTGTCGACCGGGCTAAGGACACGATCCGCCGGCGCGGCGAGAACATTTCTTCCCAGGAGGTGGAATGCGAAGTGCTGGCGCATCCAGCGGTACAGGAGGTGGCTGCGATCCCGGTCAAAAGCGCTGACGGCGAGGACGATGTCATGGTGGTGCTGGCTACCCGGCCCGGCACGGCCATCGATGCGGCGGAACTGCTGCAATTCCTGATCCCACGCATGGCCCATTTCATGCTGCCGCGGTACGTGCGCATCATGCCCGCTCTGCCCAAGACCGTCACGAACAAGATCCAGAAGGTCGACCTGCGCAAGGATGGCGTCACCTCCGATACTTGGGATCGCGATGCAGCCGGTATCGTGGTCAAGCGCGAGAAGCTGCGCGGCTGAGATAACGGGGAGCCGTGCCGTAGCCAAGAGGGAGGCGACTGGATCGCGCGCATGGCCTACGAGGGCACGCATGACGTGCATGCGCTGATTCTGGGGCGGGCGCAGACGGGAATTGCGGCGTTCTGACCGCGTTCCGAGGGAACAGCCGGTGTCATGTCACGCACGCAGGCGAATTTCGTTGGCGTGTGGTGGATAGGGGGCCGTCTGCGCCTTGCTGAAGGGCTCTCCGGCAAGCTTGCTGGCGAAGCCGTGGTTGATGTCCCGGTGATGCGCCTCATCGGCGCGCACGACCAGAATCACGTCGCGCAGCGTCGCGTCAGCGGGAAGCTTCCAGTAGTGTTTCGCAATCGCCGGAGCCGGCAGGTTCGGTGAGCGGCCCTCGTCGATTTCCTTGAGATAGAGCGTATAGCTGAGTACGGCTTCCTCTTCAAAATAGCCGACGACGCGGTGGGCGGTGCGCGCAGAGGCCAGATAGAGCACAAAGAAGCCGACATAGAAAATCCACTGCGCGAAAAGGACGACCAGCCGCTCGAAGGCCGTTGGCTTCGCGATCTCGACGAACGTCATCAGATGCATCCGCTCGTTCTCGGCTTCTTCCATCAGCGTGCGGATCCAGCCGTCATCGCCAGTCATCCGGCGCAGGCACTTCAGGTGCGTGATCATTGCGCCTACCATCCCCGGGACGGCGGCCACCGTTTCCAGAACGATCGCCCGGTGCCCATAGCGCTTGGCGAAGAAGACATCGGCGCCGAAACGCATGAATCTGGTGAAGCCCAGCGCAAAACGGTCGGAAAGACCGCCTGCAGCATGATGAACCGGCGGTTCAGTCGATTCGTCCTGGCGGGCCGTGGCTTCGTCGTTCGTCTGGCCGGGTATGTCATCGCTCATCGGAAACTCCTTTCACCCCTTGTAGACGCTCAGGGGCCTTTCGTCTGTACGACAACACGCCCTCAAAGCAGGAGTGTTCACGCCGAATGACACCGCGGCGGCGCTTTACGACGCGCGGCGCTAGCACGCGTCAGCGCGCCGCAGGTACCGCGAAGTCGCGGATGATCAGTGCGGTACGCCCGGCGACCTCACGCGAGACCTGGTCGGTCAGCGCGACGATGACGAGGTCGAGCGCAGGCACGACGTAGATGAACTGCCCGCCATAGCCGGCGGCGTAGAAAGCGGGCAAGTCATCGCCGGGCGTGGAGGCGGTGCGCCACAGGTAGCCGTAGCCCCACAGATCCTTGCGGCCCCGCGGTGCGATGTCGGCTTCTACCATTCGGGAAACGGCCTCCTGCGCGAAGCTTCGCGGCACCACCTGCCGGCCTCGCCACTGGCCGCCGTCGCCCATCATCTGGCCAATGCGCAGCAGGTCGGGGGCGGGGAGACGCAGCTCGGACGCCCCGTTCGGAACGCCGTCCTGGCCTGTCATCCACTCGAAGGCTCCGATCCCGAGCGGCCGGAACAGTTCGTCGCGCGCGAACTCGGCGAGCGGGACCTTCACCCGGCGCGACAGGGCCAGAGCCACCAGATGCGCGTCGATGTTGCTGTAGTAGAAGCGGCTTCCCGGCTCCTGCGCCAGGGGCCGTCCCAACGCGTACGCGACCAGTTCGGGCGCGTACAGTCGCTGGAGGAAATCGGGGTAGTCGGTGTTGGCGTCGAGCCCCTTGTGGTCGAAGCCCGGCGACAAGGTGAGCAGGTGCCGCAAGGTGACCCGGCGCAGGGTGGCGGCGTTGGGACCTTGTGCATGCTCTGGAAAGAAAGCGGCCAACGGTTCGTCGACGCCTTCGATGAGGCCGCGCGCGATGGCAACGCCGACCAGGACCGCCACGACTGACTTCGTGACTGACGCGATGTTCAGCCGCGTGGTGGACGTCGTCTTCGGCCCGTAGTGTTCGAACGCCCTGCCGCCGCGGTCCATCAGGAAGGCGCGGATGTGCGGGCTGGAGCGAAGCTGCGTGATGAGCAGCGGCAGGCGGTCGGCGTTCCATGCGGGCCCCGTCGGTGCGGCTTGCGCGCGAACGAGCCCATGGGCGAGGCCGCCTGCAACGACGATCGCGAGGGCGCGGCGGGTGCGGGAGGTGGGGCCTTGCATCGTTGCGATGTTACGCCGCGGCCTCCAACCCATTGCGGAAGTGTTCCTGCATTCGCTTGACCGTGGCTTTGGCGTCGCGCTTCAGGAGCGCTTCCATGACGGCACGGTGCTCGTTCAACGATTCCTCGATGCGCCCCGACTTCAGCAGCGAGTTGTGGCGATTGAGCTTCATGACTTTGCGCAGGTCGGCCACCATCTGGTCGCGCCAGCGGTTGCCGGCAATTTCAAGCAGCCGCATGTGAAAGCGCTCGTTGAGCGCGAAGAACTTGTCCCGGTTGCCCGCGGCGCCTTCCAGTTCCTTGTGCAGCGACTGCAATTCCTTCAGCTGCGCGTCGGTCGCGCGCTGCGCCACAACGCCGGCCGCGTCGCTTTCCAGCAAGGACAGCAGGTGATACACATCGGCCAGGTCGTTTTCGGACACCTCGGTCACGTAGGCGCCGCGCCGCACCTTCATCGTCACCAGGCCTTCGGCGGCCAGCACTTTCAGCGCCTCGCGCAAGGGCGTGCGGCTGATGCCGTATTCCTCGGCCAGCTTCATCTCGTCGATCCAGCTGCCTGGCTCGAGTTCGCGGCGGAAGATGCGTTGGCGCAGCAGCTCCGCCACCTCCTGGTAGAGGGCGCGCGGCGCCAGCGATACAGCGTTCATGCCCGGATTCTAGCCAGGTTCTGAGTTTTGCATCAATAATTATGAATGAGGTACACTCCGGGAAAACACGGAAACCTGAAAGCGCCGACCCATGAGCACGCCCGAAACGCCGCACGTCCCCTTTGAAACCTGGGCCAAGGCCGCAGCCAAGTCCGCGCCCGGCGGCGATCTGAAGGCGCTCGACTGGGTCACGCCGGATGGCATTGCAGTGAAGCCGCTCTACACGGCCGAGGACACCCGCGGCTTGTCGCACGCCAACACCTTGCCCGGCTTCGAGCCCTACCTGCGCGGCCCGCAGGCCACCATGTACGCAGCGCGGCCCTGGACCATCCGCCAGTACGCAGGCTTCTCCACGGCGGAGGAGTCGAACGCGTTCTACCGCAAGGGCCTGGCCGGCGGCGGGCAGGGCGTCTCGGTCGCGTTCGACCTGGCGACGCACCGCGGCTACGACAGCGACCATCCGCGCGTGACGGGCGACGTCGGCAAGGCCGGCGTGGCGATCGATTCAGTGGAAGACATGAAGATCCTGTTCGACGGCATTCCGCTGGACAAGGTGAGCGTGTCCATGACCATGAATGGCGCGGTGCTGCCGGTGCTGGCGGGCTATGTCGTGGCGGCGGAGGAGCAGGGCGTGTCGCAGGACAAGCTGTCGGGGACCATCCAGAACGACATCCTCAAGGAGTTCATGGTCCGCAACACCTACATCTACCCGCCCAAGCCGAGCATGCGGATCATCGGCGACATCATCGAGTACACGGCCAAGAACATGCCGAAGTTCAACTCGATCTCGATTTCGGGCTATCACATGCAGGAGGCCGGAGCCAACCAGGCGCTGGAACTGGCCTTCACGCTGGCGGACGGCAAGGAGTACGTGAAGACCGCGCTGGCCAAGGGCCTCGACGTGGACGAGTTCGCCGGACGGCTCTCGTTCTTCTGGGCGATTGGCATGAACTTCTACCTGGAGGTGGCCAAGATGCGGGCGGCGCGCCTGCTGTGGTGGCGCATCATGAAGGGCTTCGACGCCAGGAACCCCAAGAGCCTGATGCTGCGTACCCATTGCCAGACCTCGGGCTGGTCGCTGACCGAGCAGGACCCGTACAACAACATCGTGCGCACCACCATCGAGGCCATGGCGGCGGTGTTCGGTGGCACCCAGTCGCTGCACACCAACTCGTTCGACGAAGCCATTGCGCTGCCCACCGAGTTCTCGGCCCGCATCGCCCGCAACACGCAGCTGATCATCCAGGAAGAAACGCACATCCCCAACGTGATCGATCCCTGGGCCGGCAGCTACATGATGGAGAAGCTGACACAGGACATGGCCGATGCGGCCTGGAAGATCATCGAGGAAGTGGAGGCCATGGGCGGCATGGTGCGCGCGGTGGATTCCGGCTGGGCCAAGCTGAAGATCGAGGCCGCGGCGGCGCAAAAGCAGGCCCGCATCGACTCGGGCAAGGATGTGATCGTCGGCGTCAACAAGTACAAGCTGGCCACCGAAGACTCGCTGGAGATCCGCGAGGTCGACAACGTAATGGTGCGCGAGCAGCAAGTCGCCAGGTTGCAGCAGATCCGCGCGGCGCGCGATGGCGCCAAGGTGCAGGCCGCGCTGGACGCGCTCACGGCTGCGGCTGAATCCGGCGCCGGCAACTTGCTGGACCTGAGCATCCAGGCCATCCGGCTGCGCGCCACGGTGGGCGAAGTGTCGGACGCGCTGGAGAAAGTCTACGGGCGCCATCGCGCCGATACCCAAAAGGTGACCGGTGTGTACGCAGCTGCCTATGACTCGGCCGAGGGCTGGGAGAAACTCAAGTCGGAAATCGCCGCATTCGCCGAAGAGCAGGGCCGGCGTCCACGCGTGATGATCTCCAAGCTGGGCCAGGACGGGCACGACCGGGGCGCCAAGGTGGTCGCCACGGCTTTCGCCGACCTCGGCTTCGACGTCGACATGGGGCCGCTGTTCCAGACGCCGGAAGAGTGCGCGCGCCAGGCCATCGAGAACGACGTGCACGCGGTAGGCGTGTCCACGCTCGCGGCGGGCCACAAGACACTGGTGCCGGCCATCATCGAAGAGCTGCGCAAGCAGGGCGCCGACGACATCATCGTCTTCGTAGGCGGCGTGGTGCCGCAGCAGGACTACGAATTCCTGTATGACGCCGGCGTGAAGGGCATCTACGGGCCGGGCACGCCCATCCCGGCCAGCGCCAAGGACGTGCTCATGCAGATCCGAAAGGCGCTCGCCGAAAAATGAGTAGCTCAGGGCGAACGGTATCGGTGCATGGCATCCTCGGGCAAGGCACACCCGCGCAGCGCCGGGCCATCGCCAAAGCCATCACGCTGCTGGAATCCACCCGCGCCGATCACCGCTCGCAGGCCGACGAGATGCTCACGGCTTTGCTGCCGCACACGGGCAAGTCGTTTCGCCTCGGCATCAGCGGCGTGCCGGGCGTCGGCAAGAGCACCTTCATCGAGGCGCTGGGCCTCTACCTGATCGGCAAAGGGCACCGCGTCGCCGTTCTCACCATCGACCCTTCCAGCACAGTTTCGGGCGGATCCATCCTGGGCGACAAGACCCGCATGGAGAAGCTCTCCGTGCACGAGATGGCGTACATCCGCCCCAGCCCGTCCAGCGGAACGCTGGGCGGCGTCGCCGAGAAAACGCGCGAGGCCATGCTGGTGTGCGAGGCGGCCGGCTACGACGTGGTGATCGTCGAAACCGTGGGCGTCGGCCAGAGCGAAACCGCAGTGGCGGGCATGACCGACATGTTCGTGCTGATGCAGTTGCCGAACGCCGGCGATGACCTGCAGGCGATCAAGAAGGGCGTGATGGAGCTGGCGGACCTGGTGGTCATCAACAAGGCCGACCTGGACCCTGACGCAGCCACCCGTGCCCGGGCGCAGGTGACCAGCGCGCTGCGGTTGTTCGGGCAGCACGGGCACCCCGACCACATGCACGACAGCGGCGTATGGCAGCCCCAGGTGATCCAGCTCAGCGCCTTGCAGGGGCAGGGCGTCGATCAGTTCTGGCAGGTGGTCGAGGACTTCCGCACGTTACAGGGCTCCGGCGGCAGGCTCGCTGCAAAACGCCAGACCCAGTCGTTGGGCTGGATGTGGGAGCGCATCGAAGCCGGGCTGAGGCAGGCGTTCCGGCAGGACCCGCAGGTCCGGCGCCTGTTGCCGGACATCGCCGCCGAGGTGAGCCAAGGAAGGCTGCCCGCATCGACAGCGGCGCGCCGCCTGCTGAACGCCCAGGGAAGCGAACGAACGGCGCCCTCGAACGAATCAATGACATTGGAGAAACCCTAGTGCAAGACATCCTCGAACAGCTTGAAAAGAAACGCGGCGCAGCCCGCCTGGGCGGCGGCGAAAAGCGCATTGCGGCCCAGCACGGCAAGGGCAAGCTCACCGCACGCGAGCGGCTCGAACTGCTGCTGGACGAAGGCACCTTCGAGGAATGGGACATGTTCGTCGAGCACCGCTGCACCGACTTCGGCATGGAGGACAACAAGGTGCCGGGCGACGGCGTGGTCACCGGCTACGGCATGATCAATGGCCGCCTGGTGTTCGTCTTCAGCCAGGATTTCACCGTGTTCGGCGGCGCCCTGTCCGAAGCCCATGCGGAAAAGATCTGCAAAGTGATGGACCAGGCCATGAAGGTGGGCGCGCCTGTGATCGGCCTCAACGATTCGGGCGGGGCGCGGATTCAGGAAGGCGTCGCTTCGCTCGGCGGCTATGCCGACGTGTTCCAGCGCAACGTGATGGCCTCGGGCGTGGTGCCGCAGATCAGCATGATCATGGGCCCGTGCGCCGGCGGCGCGGTGTATTCGCCGGCCATGACCGATTTCATCTTCATGGTCAAGGACAGCTCCTACATGTTCGTCACCGGCCCCGAGGTGGTTAAAACCGTAACGCACGAAGAAGTGACGGCCGAGGAACTGGGCGGCGCAATTTCGCACACCACGCGCAGCGGCGTCGCCGACCTGGCGTTCGAGAACGACGTCGAGGCGCTGCTGATGCTGCGCCGTCTGTACAACTACCTGCCGCTCAACAACCGGGAGAAAGCGCCGGTTCGGCCGAGCAACGACCCGGCCGACCGCATGGACCTGTC